>NZ_JBAMDD010000004.1:0-346007 GCF_036961565.1 Chitinimonas sp. JJ19
ATGAGCCTGTGCATCGCAGGCCATGCCCAGATAACAATCGTGCTATCCAACACGCCCGCTACAGTGCGTTGAAATAGTGCCGCGCCAAACCAGTGCGCTATGATCCCCCACCCCGCAGCCACCCGTTCCATAGAGCCTTGCATGACTCCCAACAGCGCCCCCAGTCCTCAGATACCTTCCACCCATCACTGGGCCATCAGCCTGGCCGGGCTTTGCCTGCTCGTGTTGGTGCTATCGGTGATACTGCCATTGGGCAAGGCCGCCAGCCTGGCCTATGCCGTGGGCTATAACCTGCCCTTGGCCTTCGTGCTGTTCACGGTTTTCTACCTGATCTTCGGCCGGCGCCACAGCAATACCAAGGCCGGCATGGCCCTGTTGGCCGTACTGGCCACCGCTGGTCTCGGCAGCCTGGCCGCCCACAGCATCGCCAGCAAGCGACAGGCCGATCGCGCAGCCTTGCAAGTTGCGGTGAGCGAGATCCGTGGCGAGATCAACAATATGAGTGCCGACCTACTGAATGGTCAGGACGGTCTACCCAAGCAGGGCGCACTTATCGATACCAAGCCCAAAGCCACCGGCTCAGCTGGCGAGATGGAGCGTTTCATCAAGACCTTCTTCCGCGATTTGACTGCCTTGCGCAACGATTATCAGCGCGAAATCAGCGATTCAGGCTGGGAGAGCCTGCTCAATGCCAGCCTATTCTCGCAAGACCCTGGCTTCCATCAACGCCGGGCCTTGGTGCACAAGGTTCGCCAGATTGCTAATACCTACCAGGCTCGCAACCATCAAGCCATAAACCACACCCTGGCCAGCATTAGCACACTGAACATGAGCGAAGCAGACAAGGCAGACCTCAAGTCTGGCTTTGAACAGGGCCTAGTCAAGGCACGCAGGAACATAGACAAGCTGTGGGGGCTGGAACACCAGGTCATAGACGAAATGGCGGCAATGGTGGATCTACTGGCCAGCAACCCCCAGGCATGGGAGGTGGAGCAAGGCAATGTGGCGTTCAACAATCAAGCCCTGCTGGATCGCTACAACGCGCATTTCATGCGTGTGCAAGCGATCGTGCAGGAGCAAGAGGCGATGCAGCGCCAAAGTCTGAGCAATGCCAATGCCCAGTTGGGTGGGCTGCAGCCGTAAGCCTGCTTGCCCCTAGGCATCCACCTGATAGCTCTCCAGCACCTGGTATTCCGGCCCCTGCTCTCCCTCTGTCGAGGATGCCACCAGCCGGAATCCCCTGATAGGCCAGACTAGCGGCGCATCATCCGGCCAAGCCGGTGGTGGATGACCATGGCGCAGCATGGTCACATGCGGCTTGAAGGCCTTGCGGTCATACTTCAGGCCCAGCCCATCCAAGGTAGTGCGCAAGTTATCCACAAGCTGCAACAGGGCAGCCGGCGGGTCCGATGGCGCCCACCAGGTGATGCCAGGACGCCAGCGGCCATAGTGATCCAGCCGTAACTCGGCAGGCACCAAGGCTACCTGGGCCAGCGCCGCCATCAGTGCAGGCAGGCGCGCTCTGGGCGTATCTCCCATGAACACCAGGGTCAGGTGCAGGGTGTCTCGCCGCATGCGGCGCCCGCCGCACAAGGCCTGCAGCCTGCCACTGGCAGCATGCAGGGCATCAGCCACAGCCTCGTCTGGCCAAAGCGCCAGGAATAAACGAACGTCGTCAGTTGCAGGCATAGCCCTGATTTTAAAGCCGTAACTGCCCTGGGCGTCGGCAGGCCGCCATACGGCAAGCCGCATGCCATTGACCGCTCATGAAACGACGGACGGCATGACAATGACTTGCAAACAGCATACCGGGGGCTATAACGGATATCAGTCGAACAGACACAATCTCCCTCGAAGGCGGCCTACGCCGCCTGACTCACAGGCCGACACCCAGATAGTGTCGGCCTCGTTTTTTCCGCCGCCCCGGCCAAAGGCAATTTCCCTAAACGACTCAAGCGCTTATAATCGCCGGCTTTTTCCGCTTCCCAGCCCTTACACCATGACCGAACCACGCCGTAATCCCGTCGCCACCATAGAATCCCTGGACTACGACGGCCATGGTGTCGCCCACGTGGATGGCAAGACCATCTTCATCGATGGCGCCCTGCCTTTCGAAGTGGTCGAGTACTCCAGCTACCGCAAAAAACCCACCTTCGAAAATGCCCAGGCCGTAGCCGTGCTGAAGGAAAGCTTTCTGCGTACCACGCCGCAGTGCCAGCACTATGGCGTATGCGGTGGCTGCTCCATGCAGCATGCCGAGGCCAGTGGCCAGGTGGCCGCCAAGCAACGCGTGCTGGAAGAAAACCTCTCGCGTATCGGCGAAGTCAAGCCAGAAACCCTGCTGACGCCTATATACGGCCCCACCTGGGGCTACCGCCACCGTGCCCGCCTGTCGGCCCGCTATGTGGCCAAAAAAGGCACCGTGCTGGTGGGATTCCACGAAAAGCGCTCCAGCTTTATTGCCGACATGAAGTCCTGTGAAATCCTCCCACAGAAGATTTCCGACATGCTGGTGCCGCTGCGCGAATTGGTCATGCAACTCAGCATCCGCGAACGCATGCCGCAGATCGAGCTGGCTGTGGGCGAACATGTAGATGTATTGGTCCTGCGCATCATGGACCCCATCAACACCGGCGACGAAGCCCTGCTACGCAGCTTTGCAGACCAATACCAGGTGCAGTTCTGGCTACAGCCCAAGGGGCCGGACACGGCTTACCCCTTCTACCCACTCGATGCCCCGCAGCTCAGCTACAGTCTGCCCGAGTTCGGTATCGTCATGCCCTACAAGCCCACCGAGTTCACCCAGGTGAACCCGCATATCAACCGTGTACTGGTCGGCCGTGCATTGCGCCTGCTGGATCCACAGCCGGGCGAGCGGATTGCCGATCTATTCTGCGGCCTGGGCAACTTCACCCTGCCTATCGCCCGCCTTGGCGCCCAGGTGCTGGGCATAGAAGGCAGCCAGCAGCTGGTTGAACGCGCCCGCGAAAACGCCATCAAGAACGGCCTGGAAAACCAGACCGAATTCCAGGTCGCCAACCTGTTCGAAATGACCGAAGAAATCATGGCTGGCCTGGGCCACTTCGACCGCATGCTGATCGACCCCCCACGTGACGGCGCCATGGAAGTGTGCAAATCCATCTCGGCCGAACATGGCCCCAAGCGCATCGTCTATGTCAGCTGCAACCCCGCCACCCTGGCGCGCGACGCCAATGTGCTAGTCAACGTCAAGGGCTACACCATGAAAACCGCCGGCGTGGTCAATATGTTTCCCCACACCGGCCACGTCGAATCCATGGCCTGGTTCGAGAAGCAATAAAGCGACACACGCAGGCCAAACAAAAAGCGACCACTCGGTCGCTTTTGTTGTTTTACCACCGCATCAACCGCCTCGGTGACCACGCTCAACCGTGACGCCGACACGGCCCACCTCGTGCAGTATACCTAGCTTGGTGACCGACACCCGCACCCAGGGTGTACCGAATTCGCCCATCACGTCCTGGGCAATGTGCTCAGCCAAGCGCTCCAGCAGCAGGAAGTGCTGCTCGGCCAATACACCCCGCAGGCGCTCCACCACCTTGGCATAGTCTATGGTATCGGCCAGTTCATCGGTCTGGCAGGCGCGGGCGCTGGGTATGCCCAGCTCCAGGTCTATCTCCACCACCTGGGGTGCTACGCGCTCCCAATCGTAGACGCCAATCAGCGTCCTGGCCTTCACACCGTGCAGGTAAATAATGTCCATATCGTGTCCCAGTGCATGCTCCAGCGCTTGCTCGCTATCGCTGAATGCCGCAACCGGCTTAGAATCCGAGGCTGCCCATTGTAGTGGAATTCTGTAGATGCCGCCCTACGCCTTGCCGCTTGCCTTTGTGATCGCCGCCTACCTGGTCGGCTCGCTGTCTTTTGCCGTCATCGTCAGCCGTGCGATGAAGATGGCAGACCCGCGCTCTTACGGCTCGGGCAACCCCGGTGCCACCAATGTGCTGCGTTCAGGCAAAAAGCTGGCCGCCGTGCTCACCTTGCTGGGCGATACGCTCAAAGCCGTGGTGGTGGTACTGGCCGCCAAGCTGGCCGACCTTCCCGACCCCTGGCTGGCTGCGGTGGCAGTGGCCGTCACCGTAGGCCATATGTGGCCGGTGTTCTTCCGCTTTCTGGGTGGCAAAGGCGTCGCCACAGCGGCCGGCGTACTGCTGACGCTGGATTGGCGCCTGGGCCTCGCCACTCTGGCTGTCTGGCTGGTCATGGCTGCAGCCACCCGTATCTCGTCACTGGCCGCCATTGTGGCCGCCGTCGCGGCGCCCATAGCCTGCCATCTGCTACTGCCTGGCCGGCCCGCATTATTCGGCGCGGTCTTGCTGATTGCCGCATTGCTGATACAGCGCCACAAGCGCAACCTGCTCAATCTCCTGGCCGGCACCGAAGGCAAGATAGGCGAGAAAGCCAAAGCAGAAGAATAATTGTCTGGCGGGTGCTAGCCACAAGGCTGGGCGGCACCCGATGCACGACTCACCTACCTGACGCTCAATCCCTAAACAGATGGGTAAAAGCGCGGCTGACCGGCAGCTTTTCGCTGCACCCCTTCACCAGCACCTGCATACGCTCGGCATCAATGCGCTCAGCGGCGGCAATCGCATTGACATTGACCATGGTGCCTCGGTGTATCTGCCAGAACTTTTCCTGGTCCAACCCCGCCAGCAAATCCTTCAGCGGGGTCCGTATCAGCGCCTCGGAGTCCGCCAGCACAACGCGGGTGTACTTGGTATCCGACTGAAAAAACAGCACGTCTTCCACATTGATCAGCTTGATCTGCTTGCCCACCGTGGCCTTGATCCACTTGAGCTTCTCAGCAGATTGCTGCGGCACCACCGATTTCAGTTTGCTCAAAATCTCGGCCAAGTCGGCCGGCTGGGCGGCCAGCTTGGTCTTGATGCGTTCAATCGCCTTGGCCAACCTATCCACTTCGACCGGTTTGAGCAGGTAATCCACTGCGCCAGCCTCAAACGCCTCCACCGCGTACTGATCGTATGCCGTCACAAACACTACATGGGCGCCACCCGCTATACGCTCGGCCACTTCCAGCCCAGATAACCCAGGCATGCGGATATCGAGGAAAACCACATCAGGCTCGTATTCCAGGTAGCCATCCCAGGCGTCATTACCATTCTCGGCTACGGCTACCAGCTCAGCCTCAGGCCAAGTCTTTTGCAACAAGCCTTCCAGGCGCTCGCGCATCAGCGGTTCGTCTTCGGCGATCAGGATACGTGTACTCATTATTCTCTCTGCTTCAAAGTGTTATTGCCTAACTGGCGAAGCCACATCGCACCAAGGTAGCCACAGCCGCAAAGGCATCAATCCAACCCGATGGGAGCGTATCAAACCCACAGCCGGCGCCGTAGCGCCAGTTGGGTTTCTTCTTCTCGGTGTTGCAGCGGCGCTAAGAGCCTGTTCAAAGTCTTTTCGCCGCGTCGTTCGCAACCTTGCCGGATGAAGGGCAAGGCGCAAGCCACGCAGCGGTACGGGTACCGTCAGCGGCTTGCAACGCCGCCATTCGCCGGCAAGGCTGCGAACCCGGAGGGCCGGCGCGCGGCGAAAAGGCTTTGAACAGGCTCTAAGGCTTGGCGCCATCAATCAGCGGCAAACGCAACTCAGCCAGCGCGCCCTCCTCCTGCGCCAGCAGGGTCAGGCCGGCACGCTCACCAAAGCCCAGTTGCAGTCGCTCTCGGATATTGGCCAACCCTACACCGCCTTCCAGTATGGGCGGCAAGCCCACACCGGTATCACGCACCTGCAGGCAAAGTTGCCCCCCCTCCACGCTGGCACTCACCGTAATGCTGCCACCCCGTAGCGCAGGCTCAATACCATGCTTGATCGCGTTTTCCACCAGAGTCAGCAGCATCATGCTGGGTATGGTCTGGCTGGCGAGATCCGGCGGCAGTTCCAATGCATAGCGCAAGCGGCTACCAAGCCTGGCCTGCATGATGCGCAGATAGGCCTCCACCAGGGTAAAGTCCTGGCCCAACGTCACCACGCCATTGCGCAGCTGCGCCAGGCTGCTGCGCAGGAACTGGATCAGGCTGGCGGTCAGGTTGGCAGCGCGCGGGGCACCATCCTCTGCCAGCTGTTGCACTGCCCCCAGGGTATTGAACAAGAAGTGAGGCTCTATCTGCGCCTGCAGCAGCCTCAGCTGCGCCTCGCTCAACTGCCTGGCCAGCCGCTCGGCATCGGCTTCGGCGGTCAGCCTACTGCGTAGCTCCTCGATCTCCTTGTTGCGCCAGTGCGAAACCACCACGGTCAGTATCGCCGCAATGCCTATACCCAACCCCATCACCAGCAAGGCCGCCAGCCCCAGCAGCAAGCCCTGCAGCATTTCTGCCAATGACTGCAAAGGCGAGGCAGGTGCACGCAATAGCACGCTAAAGACGCCCAACAGGATAATCAACAGCATGGGCAGCAGGGTACCCCAGACCGCCAGCTTGAGATAACCACGCAACCCGTTCAGATATTTCCGATAGCCGTACCAGACATCCAGTACCGCCCAGAACACCAACAGCCACGTACCGATGACCCAAGGCCAGAACGAGAATGGCAGCGGCTGTCGGATGAGCTTGGTGCTGATATGCCAGCTATCATCGGGCAGGCGTTGCAGCACCATCTGGCTGTCGAACGCACAGACAAGAAAGGCCATCACCAGGATCAAGACAGACAGCACGCCACCTATCAACCAGGCTTTAGGGGATCTGACCAGACCGTCCACTTCATCCAACTGTTGCTGACTAAGCTGGGACTGCGAACCGATCAGCCAGGCGTTGAATCGATCGCCCTGCTGAAAGGTGCGTGCCAGCCAGCCATGCGCAATAGGCAGGGTTTCAGCAGCGGCTGCCTGGGTTTCAATGATGTGGGTGTTCTCAAGCATGCCGGTTTGCCCTTGGGGAGTCATGGCAGATTAATGCGGACAGCTGCCAGCGCCCAGCGCAAGGAGACAAACGACGAGATTGGCGGCATCAACAACGAACTAGGTTTCCGGTTCGTCCAGCGCCGACTGCAAGATATCGGGCAGCATCGCCTCGCTGACATGATGGAACATCTCACCCGCCACCACCTTCATGTTCGGCCCTAACTCGCACAGCCCCAGGCAGGGAAAGCGATGCACCTTCACCGGCGCCTGCCTGTCCGCGATCAAGCGCTCCAGCGCACAAGCCAGGGCATCACTGCCCCGGCCGCCACAGGAAGGGTTGCCAGCATAGCGATGCTTGATACAGACCATAATGGTTTTCATGGGCCGATTGTAGGTCCATCCCGTGCCGTGGTGGCTATCTCAAACCCTGCCAGCGTCCAACGGCAACCGTAGACGTGCCACAAACCCCTGCGGCTCGTTTTCCTCAAGCTCCAGCCGTGCCGCGCTGCCATAACGGAGCTTTAAGCGGGTACGGATATTGTCCAACCCCACGCCGGTGCCCGGTATGTCACTGACACCTCGGCCGGTGTCGGCAACGGTCAGCAGCATGCAGCCGCCATCCACACAACCGGTTACCACCACCTCGCCACCGGGTGCGTAAGGCTCCAGGCCGTGCTTCAGCGCATTCTCGACCAGGGTCAGCAGCATCATGCTGGGCACCGCCTGATTGCCCAGCTCGGCAGGCAGCTCCACCCGATAGCGCAAACGCTCCCCCATACGGGCCTGCATGACCGCTAGGTAGGATTCGATCAGGGCAAAGTCATCCTTGAGCGTGGTGTGCTCGGCCCGCAGCGTTGCCATGCTGCCGCGCAAAAAGCGGATCAGGTCAGCAGCCAGGGCAGCCGCTTCGGGGGCCTTGCCTTCTGCCCGGTGCTGCAGCGCCCCCAGGGTATTGAAGAGAAAATGCGGCTCTATCTGCGCCTGCAGCAACTTGAGCTCGGCCTCCGCCTTCTCGGCCTGATGGCGTAGCTCATTGGTTTCGACTGCGTATTCCATGTTGCGCATCGATGAAACCAGCGCGACCACCGATACAAACAGCAAAAGCAGCAGAAAGGAAGCGCCGCCGGAGGCCATCAGCACGACGCCTAGCTGCGAAAAATCCCGTTTACCGTCAACGAGCAGCAGCATGGCCCATAGCAAGATGGTAACCAGCACCATGACCAGCAGCATGATGCCTGCGAAATACCATAGCCTGCCCGCATACTTCCGGTAGCCCACCCACAGATCCAGCACCATCCAGCCTGTCAACACGCCCATCACCAAGCCCGCCACACCTAAATAGGGAGAGGGTGAATGCCAGGTGGCGGCGACCTGGAATCGGGTCACCTCTATCCCGGACAGCAGAACAGCCACGATACTGAAACCCAGTAGCCATGCGCCGATCAGCAGGCGTCCACGGCCCGTGGTGAACAGTTTGTCCAACCTGTCGACATCACGTTGCTGGATATGCTGTTCGGATTTGTACCACCATGCGCTGTAGCGCTCACTGGCCAAGAAAAGGCGCCCAAAGCGAGTGGCAGAGCGAGGGCCTACATCGTTTCCGCCTAGCCCTTGCTGCTTGGCCCATACCGGTTTGACCAGGATGAAAAAACCTGCCAACACAGCGAACTTGATACCTAGCACCAGCAGTTCCATGACACCTTTAGGCAAACCCGCAGCGACAAAGGCCTTCTTGGCCAGTATGCCCAGTACCGCCTGCAGCACCACCATCACCACAACCAGGGCAATCATGCGTGGCCGCGTCGCCACCACATACTGTCTCAGCATCAGGAAGGGATTCATGCCCATACCCCTTCCGGCTGGTTGACCATGGGTAGCGTGATGCGCGCCACAAAGCCTTGCGGCTGGTTTTCTTCAAGCTCAAGGCAGGCGGCGCTGCCATAGCGCAATTTCAGGCGGGTGCGGATATTGTCCAGGCCCACACCCGTACCGGGGATATCGCTGACGCCAGCTCCCGTGTCCACGACACACAGGGTCAGCTTCGTGCCGTCGCTGCAGGCTTGCACCAACACCTCACCACCGTCTGGGCATGGTTCGATACCATGTTTGATCGCGTTCTCCGCCAGAGTCAGCAGCATCATGCTGGGCAAGGCTTGCCCCGCCAGGCTGAACGGCAGGTCCAGCCGGTAGCGCAAGCGCGCACCCAGCCTCGCCTGCATCACGCCCAGGTAAGCCTCCACCAGGCCAAACTCCTCCTGCAGTGTGGTTTGCTCGGCCCGTAAGGTTTGCATGCTGCCACGCAGAAAGCGCACCAGATCAGCTGCCAGTGCTGCCGCCTCTGGCGCCTTGCCTTCAGCCCGCTGCTGCAAGGCCCCCAGGGTGTTGAACAGGAAGTGCGGTTCTATCTGTGCCTGCAGCAGTTTCAGCTGCGCCTCCGCCAGCTCGCGCCCTGTACGCTCGCGCAAGGCCTCGGCCTCCCACTTGCTGATCAGCAGCTGGTCGTCACGGTTACGGAGGCGCGCCGATGCGGATATACCAATTACTCCAGCCGCCGCTAGCAAAAGCAGGAAATAGGCGGTGTGCACCTGTAGCTTGGGCTTCTCGTTGCGAACTTCCGCTTGCTTGGCGATCCCATTGATCGGGTGCTTCGCCAACACCCGCCCAGTGAAAGCACTGACAACGCCCGCACTGAACGTGGCCATGAATATCAACACCACAAACAGCACGATACTGAACAGGTGGCGCCACCCCTCGAAGCGCCGGTAGGCTAGCCAGGCACCGTATGCCACCGCCATCCATAGCGCAAGCAGAAGGATGGTAAAGAACCAGTAACCGTTTCTGTGCCGCCTGATCCAGGCATGCTCCGCCACACCCAGGTCTTCACCAGGCATGTTCATCACGACATCTGCCGCCAGCAGGAACGACGAAATCACATGCGCGCCACCCAGCAGCACACCTAGCCAACCTATCGCTTTGGCCGCGATGAACCAGCGGCGGCGCCAACGATGGTCCTGCGACAGTCCACTCCAGGCCGGGTGCAGCAGGCGGGCCCACAGCAGCCACGCCACCACCGCCATGGCCAGGCTGATGCCGAGGCTGACGCCGGAATGGGTGTCAAACCAGATCTCCCAGTGTTCCGGTAATGTGCGTATCAGCAAATCGGTCAACAGCAGGATCGCCAAGCCATACCCCAGCCACATCATGCCGGGTGCCCTCGCTGGTACGGGCTTGGCTGGACTACCTGATACTAGTGCCATGGTGCTGGGCATCTGCGCGCTCCCCTCTCGTCTTGTTGGTGGCGTAACCATATTGTTGATACCGCTGCGGCGCAGCCCATAGGCGACCAAATACGGAATCGCGCGGACCAGTGACGATAAGCATCGCCGCAGTCATCGCGCCGTAATGGGACTGCCGGACACCTCAGCCTCAGAGAGCCTGTTCACGATCTTTTCGCCTCGGCGTTCCGGGCAGTGCCGGGTAGCGGACAAGGCACAAGCCGCGCCGCGGTACGGGTTCCGGTACCGTAAGCGGCTTGTAACGCCGGTCGCTGCCGCGGCGGTCGCTACCGGCAATACCCGGAACCCGTACGGGAGCCCGTACGGGAGCCCGTAGGGCTGGACCGGAAAAGGGCCATGTACTACTTTGGACTCCTTGGTAATAACCCGTTATTGCCTGCGTCGTCCGCCTTGTCCCTGACCCTTTTCCGGTCCAGCGCCGAGGCGAAAAGATCGTGAACAGGCTCTGAGCAAGACAAGGCGCGAGTGAAAACGATGAGGCGGCATAGCAGAGTTAGGTAAGACGAATGTTTTGCGCGTAGCGCAGTACTGCGACGGCAGCCACATTGCTTGAGCATTCAACTAATGCAAAAGGCGCATTGCTCCAAGGAAGCAATGCGCCTTTGCGCAGCCACTGCAGTATAAAACCGGCTACCCGTATCAGGTAGCCCTTACGGAGTCTGAGCCAGCGGCAAGACCAAGCGTGCAACAAAACCCTGCGGCTCGTTTTCTTCCAGCAGCAACTTTGCGGTATCACCGTATCGCAACTGGAGGCGGCTACGAATATTGGCCAAGCCTACGCCACTACCCGGGATATCACTCACCCCCCGCCCGGTATCCGCCACACTGACTACCAGGTTGGCGCCTTCCCGTGCAGCGCTCAACACAATATCTCCCCCTGGTGGATAGGGCTCTATGCCGTGTTTGATCGCGTTTTCCACCAACGTCAGAAGTACCATACTGGGAAGCGGCTCGCCGTACAGTTCAGCGGGCAAATCCATGTGAAACCGCAGGCGCTCGCCCATACGGGCTTGCATAACCCCCAGATAAGCTTCAGCCAGGGCAAAGTCGTCCTTTAGCGTGGTTTGTTCGGCCCGAAGCGTATCCATGCTACCCCGCAAGAATCGTATGAGGTCCGCGGCCAAGGCCGCAGCCTCCGGAGCCTTCCCCTCTGCACGATGCTGCAATGCGCCCAGTGTATTGAACAAGAAGTGAGGTTCTATCTGTGCTTGCAACAGCTTCAGCCTAGCCTCGGCCAGTTCGCGAGCAACGCGCTCACGCTGGTTTTCCGACTCCAGCCTGGAGATTTCGAATTGCTCATCCCTATTGCTCAAACGCGCTGCTGTTGCCAAAGCGATGGCCGCAGCAACAGCAAACATCAGAAAGTACATGAACGCCCTGATCTCAGAAGAACTCGATAAGGTCGCAGGTAGCGAGTTCGTTAGTGCTTTGCTCGGCGCTTGGACATGCTCTTTGGTCTGGCGTCCACCGCTGTAGCCAGCTTTGAATCCGTCCACGAACTCAAGTACTGCGCTTGCATTCAGACCCTGCACCAGAACAAGCATGGAGATGACCATAGCCGCCACGAGCAGCCCTCGCCAACGCTCAAACCGACGAAATCCCTTCCAGAACAAGTAGCCCGCAACAGCCATTGCCAAGATCAGCGCAGTAGACTTAAGCAAATATTCAGGCATTTCACTCAGGCCACTCCGCTGCGTGCCAGACGCGATTTGATCGGAAGCCTGCCACAACACTGCCGTCAGCAAGGACAACCAGAACGCCGCGTAAAGCATGGCACCCGCTTTGGCCCAGCCCAGCAGTAGCCTGCGTAAGCGATTGTCCTGCGGCAATGCGAGGCAACGTCGCCTGCCCCATACAAGCGCAATCGCCAGCAGCAGCGCTGCCATGCCACCAACGACTGGCGACATAAGCACCATTTGCAGAAGCAACAGACCGTAGCTGACACGCACCCACCAATTTGGGCGCGTATCTGTGTGGCAGTAGGTAACAGGCATGAAGCAGCTCTCAGTGGGTTTTCTATGCACCACGTACCCTACCAGCATGGTCTCCCGCTGGCGTGCTGAAAGAGACAAAACACCTATCGAGAGCGATAAGTGACGAGATGCTGCCGTGTCATTGAAGTGATACCTCCCGTCCCGCCCAGCGTTCTACCTGCCTGAGCATCACATGGCTAAGTGAGCACTCCCGCCCTGCCACACTCCGCAACCAGGCAGCATCGTTATCCATACGCAGTACCTGCCCCAGCAATTCGCTGATGGCGGCTTCGCTGTGCAGGTCGGCCGCCACCGGCATCAGCCTGGTCAGGGTGTCGATCAGGTCTTCGTGCAGGGCACGCTGGCTACGTGTGGCCACATCGATAAACTGGGCAGAGAGCCCAAAGCGGCATGCCTGAAAGCGATTGTAGCTATAGGCCATCCCCAGGTCTGGATGTGGCGCACGGCGGGTTTCCTGCCGTAACCAGGCCACCAGCGCCTGGGCAAAGGCGGCCAGGCGGGCAGCTTGGCGGGGCGCAAGCGGTGTATCGCAGACCCTGACCTCGATGGTGCCGTAGTTGGGCTTGGGCCTGATGTCCCAGTAAAAGTCCTTCATGCTCTGCACCACGCCATACTCAACCATGCGGGTGAAGTAGTCACAGAATTCCCGCCAGCTGTAAACCGGCGGCATGGTGCCCGAGAGTGGAAAAGCATTGACCGCCGACAACCTGGCACTGTCAAAGGCGGTATCTACGCCCTGGTAGTAAGGCGAGCTGGCTGACAAGGCAATGAAGTGAGGCACATAGCGTGAGACCAGCCGGGTCATCCTGACGGCCTCATCACCATCTCGGCAGGCGATATGGATGTGCTGTCCAAACACGGTGAACTGTTTGGCCAGATAGCCATACATCTCCGATAGCGCGAGGTAGCGCTCCTTGGGATAGATGCGCTGTTCGTGCCAGCGCTGGAACGGGTGGGTACCGCCACCTGCCAGCGCCAGGTGCAGTCTATCCCCGGCCGCCACCATATGGTCGCGTAGCGTCTCCAGCTCGGCCACCAGCGAACTGTAATCATGATGCACCGAGGAATTGAGCTCTATCATGCCCTCGGTAATCTCCGGCACGACATTGCCGGGATGATCCTGCCGGGCCAGTTGGGCCAGCAGATCAGTAGCGCCCCGGGTGAGGTTGTAATCGTGCCGCGAGAGTATCTGCAGCTCCAGCTCCACCCCCATGGTCAATGCTTCACTCCCCTGGAAGCGCAGCATTTCGTCCAGTTCAGGATTTGACATGATGGCGCCCCTCCTCGGCTATCTCGCCCGCCTGCTTCAAGGCCCAACGGGTGGAAATCGGCCCCAGCAACTCCATGA
This sequence comes from Chitinimonas sp. JJ19, assembly GCF_036961565.1. Classification (NCBI taxonomy): domain Bacteria; kingdom Pseudomonadati; phylum Pseudomonadota; class Betaproteobacteria; order Neisseriales; family Chitinibacteraceae; genus Chitinimonas; species Chitinimonas sp. JJ19. The sequence continues at coordinate 13,534 of NZ_JBAMDD010000004.1, forward strand.
CCATCAAGGCCGCCACCGCAATACCGGCGGCCTGCGGGTCCAGCTCCGGCAGTGTTGTGACCGACGCATGCACCGTGAGCAGGCCCAGGCTGGACATGGGAATCAGCACAACGCCCAACCAGCCCCCCTGGGCATGCCGCAAACCACAGAACGGCGCGATCAGATACGGTATGGCCACCCTTGCCAGCGTGCGTACCAGCAGGAACAGCAAGGCCCATACCGCCACGCCTTGCCAGGCCGAAGGATTAAGGCTGGCACCCAGTTGTACGAACAACACGCAGACAAACAGGCTGCGCAGTGGGTCGAGCTGCATGCCCAGCACCGCCTCGCCCGATTCGATATGACGGCACCCGAAGCCCAGCGCCAGCACGGCCAGCAAGGGTGAAAACGCCAGCGCCTTGGCCGTCCCAAGCACCGCCACGACAGCACCGAACAGAAACAAGGTCGGTAACACATCATGCGGGCCATGCGCCCTTAGCCAGTGCAGGAAACGGCAGGTCAACCAGGCTGCCAGCAGCCCCAGAGCCAAGCCGCCCAATAGTTCACGCATAGGCCCGATCAGCGCCTGTTGCCAGCCCCCTGTCTGGGTAAGATGGGCCAGGGCAACCAGTAGTACCGCCGCCACCAGGGCCAGCATATTATTGGCGGCAGCAAATACCTGCGCCCAATCGCTGACGCGGCCTTCAGCACGTGATTCGCGTAATACCGGCAACAGTATCAAGGGAGAGGTGGTGATGGCGATGATCGCCAGCAGGCCGGCCGCCAGTGGCTGTAGTCCCATACCCCAGAGCAGCAGATAGACGGCAAAGAATACCGCCAGGCTTTCCAGCAGGATCAGCATGACCAGACGGGGCTCGCCCCTGAGCCAGCGCCAGTCCAGATGCCGCCCCAACTCGAACAGCAGGATGCCGATGGCGATATCGGAGAACAGGCTCAACTGAGCCAGGTTTTCGCCATCCAGCAGCCCAAGCACATAGGGGCCCATCAACAGGCCCGTCAACAAATAGCCGGTAATCGCCGGCAGATGCGGCAACAGGCGATGCAGCCACTCGGATAACAGAATGGCCGATACCAGGCAAAGTCCGATCACCACCAGATGGTTGTCCTGCAATAGCAGGACGGTCTGGGCAAACAGGGTGTAGTCCATGGCTATCCTCCCCGATTGGACGCTTGCCCTGCCCGTTACCAGCAAGTGTCATTCAGTGCCGCCAACCGTTCTCCGCTATGCATTGCTGGTGCGACCTGGCATGCAGGCCTGCCCAAGCGAGGTGGGTCAGTGACATCGGCTGCGACTGCCCGGCCATTGCGGACACATCGCGCATCGTGGTTCAGCTTGTTGTATCGGTGCCAGGCACCGACTTCCCTGGCAACGTACAGCCGGGCTGTGGCGCTGCTTCGCCAGCCTGCCGTGGGTACGCTAACAGGGTAGTCAGCCAGAGGGCGGCGCAAGTTCCCGGCAATTTTGACCAAGATCAAACCTATCGCCCGAATACGCAGCTTGTGCTTGAAAACGGTGCAGACTTGCCCCAACTAAGGAGTATTGAACAACGGGAGCCATCATCATGCGCTACGACAAACTGACCACCAAATTCCAGCAAGCCCTGGCCGACGCCCAGAGCCTGGCCCTGGCCAACGACAATGGCTATATCGAGCCCCAGCACACCCTGCTGGCCCTGCTTTACGACGCCGAATCAGGCGCGGGTTCCTTGCTGGCGCGCGCAGGCGTCAATATCAACCCCTTGCGCACCGGGCTGGAGGGCGCCATCAAGCGCCTGCCACAGGTCAGTGGTACGGGCGGCGAGATCACGGTTTCCAAAGAGCTGGCCAATCTGCTGAACCTGACAGACAAGGCCGCGACCAAGCGTGGCGACCAGTTCATCTCTTCCGACTTGTTCCTGCTGGCCCTGACCGAGGACAAAGGCGAAACCGGCCGCCTGCTCAAGGACAACGGCGGCAAGAAGGAGGCCATCACGGCCGCCGTGGATGCTGTGCGTGGTGGTGAGGCCGTCAACAGTGCCGATGCCGAGCAAAAACGCGAGGCCCTCAGCAAATACACCCTGGATCTGACCGAGCGAGCCCGCCAGGGCAAGCTGGACCCGGTGATAGGCCGTGATGATGAAATACGCCGGGCCATCCAGGTACTGCAACGCCGCACCAAGAACAACCCGGTGCTGATAGGCGAGCCCGGCGTGGGCAAGACCGCCATCGTCGAAGGCCTGGCCCAGCGCATCATCAATGGCGAAGTACCTGAATCGCTCAAGCACAAGAAGCTGCTGGTACTCGACTTGGCCTCCTTGCTGGCGGGCGCCAAATATCGGGGTGAATTCGAAGAGCGCCTCAAGGCCGTGCTCAATGAGTTGGCCAAGGATGAAGGCAATACCATCATCTTTATCGACGAGATCCACACCCTGGTCGGCGCTGGCAAGGCAGAAGGCGCCATGGATGCCGGCAATATGCTCAAGCCAGCCCTGGCCCGTGGTGAACTGCATTGCCTGGGTGCCACCACCCTCGACGAGTACCGCAAGTACATCGAGAAGGATGCCGCGCTGGAACGTCGCTTCCAGAAGGTGCTGGTGGACGAGCCCAGTGTGGAAGCCACCATCGCCATCCTGCGTGGCCTGCAGGAGAAATACGAGATACACCACGGCGTGGAGATTACCGACCCGGCCATCGTGGCCGCTGCCGAGTTGTCGCATCGCTATATCACCGACCGCTTCCTGCCGGACAAGGCCATAGACCTGATAGACGAAGCCGCCTCGCGCATCAAAATGGAGATCGACTCCAAGCCCGAGGTCATGGACAAGTTGGAGCGGCGCACCATACAGCTCAAGATCGAGCGCGAAGCCATCCGCCGCGAGAAGGATGAGGCCTCCATTCGCCGTATGGGCTTGATTGAAGAAGAAATCGGCCGGTTGGAGAAGGAATACTCCGACCTGGAAGAGATATGGAAAGTTGAGAAAGCTGCGGTACTGGGCTCCCAGGCCATCCGCGAGGAAATCGAACAGCTCAAGCAGCAGATGGAAGAAGCGCGGCGCCGTGGCGACTGGCAAAAGATGAGCGAGCTGCAATACGGCAAGCTGCCCGAGCTGGAGGCCAAGCTGCATGTTGCCGAGGCCGCCGAGAGCGGTCCCACCCAGAACAAGCTGCTGCGCACCCAGGTAGGTGCCGAGGAGATCGCCGAGGTAGTCAGCCGCGCCACCGGCATACCCGTCAGCAAGATGATGTCAGGCGAGCGCGACAAGCTGCTCAAGATGGAAGAAGCCCTGCACCAGCGCCTGGTAGGCCAGAACGAAGCCGTCACCCTGGTGGCGGACGCTATCCGCCGCTCCCGCTCCGGCCTGGCCGACCCCAACAAGCCCTATGGCAGCTTTTTGTTCCTGGGCCCGACCGGCGTGGGTAAGACCGAGCTGTGCAAGGCCCTGGCCAGTTTTCTGTTCGATACCGAGGAACACATCATCCGGGTGGATATGAGCGAGTTCATGGAGAAGCACTCAGTCAGCCGTTTGATTGGCGCCCCTCCCGGCTATGTAGGCTATGAAGAAGGCGGCTATCTGACTGAAGCCGTGCGGCGCAAGCCCTATAGCGTCATCCTGCTGGACGAGGTGGAGAAAGCCCACCCTGATGTGTTCAACGTGCTGCTGCAGGTGCTGGACGATGGTCGCCTGACCGATGGCCAGGGCCGCACCGTGGATTTCAAGAACACCGTGATCGTGATGACCAGCAACCTGGGCTCGCAGCATATCCAGGCCATGGCCACCGACGACTACCAATTGGTCAAGCTGGCCGTCATGGGCGAGGTCAAGGGCCATTTCCGTCCCGAGTTCCTCAACCGCATAGACGAAGTCGTGGTATTCCACGCGCTGGGCGAGGATCAGATTGCCGGTATCGCCCGCATCCAGCTGCAGCGCCTGCAGGCAAGGCTGGCAGCCATGGACATGGGCCTGACTGTCACCGACGCGGCACTACGCCACATCGCCACCGCAGGTTTCGATCCGGTCTACGGCGCGCGCCCCTTGAAGCGCGCCATCCAGAGCGAAATCGAGAACCCACTGGCCAAGGCCATACTGGGCGGCGCCTTCAGCGCCAAGCAAACGGTGGTGGTGGATTATGTGGACGGTAACTTGCGCTTCAGCCAGGCGGTCTAGGCTGCGTGTACCGGTGCCTCGCAGGCAAATCCGCTGCGAGGCGCCGGTAGGCCAACCCTTTCAGAAGTGCCAAGCCAGGCCAGCCACTAGGGCGCCTCAGCCAACGAGAAGGGCAGGCTCGCCGCCATGCCTGTCCACCGCTTGAACGAACGGCGAAAATTGCGGGCATCGTGAAAGCCAAAATACTGTGCGAGCGCCTCCTGACCATAGCCATGGTACTGCATCAGGCGCAGTGATTCATGCGTCCGCACCAGGTCCAGCAAGGCTTGGAAGTGCGTGCCATGCTTGGCCAGGTGGCGCTTGAGGGTCGCCGGGCTGGTGGCCAGCAGGGTGGCAGCCTCTTCCAGTGTCGGTGGGGTGCCTATCTTTGCGCGCAGGTGGTCGTACAGTACTTGCACCAGGCTGTACTGTGGCCTGCCCTGCTTGAGCAGTTGCTGCTTCAGCATGGCATAGGCCGCAGGATTGCTACGGGGCCAGGGCTGATGCAGCCACTGGCTATCCAGCACCATGGCATCCAGCTGGCAGCCAAACTGCAGGTGGCTACCCAGATGCACCTGATGCTGCGCCAGGTTGCGTGGTGGCGTGCGATTGAAGCAGTAGCGCCAGGGCAATGGCTTGTCGGCCAGCCAGCGGCACAGGGCACTCACGGCCGTCATGTGCAGCTCGACCAAAAACGGCATCAAGGCCCCCGCCCCCACGCTGTCGGTCCAGTACAGCAGCAGTTCCTTGCCTTCCACCTGTAACCTGGGCCCCAGTAGCGGGCATAGCTGATCCTGGTGGGTCATCAGCAAGGACAAGGCCTCAGCCAGATTCGGCGCTTGCAACAAGGCCAGGCTGATGTTGCCGTAGTGGCCAGGTAGCCATTGCTGCCCCAGTTCGAACGCCACATCGCGTTGCCCGTCCTGCTTGGCCAGATTGCCCAGCATGGTCAATAACTGCGCTGGGCTGACCGCTGCCCGCCCCTCGCTCAAGGCCAACGCCTCCAGTCCCGTACCGCGCAGCAGCATATCGCTTGCCATATCGCGCCGCGCCGCCAGCGACAACAGCAGGGCGGGCTGATGCATAGCAGGCAGCAGCGGCGTATCGCGGCTATAGCAATCGGCCAGCATGGGCTCAGGCTGCCTGCGCCTGGAGCGGCATAGCGGGTTCCAGTGCCGCATTCAGCGCGGCCAGTTGGGACGCCACATCGCCTGCCATCTCGGCACTGACCACTCTGGCGCCCAGATGTAGCCGGATGCCTTGCTGCCGGGTATGCCAGGCTAGTTGGCCCACTACATTGCGCAGGTGGCTGGCAATGCGGCCGGCGGCGGCATGATCTGTCCCTGGCAGCAGGATGGCAAAGCGGTCGCCGGCATAGCGGCACAGCAGGTCGTCGTTACCCAGGTTCAGCAACAACAAGTGGCTGATGGCCTGAAGTAGGCGATCTCCTTCACCATGCCCATAGGCCCGGTTGATCGCGTGAAACCGGTCTATATCCAGCAGTATCAAGGAGCAAGGCGCTTGTGGGCGCGCCGCCCGTTCGAGCGCCACCTGCTGCTGCAGGTACTCGGCATTGGCCAACTGGGTTATACGATCAAATGCCCGATGATCGCGAAACAGCCGCTCGCGCTTGAGTAGCTGCTCATTCAGGGAGAACTGCTCCTGGCGCCAGAAATACAACCCCGCCGTCAGCGTCAGCATGCCCAGGGGGCCAAGCGCCGATTCCAGCCAGTTGTCCCAACTCGCATCAGCTTGCAGGCGAAAGAATTCGTCCAGGCAATCTGCCGTTCCACCCAGCGCCACCCCAGCCAAACCCAAGCCCAGCAAGGCCGTTACCCTGCCCCGTGGTCTGCTGCTCAATATCTGCAGCAGCCAGATCGTGGCCATCAACGCAGTACCGCCTTCACCAACGACATCCATCCACTGCCAGTCCGCCCATGGCTTGAGTTCGCCCAGGCCTTGGTAGAGCAACAGCAGGCCCAGCAAGGCCAGCCCAAACAAAACCAGCGGAACACGATAGAGATGCAGCATGGTGGTACACCGTCGTTGCCAAGATGACCGCCAGATTACGGCTCGCGCATGTCAGCCCCATTGCAAAACCGCCTGGGGGGCAATTCAGCTCATATACCGGCACTAGTGCCACGGTTTCCGTGCAGCCCCCTTACCCACACTGGGTTTTACCTTGGGCATTCCGGCTCATCGCAACGGCCAATTACGCCATCCAAGCCCCTTCCATCGCCCCCCTGGGGACAACGTCACGAAACCGCAATCTAGCCACCCTAGCTTGCCTCCCCGAAGCGCGGCCTGCCAGCCAGGCGAGCCGCCGTCATCGCTCAGGGAGAAGCAATGAAGTCGCACCTCACACCGTGCCGTACCGTCATGGCCATCTGCATCGCAAGCCTGATGCAAGGTACGCATGCCGCCGACGAAGCGCCGGTAACAACCATTACGGTAACCGGCCAGGCCGCCCGTATCCGGAATGCACTGGACGTACAGCAAGCTGAAGACAGCATCGTCAGCGTGGTGCACGCCGATGCCATCGGTGCCCTGCCAGACACCAATGCCGCCGAAGCATTGCAGCGCGTACCCGGTGTCTCGGTAGAGCGCGACCAAGGTGAGGGCCGATATATCCGTGTTCGCGGCCTGGGGCCAGACCTCAACAGCGTCACCATCAATGGCGGGCTGATTCCCTCGCCCGAGAGTGATCGTCGTGCCGTGATGCTGGATGTCATACCCAGCGCCCTTATCCGCTCGCTGGAGGTCAAGAAAACCCTTACCCCCGATCAGGATGCCAGCTCCATCGGCGGCACGGTGGAGGTCAAGACCGTCTCGGCATTCGATTACCCAGGCCGATTCGCCTCGTTCGAGGCAGAAGCCAGCCATGACCAGCATACCGGCCAGACCAGCCCCAAGATCGCCACCACCTTTGCCGACCGTTACCTGGACGGAAAACTGGGCCTGGCTGCAGGTTTGAGCCTGGAGAAACGTAAGTTCGGCTCGGCCAATGTCGAAACCGGTGGCAACTGGGACTTTGACGACGACAAGGTGCTGCTGGAAGAGTTTGAGAACCGCAACTACCTGATCACGCGCGAGCGACTGGGAATGGCGTTCAATCTGGACTACAAGGCCGCTGCCGGTCAGCGCTACTATGCCCGTACCCTGCTGAACCGCTATAGCGACACCGAAGAGCGGCAGGCGCATGTCATCGAGTTTGATGAGGCGCAGGATGCTGGCGAGCTTGGTGAGGCCGAATCCACCCGCGAAGTGAAATCACGCAAGGAGACCCAGAAGATACTGTCGATGACACTGGGCACCGAGCAGCAGCTTGGGCTATGGCAGCTCAAGCTTGCCGGTGGGATCAGCCGTGCCAGCGAGACCACTCCCGACCACATAGCCGGTGCCGCATTCGAGGGTAGCGATAGCTTTGCCGATGTTGGCTTCCGCAATGGTGAGCAACCTACCCTGGCAGGGCCTGCCAGCCTGTACGACGCCCAGGCCTATGGCCTCAAGGAGGTTGAGCTGGCCCGTACCCAGTTCAAGGACAGGGAACGCCACCTCCGCCTTGATCTTGCACGCAACCTGCAGGTAGGCCAGGCCGATATCAGGCTCAAGTTCGGCGGCAAGGCCAGCCATCGCGAAAAAACCGGCGACGAAGACATCTGGCTTTTCGAGGACCTTGACGAGGCAGGCCTGGACGATAGCCAACTCAATCTGGCCAGCTATTACGACGGCGTAGTGGACTGGCAACTGGGCCGCTTTGGCCCACGTATTGATGCCAGCAAGATACAGAACCTACTGGGCAAGCTGGACCGCACGGCCTATGCCGATGAAGAAAGCTCCCGCGTGAATGACTTCAGCCTGATGGAAAAGATTCGCGCCGCCTATTTGCAAGCCCAGTTCGAAACCGGAGGCTGGCGCTGGCTGACGGGGGTGCGCTATGAGGGAACCCGGCTCAAGGCAGATGGCACAGGCCTGGAAGACGGTAGCTTCATACCTAGCCACACAGCCCGCAAATACCACCACTGGCTGCCTGCGCTGCACGCCCGTCTTGATCTGGATCGGCACACCAGCTTGCGGATGGCGTTGACGCATTCCGTGGTGCGCCCAACCTTTGGTCAGATGGCACCGGGTTTTGTCATCGATACCGATGAAGCCAGCTTTGGCAACCCAGACCTCAAGCCGCTGGAATCCCGCAACCTGGACCTTGGACTGGAAAAGCGCCTGGGCACAGCCGGCACCCTGTCAGCCTATGTATTTCACAAGCGCCTGGACAACTTCATCTACAGCACCGACCTAGCTGGTACCGGTCGCTGGACAGATTTTGACGAGGCCAGCAGCTATGCCAACGGCGGCAGGGCCAGCGTCCGCGGCGTGGAGCTGAATTATGTACAGTCATTCGCCAAGGGTTGGCTGCTGTCAGCCAACGCCACCTTTTCCGACTCGATCGCCAGCATCAGCCGGTACGATACCGAGCTGGGCCGGATGGTGGCGCGTGATATTCCCCTACCCAGCCAGTCAGACCGTACCGCCAACCTGACGCTGGGCTACGAGAGCGGCCCCGTCAGCCTGCGTCTGGCTGCCAATTACAAGTCGGCCTATCTGCTGGAGGTCAGCGATGTACTTGATGCCCGCCGCGATGTCTACGTGGCAGGCCAGACCCAGTACGACTTCTCGGCCAGCTACAAGCTGGGTAAGGCCATGATGCTGAGCTTCGAGGCCTTGAACCTGGGTGATGAGCCCTACTACGCCTACATGGGCCAGCGCCGCCACAATGCCCAGTTCGAAACCTATGGCCGCACTTACAAGCTGGGCCTGAAGTACACGCTCAATTGATCCGTAGACGCGAGAACAACCCAATGAAAAAAACCATCGTTACGGTGCTTTATCTGGCCAGCTTGATCGCCTCGGCCCATCCCTCCGACCTAATCGCTGCCGCACACCCCGCAGCACAACTAGCCGCACTGGATGGCGGCTACTGGCTGGCCCGTGAGCAGCACCAATTGCGGCAGCTGGACGGACAAGGCCGGGAAACTGGCCGGCTGGCCATCAAATCCACGCAACTGGATGCACGCGGCCATATCGCGGCCGTGGTCGACTATGCCAGCCAGCAAGTACAACTGCTTGATGCCAGGCCTGGGCAACTGCAAAGGCAAGCGACTTTGCCGGCTACACACTTCAGCGTGGAAGCCCTATGCCTCTATCGCGACCCGCAAGCCCTGCTGCATGCGTTCTTGATCGGCGAGGAAGGCCAGGGGGAACAATGGCTGCTATCGGCCACGCCAGCCCGCAAGGTACGCAATCTGTCACTGCCACCGGGCGTAACCCATTGTCAGGTCGATGATGCCAGCCAGCAGTTATTGTTGGTGGAAGAGGACTTTGGTGTCTGGGCCTACCCAGCCGATGCCGAGCGTCCATTCCAGCGCCAGGCAGTCTTGCTGAAACAGCCTTACGGCAAGCTCAAGGGTGGCGCTAGCCAGGTGGTAGCCCTGCCTGGCGGGGTGGCGGTGCTTGATCAGGCGGGCACAGCATTGCATCTGGTCCGTTACCTTGATCAAGCTTGGCAACACCTCCGCAGCCTACCGCAGGCGCGTGAGCGTGATGGCCTGGCCCGCCTGGCACAGAACGTCCTGCTGCGCGATGCAGAGCGTGCCAGCTGGCAGCAGGTGAGCACACGCTGGCAGCCCAGGCAGGCCAAGATACCTGCACAGTTGCCTGTCGTCCTGCCGCTGGCGCAGACAGACCCGGTCGCCAAGCTCGGTGACGCTGCCGACGATCCCGCCATCTGGATCAACCCGTCCAATCGTGCCGACAGCCGTGTGCTGGGCACCAACAAGAAGCAAGGCTTGCTGGTCTACGACCTGCAGGGTAAGGAAAAACAACTGCTGGCCGTAGGCCGCCTCAATAACGTGGACATACGCCAGCAGGTCAAGCTGGGTACGCAGACGCTGGATCTCGCGGTAGCCACCCACCGCGATGATCTGGCCCTGGTGGTGTTCAGCATCGGTAGCGATGGCGTGGTCAGCGAAATGGCGCGCATACCTACCGGACAGCGAGACATCTACGGCGTCTGCCTCTACCAGCCCAATGCTGGCGGGCTGGAAGCGTTCGTCAACGACAAGGATGGCCGCTTCCTGCACTACCGCCTGGCCATGCAGGACGGCAAGCTGCAAGGCCATCTGCTGCGTGAGTTCCGCACCGGTAGCCAGCCTGAGGGTTGTGTCGCGAATGATGCCGAGGGCGTGCTGTTCTTCGGCGAAGAGGACAAGGGTGTCTGGACTACCTCTGCGCGTGCCGACGCCCCCAGCCAGGCGCGCCTGATATTGCCGGTAGGCCAGCACCTGCAGGCCGATGTGGAGGGCATGGCCTTATACCACGGCGCTCGCAGCACCTACCTGCTGGTCTCCAGCCAGGGCAATGACAGCTATGTGGTGCTGGATGCGCAGGCGCCCTATCGCTACCGTGGTGCTTTCCGGGTCGGCATCAATCTGGAGCGTGGCATCGATGCCGCATCAGAAACCGACGGCCTGGATGTCACCTCGGCCAATCTGGGGTCGGGCTGGCAGGAGGGCATGCTGGTCGTGCAGGATGGCCACAAGCGCCTGCCTGATGGCCCGCAGAACTTCAAGTATGTACCGTGGTCTGGTATCGCCGCAGCCTTGAAGCTGGATTGAGGGTAGCTAGGAGTACAGGCTGGCCGATACTCAGGTCAGCCTGCCTGGAAAGAAGTATCCCACCCACGCCATCAGCGCAGCGTATCCAGCAGTACCGGGGTATCTGCCGACAACAACAGACTGTCCCCCACCTTCGCCCCCAGGTGGCGCGCCAGTATCCGCTGGATGGTGCCATCCTGGCGCATGGTCTTGAGGACTGCCGCCACCTGGGCGGCCTGCTCCGCATTGAAGTTCTTGCGTGACAACAGCAGGCAGACCGGATAAACCGGTTCGTCGGGTGCCCAGTCCACCACCATCACCTTGTCATCCAGATAACGCTGTCCCAGCATGGCCTGATAGGTTGGCGGTGTCGAGATGATTGCGCCAACACGACCCAGCCTGAATACCCGGTAAAGGCTGTCCAGATCGGGCTCTTCCACTACCTTGCCGCTGGCCCGGAACGGCAGCAGTAGCTTATCGTAGGCAGCACCATAGACCCCCCCGCGTACCACGCCGATGCGCAGATCCTCATCGGCCAGCGCATCCTGCACCCTAACGTGCAAAGCCTGGTCGCGCCTGAACAGAATATGGTTCTTGCCCCGCAGATAGGGCAACAGCCAGGCATAGCGCCCCCGCTCTGGGGTGCAGACCTTTTGCCCATTGATATCCACGCCCCCACTCTCTACCTGCTTCAGCACCCGGGTAAGTGGCATCTGCAACTGTATTGTGGAGCACCCCACGCGACGGGCCAGCTCATTGATCAAGTCGTAATCCACCCCCCGTACGGAACCTGGGCGTGCAGGCTGGTCTCCTTCCGCATCCAGCCAGAACAGCGTGTAGCCCAGTCGCCAGGGGCGGGCACAATCCGTCTTGCTGGCCGCCATGGCTGGCGTAGCAATCAATATCCACAAGACAAGAATATTCAATATACCGGCAGTGCAAGGCAAGCAGTAGCGCATGGCTCCCCCGGCTAGCTCACGGTGGGCTCAGATGGCCCTTCCACTTCCAGGCTCAGGCCCAATTCGGCGCAAACGGTATCAGGATCGCGCGTCGCAAATACCAGGGTCTGGCGCATATAGCCCTGCCGCAGGTTGACCCCGATGGACTTGGTGATCTTGTCAAAACGGGCGGTATAACCCTGATCCTCGGTATCGTTGTCATCCAGCAAAGTGCCTGGTTTCTGATAGATCTTGCCGAACGATACCCTGCTGCAAGCCTCCACCGTATCGGCTTTCTTCACGATGGCCGGCAAATCCAGCTCGGCTACCTGCAATGCCAGCACTGCCTGCCCATCCAGCTTGCGTCCCTTGCAAGACACCGTCAGATAGGGCTCCTTCTTTTTGAAACCAAACATGATGTCCGCCTTTTATTCGATACCGCACGATACCGCACATATAGGGTGTGCTTATATTTCTAGTGTACGCCACGCTCGCTTCTATGGCGTAGGTCATCCCCACAGCAAGATTGCAAAAAAGTTCCAAGGTCGCCTTGCAATCCTGCAGCGCGCCACGGATAAAGAACCACACGCCCGAAATATAAGGGTGTCGGCTGCCTGGTGTATGGCATTTCGCTACATCGCCTGCTCTATCCACTGGTACACAGCCAAATAATTGTTTGCGAGAGGAGCGAGCTTGTTCCGTCCTGTGGTCTTTCTGTTTGCGCTGGTATTGAGCGGCATATTGCTGGCCTTGTCTGCACCCGCATGGTTAATCCCCCTGCCCGCCCTGGCAGCACTGGCTGTCGCGCTTTGGCGGCCAACCCCGTCGGGCTATGGCACACCGGCGCTCCCGACGCATGATGTACAGCAAGCTCCCGTTGCGGATACCCGCCTGACCCAATCGCTGGATACCCTGCTGCGGCAACAAAGCCATGCTGCCAGCGACGAAGTAAGCCGGGTGCAAAGCCTGCTGAATGACGCTATCTCCAGCCTGACCCGCAGCTTTACCGTCATTGCCGTTTCGGCCCGACAGCAGCAGGATATCGCCCAGGGCAGCCTGGGTAGCGGCGCAGAGGCGCTGATCAACGAGACCGGCGATACGCTGAGTACCGTGGGTAAGGTCATGGCCGAGAACAGTGCGACCGCCGCCCATTTGACTGACGAGATGATCGCCATGAGCAGCCGGGTCAATCAGATGATCGAGCAATTGGCGGGCTTGGACGATATCGCCAAGAAGATACATTTCCTCTCGCTCAACGCCAGCATAGAGGCCGCCCGCGCAGGCGAAGCAGGTCGCGGCTTCGCCGTGGTGGCGGAGGAAGTCCACAAGCTGTCGCAACATACCCGCGATTTCAGCACCCGCATCCGCGACCATATGGGTGGTGTGCGTTCCAGCATCGTCAGCATGGAATCCGCCGCCGGTGAGCTGGCCAGCCGCCAGGGCGCAGAAACCGAACGGGTACGCCATAACGTCGATAACACCTTGGTCGACCTGAAAAAACTGCATGACAACCAGGAGCTGGCGCTCGGTTCACTGCACGATATTGCCCGCACCACCGAGGGTGGCATTGCCGATGCCACCATGGCACTGCAATTTCAGGACATGGTGAACCAGTTGTTGGGCCATGCCCGCCGACGGCTGGATGGTTTGTTGGTGGCGGCCGACGCAGCAGCAGAGTGCCGCAAGGCCTTGCAGGCGGGTGGCGGCAGCGATGCACTGGCGCGCTGCCAGGCCAAACTGGATCAAACCGTGGCCGGCCTGGCCCACAACCCGGTAGCACAAAGCAATATCAGCCAAGGCGGCGTAGACCTGTTCTGAGTATCGGGATTTGCCAGATGCTCATTGGCTGCGGAAACACATATCAACCGCGTACCACGGGTGTGCAGTTAGCGCTAAACCACCCGGTACTTGAGGAGCGAGCAGTAGATCATGAAGACCATATTGACTGTTGATGACTCCCCTTCCATCCGCCAGATGGTGAGCTTCACCCTCAAGAATGCCGGCTATGAGGTGATTGAAGCAGGCGACGGCAATGTCGGCCTCAACCAGGCCAAGTCCACCCCCTGCAATCTCATCATTACCGACCAGAACATGCCCGGCATGGATGGCCTCAGCATGATCAAGGCCCTGCGCGGCCTGCCCTCCTACAAGACCACACCCATACTGATGCTGACCACCGAATCCAGCGACGCCATGAAACAGGCCGGCCGTGCTGCGGGTGCCACCGGCTGGATAGTCAAGCCCTTCAATCCACAGACCATGGTCGATGTGGTTCGTAAATTGATTGGATAGCCGAAGTAGATCGTCGCCAGCAGGCCGCAACCCGGCCCGAAAAACCCACTGTGGGCAAAGCACCCATAGCGTCAGACCTCACGAAAACAGCCCTGTTTAGGGGCGAAGCACAGCAGGAGCTACAGGCAAACGCGATGAACGGGTTTGCAGGTAGCTCCCGGCAGATAGCCTGGCAGCCCACGCTGCCGGCCTTGGGGAGCAAGGATGGAAGTCGATCTCAGCAAGTTCTTTGGCGCCTTTTTTGAAGAAGCCGAAGAACACCTGGCCAGTTTTGAGTCGCTGCTATTGGGGCTGGACCTGAACGCACCCGATAGCGAAGACCTCAACGCCATATTCCGGGCAGCGCACTCCATCAAGGGCGGCGCGGGCACCTTTGGCTTCAATGACCTGGCTGCGCTCACACATATCCTGGAAAACCTGCTCGATAGAGTGCGCAAGGGCAGCATGGCCATCACGCCCCAGATGGTGGATATCTTTCTGCGCACCGGTGACGTACTCGCCAATATGGTGGCAGTACACCGTGATGGCGCCACGCCAGACCTGGCAGGCATCGCCACTGTGCAGCGTGCGCTGGAAGCGCTGGAGCACGCTGCCGGCGAGATTCCGCCGGACTCCCCGGAAGCGCACACCTACGCTGCAACACCCGCACTATCGCCAACAGATTGGCGTCTGAATCTGCGTTTGGATCCAAGCGCCGATACGACAGCCCTGCTCGCATCACTGGCCAATCTGGGCGCCATCACCGAACTCGCCCGCCAGCATGAGGGCGAGCTCCTGTTGCTGCAGCTGGCTATACAAAGCCTGGATTCCGGCGAAGATCTGCGCGAATCACTGGCGTTTGTCCTGCCGTCGGATCGATTTGAACTCCAGGGCCACCACCGCACGCCCTCACCGCCTGCAGCGGAACCCGCAAGCGCAGCCACCATCAGCACAGCAAACGAGGGTACGGACTTCGGTTTCTTTGACGATAGCCCCGCCCAAGCCACCGAAGCATTCGGCTTCTTCGAGCCGCTACCCGCGCAGGCAGATACCGCAGCCAGCGCGGGCGACACCGACTACGGCTTCTTTGAACCGCTGCCCAGCATCGCCCCCGATGCACCCGCTGGCCGTGAAGGGGTGGATTACGGCTATCTCGATGCGCAGGCCGTCAAGCAGGCAGAAGCCGCGCGCCAAGCCGAGCAAGCCGAAGCCCAGGCAGCTGCAGCAAAGGCTGCCGAAGCCAGCAAATTGGCAGAAGCCGCCCAGCATAACCGCCGTGCTGGCGACAAGGGCGAAGCCGCCACCATACGGGTGGACGTGACCAAAGTGGATCAGTTGCTCAATTTCGTGGGCGAACTGGTCATTACCCAATCGATGCTGGCGCAGAGTGCCTCGGGCCTGGACCCCTTGCTGCATACCCGCCTGCTGGCGGGCATAGACCAGTTGCAGCGCAATACCCGCGAGCTGCAGGAATCGGTGATGTCCATCCGCATGATACCGATGTCCACCGTGTTCAGCCGCTTTCCCCGCGTGGTGCGCGATCTGGCCGCCAAGCTGGGTAAGAAAGTAGAGCTGCGTCTGGTCGGCGAGCAGACCGAACTCGATAAAGGCTTTGTCGAGAAGCTGGTGGACCCACTCACCCATCTGGTGCGCAACAGCCTGGACCATGGCATCGAATCTACCGACACCCGCGTGGCCCGTGGCAAGCCCGAGACCGGCATGCTCACCCTGGCAGCCTTCCAGCAAGGTGGCAATGTGGTGATCGAGGTGCGTGATGACGGCGCCGGCCTGAATCGTGAGCGCATCCTGGCCAAGGCCCGCGAGAACGGCTTGCCCCTGGCCGATGGCATGAGCGATCAGGATGTCTGGATGCTGATCTTCGAGGCCGGCTTCTCTACCGCGGCCGAGGTCACCGATGTATCGGGCCGTGGTGTGGGCATGGACGTGGTACGCAAGAATATCCAGTCCATGGGTGGCAGCGTCGAGATTGAATCCATGGCCGGCTTCGGCTCCACCATGCGGATACGGTTGCCGCTGACCCTGGCCATACTCGACGGCATGCTGGTGGGTAGCGGTGGCGAAACCTACATCCTGCCGCTCAATGCCATACGCCAATCGCTGCAGCCGGTAGCCGAGCAATGCCGCACCGTCAACGGCCGTGGTCGGGTGGTACAGGTACGCAACGACTACCTGCCGCTGATTGCCCTGCATGAGGTGGTGGGCTGCCAACCCAAATCCAGCGAACCGACCGAGGGCATCGTCATGCTGATCGAATCCGGGAATCAGCAAATGGCGCTTTGGGTGGACGAACTGCTGGGGCAGCAGCAGGTGGTGGTCAAGAATCTGGAAGCCAACTACCGCAGGGTCCAGGGTATGTCGGGCGCCACCATTCTGGGGGATGGTCGGGTGGCGTTGATCGTGGACGTCAGCGCACTGGCGCGCAAGGCATAACAGCGAGGCGGGAAGGAACAGCTATGGAACACAACAGCAACAGCCGTGAGCACCTGGTTTTCACCCTGGGGGAAGAGGAATACGCCATCGACATCCTCAAGGTGCAGGAAATACGCGGCTTTGAGCCCCCCACCCGCATCGCGAACGCCCCCCCGTTCATCCTGGGCGTGATCAACCTGCGTGGTGCCATCGTGCCGATCACCGACCTGCGGGTGAAGTTCGCCATCGGCGAACCCAGCTATGGCGAGTTCACCGTGGTCATCATCCTCAACCTGGCGGGCCGGGTGGTGGGCGCCGTGGTCGATGGGGTTTCGGATGTGATTGCCCTGACCGACAACATCGTGCAGGCCACCCCGGATTTCGGTGCGGCGGTCGATACCGCCTACATCGTGGGGCTGGCCCCCATGGACGAGCACATGCTGATCCTGGTCGACATCGAAAAATTGATGACAGGGCGTGAAATGGAATTGGTAGCGGATGCAGCAGCCAGCGCGGCTTAAGCAAGAAATCGTTAGCTAAGGGAGTGGGGAAATGAAGAACTGGAAAATAGGTTTGCGGCTTGGCTTTGGCTTTGGCCTGGTACTGTTTCTACTGGTCGCCATTGTTGCCGTCAGCATCAACCGCATGGGTAATCTTGCCGCTGATCTGGACGATATGGCCAACCGCCGAGCCGTGGTGGTCAAGCTTGCCAATGATCTGATCGACTCGGTCAATACCAGCACCATCGCCATGCGAGACGTCATTCTCTATACCGATGAGGCCGGTATCACGCAAAGCCGGGCGGTGTATGCCAAATCAGTCTCCGACTTCAATGCCACCATGAAGAAGCTCGACGAACTGACCATCTCGGAGGGAGCCAAAAAACGCCTGGCCACACTTGCAGAGCTGAGCGTGCAAACCGAACCGATAGAGAAGGAGGTCCTGCGCCTGGGTGGCGAAAACAAGAATGCCGAAGCGACAGTCATGCTGCACGGGCCGCTTAAGGCGGCGCAGGACAAGCTGCAGTCCACAGTCTCCGAGTTCATCGAGTTCCAGATGGCTGCCGCAGCAGAGAAATACGATGAGGCCTACGCCAACTACCTGTTCGCCCGTAACCTGATGATAGCCGTGGCTGTCATCGCGCTGCTGATCGGCATCGTGGCGGGTTGGATGATTACCGGCTCGGTAGTGCAACCCATACGCCAGGCTGTAGCCCTGGCCGAGGGCGTCGCTGCCGGTGACCTGACCCAGAAGATAGAAACCGACCGCAACGATGAAACCGGCCAGCTGATCAAGGCCTTACGGAGCATGAACGACGGGTTGCTGCAAATCGTGGGCGATATACGCACCAGCGTCGAAACCATCAACACCGCCTCGCAGGAAATTGCCGCAGGTAATATCGATCTCTCCCAACGTACCGAGGAGCAGGCCGCCAGCCTGGAAGAAACCGCCGCCAGCATGGAGGAACTGACTTCCACCGTAAAACAGAACGCCGAGAATGCCCGTGAAGCCAACCGCTTGGCTGAAGGTGCCAGCGGCATTGCCCAGAAGGGTGGCGAGGCCGTAGGCCAGGTGGTCACCACCATGGCCGAGATCAACGAATCGTCCAAGAAGATCGTGGACATCATCGGCGTCATCGACGGCATTGCCTTCCAGACCAATATCCTGGCCCTGAATGCTGCAGTCGAGGCCGCCCGCGCAGGCGAACAAGGCCGTGGCTTTGCTGTGGTGGCAGGCGAGGTGCGTAGCCTGGCCCAGCGCTCGGCGGCGGCAGCCAAGGAGATCAAATCGCTGATCGGTGACTCAGTGGAACGCGTAACCGTGGGCACCGCCCAGGTGGATCGCGCCGGCATTACCATGGAAGAGGTCGTCGGCAGCATACGCAAGGTCACCGGCATCATGGGGGACATCTCCAATGCCTCGGCCGAACAGAGTTCCGGCATCGAGCAGGTCAACACGGCGGTGACCCAGATGGACGAAGTGACCCAGCAGAACGCCGCGCTGGTGGAGGAAGCTGCCGCTGCCGCTGGCTCGCTGCAAGACCAGGCTCGCCTGCTGATGGAGGCCGTCAACCGCTTCAAGCTGGACGATGTCCGTAGCGTACGCAGCAGCGCCCCTGCCCCACGCCATGTCGCCAGCCGCCCAGCGACCAAGGCTGTCGGCCACAAGCCAGCCGCCAAATCGGCTCACCCCGCCGTCGCCAAAGCAGCCCAACCGGTAGCAGCCGGAAAGCAGGACGACGAGGATTGGTCGGAGTTCTGATTGGCACACCAGGACAGTACGGTGCCGGGGGAAACAGCTGTGATGGGTAACAGCCACGGCTCGCCGCGTATGGTCCATGCACCCCGCGACTTTGCCTATACCGGCACCGACTTCCAGCTGGCCCGCGAAATGATACGCGAGCGCGCGGGTGTGGCACTGGCCGAGTGCAAGCAGCACATGGTCTACAACCGGCTGTCCAAGCGCGTACGTGCACTGGGCCTGCCCAGCATCACGGCCTACCTCACCCTGCTGCGCAAGAACGCCTCCCACCCCGAATGGGAAGACTTCACCAGCGCACTCACCACTCATCTGACTGCGTTCTACCGAGAACCCCATCATTTCGAGATGTTGAGTGAGCTCCTACATGGACGTGGGCGTGAACCCAGCCGTATATGGTGCGCCGCAGCCTCTACCGGTGAAGAACCCTACACCATCGCCATGACGGTAGCCGAGGTCTATGGCCGATTCGATACCCCGGTGGAAATCGTCGCCAGCGACATCGACATCCGGGCGCTGGCCCATGCCGAACAAGGCATCTATTCGCTGGAGCGGGTCACCAAGATGCCACTGGAGCGGAGACGGCAGTTTTTCCAGCGCGGCACCGGCAAACGGCACGGCTATGCCAGGGTCTGCCCGGAACTCAAGCGCATGGTCAGCTTTATGCCTTGCAACCTGCTGGACGCCCGTTGGCCTGTCGCCGGGCACTTTGATTTCATCTTCTGCCGCAATGTACTGATCTATTTCAAGCGAGAAGACCAATACACCCTGACCACCCGGCTGGTCAGCCAACTCAAGCCTCAGGGCGTGCTATTTCTGGGTCACTCGGAGAACCCACAGGGCAGCGGACTGATGCTGGAGACCGTGGGAAAAACTGCCTACCGGAGCAAAGGTTCGCGGTCATGAATGAACGCCGCCCCGAAAAACCGGCGCCCAATCGCTACTATGACAAGCACTTTGAACGCGAGGCCGCCAAGATATTGCCGGGCGAGTACTACGCCACCGGCCGGGGGACCTTGCTGGTCACGGTGCTGGGCTCCTGCATTGCCGTCTGCCTGCGTGACCGCATCAATGGCATTGCCGGTCTCAACCACTTCATGCTGCCCGACGGCCGTGGCGATACGGCCCACCCAATGATAGGCCTGCCCACCCGTTATGGTGCTTACGCTATGGAGGCCTTGTTGAATGACATGCTCAAACTCGGTGCAGAACGGCGCTATGTCGAAGCCAAGGTATTTGGTGGCGGCGATGTACTGCACGGCATGGGGGCCGTCAACATAGGCAAGCGCAATGCCGCGTTCATCCAGCACTACCTGCACGATGAAGGCATTCCCGTCGTGGCTGAAGACCTGCTGGGGCTCCATCCACGCAAAGTCTATTTCTTCAGCGATAGCGGCAAGGTTCGGGTCAAACGCATTACCGTACTGCACAACGACACCATTCTGCAGCGCGAGCTCGATTACCGCGCCCACCTGCAACGCGACAATATCGAAGGCTCGGTGGAGCTGTTTGTGCCTGATGCAGCGGAGAAGCAGCGATGAAAAAGACATTACGCGTGGTTGTAGTGGACGACTCACCGCTCATGCGCAAGCTGCTGACCAGCATCATCAATGCCGAGCCCGATATGGAGGTCGTCGGCGCGGCACCCGACCCACTGGCCGCGCGCGAGCTGATCCGCACGCTCTCACCCGATGCCATCACGCTCGATATCGAGATGCCCAGGATGAACGGGCTAGATTTCCTCGACAAACTGATGCGGCTCAAGCCCACACCGGTCATCATGATCTCCACCCTGACCGGCGCCGGCTCCGACACCGCTTTGCGTGCCATGGAACTGGGCGCGGTCGATTGCGTGGCAAAACCGCGCGATCTGCAGCGAGGCCTGCGCGAAGCTGGCGAAGAAATTATCGAGAAGCTCCGCATGGCAGCTGGCGCACGCCTGAGCTTGCGCCAGCCCAGGGCCGCAAGCCCGTCGGTGGCCAAGCCCTTGCCTGTCATCGCGGGCGTCAGCAGCAATATCATGCACACCCGGCTGATCGCCATCGGCGCCTCTACCGGCGGTACCCAAGCCTTGCAGACCGTGCTCCTGGGCTTGCCGGCCGAGATGCCACCCATCGTCGTGGTGCAGCATATGCCGCCCGCCTTTACCCAGCCATTCGCCAACCGCCTCAACGGCATCTGCGCCCTTACCATCAAGGAAGCAGAACATGGCGAGCGCCTACGCCCCGGCCACGTCTATATCGCACCCGGTGATTACCACCTTGCCCTGGAACGTGAAGCCGGCCATCTCTGCTGCAGACTGCTGGCCACCGAGCGGGTCAACCGACATAGGCCGGCGGTCGATGTGCTGTTCCATTCCATCGCCCAACTGAGCGCCAAGCGTACCGTGGGTGTCATCCTCACCGGCATGGGGGCCGACGGTGCCCAGGGCATGCTGGCCATGAAGCAGGCGGGTGCCTACAACTTGGCGCAGGATGAAGACAGTTGCGTGGTGTTTGGCATGCCCAAGGAGGCGGTACGCACAGGTGCCGTGGATGAGGTGCTGCCGCTGGACGCCATTGCGGCGGGTATCTTGCGACAACTGCGGGAGTAAATAGTACCGCCCGCTGAAATCACGATTTGCACAAAATCTGAAAATCACTTTATTTTCAATAGTATATGGATTTAATAAACTCACCCATCGGTACACACCAAGGCGAAATCAAGGCTTTATCAGCTACTTATAGGCCGGTGTATTAACCACAGATCAGAAAACAGCCACCCCTTCACCAGTTTGGATGATGCGTCGGTGATCAGAGGTTGTTAGTCTGAAGCATCCACAGCAAAGACCCGCTGGTTCGGCACTGATCAAGCATAAAGGACACGAAGCAGACCCGCGTGCTTCGCTATCCCCAGATGCGCCCAGCCGTAACCGCCCATAAGACTGTGGCACCAGGAGGATGCGCAACAAGGACGGGCACCATCACATGGGTGCTGGTCCAGGTATCGCTAAGCCGTCCATATACTGAACGTGTTTTGCATTCACCGCGCGCCCCCACCGAGTCCATCGGACTCCCTTAGTCAGAGGACAACCTATCGGTCCTCACGCAACTACCTGATGGCAAGCTGATCAGCATCGCCGAGCGCGCGTGGGCGACACCGCCGTGTCGACACCCTATCGTGATTACAAGGCGACATCAGGGGCAACTGTTTACGGGCACAACAGCAAAGCAGCATGGACCGCAATAGCACCGGCGCGGCCCAAGGGACTGCTTTTATCTCCGAACCATCCTTAGGAGGATGAAATGCAGAAATTGCTCGAAGTTCTTGAGGCATTGACCGCCTCATCTCAGCCCGGCGGCATACGTAAACTACAAGACATAGCCGCTATCCTGGATCAGCAGCAGCAACAGGGTGGCATGCGCAAACTGCAGGACCTCGCCGCCATACTCGACCAACAGCAGCAACAAGGTTCGCGCAAGCTACAGGACTTGGCTGCGATTCTCGATCAGCAACAGCAGCAAGGTGGAATGCGCAAGCTGCAGGACCTCGCCGCCATACTCGACCAACAGCAACAACAAGGTTCGCGCAAGCTACAGGACCTGGCTGCGATTCTCGATCAGCAACAGCAGCAGGGTGGCATGCGCAAGTTGCAGGATCTCGCCGCCATACTCGACCAGCAGCAGCAACAAGGTTCGCGCAAGCTACAGGATCTCGCTGCAATTCTCGATCAGCAACAACAACAAGGCAGCCTGCGCAATCTGGAAGACCTGGCAGCCGTCCTTGATCAGCAACAGCAGCAGGGGTCGCGCAAACTGCAAGACCTCGCCGCACTGCTTGATCAACAGCAGCAGCAAAAAGGCCTGGGGCGGCTAAAGGATCTCGCAGCCATACTCGATCAACAGCAACAGCAGGGCTCTCGCAAGCTGCAAGACCTGGCCGCCATCCTGGATCAGCAACAGCAGCAGGGGGGCATGCGCAAGCTGCAGGACCTCGCCGCCATACTCGACCAGCAGCAGCAACAAGGTTCACGCAAGCTACAGGATCTGGCCGCGATTCTGGATCAGCAACAGCAGCAAGGCGGCATGCGTAAGTTGCAGGATCTCGCCGCCATCTTGGATCAGCAGCAGCAACAAGGTGGCATGCGCAAGCTGCAAGACCTCGCGGCGATACTCGACCAGCAACAACAGCAGGGTGCACGGAAACTGGAGGACCTGGCCGCCATTCTCGATCAACAGCAGCAGCAAGGCTCCCGCAAGCTGCAGGATCTCGCCGCCCTGCTCGATCAACAGCAACAGCAGAAAGGCCTGGGCAAGTTGCAGGACCTAGCCGCCATCCTCGATCAACAACAGCAGCAAGGCTCCCGCAAGCTGCAGGATCTCGCTGCCCTGCTAGACCAGCAGCAACAGCAGAAAGGCCTGGGCAAGTTGCAGGACCTGGCTGCCATCCTCGATCAACAACAGCAACAAGGCTCCCGCAAGCTGCAAGACCTGGCTGCCATCCTCGATCAACAACAGCAGCAAGGCTCCCGCAAGCTGCAGGATCTCGCCGCTCTGCTCGATCAGCAGCAACAACAGAAAGGCCTGGGCAAGTTGCAAGACCTGGCCGCCATCCTCGATCAGCAACAGCAGCAAGGCTCTCGCAAGCTGCAGGATCTCGCCGCCCTGCTCGATCAGCAGCAACAGCAGAAAGGCCTGGGCAAGTTGCAGGACCTGGCCGCCATCCTCGATCAGCAACAGCAGCAAGGCGGTATGCGCAAGCTACAGGACCTTGCAGCAATACTTGACCAGCAACAACAGCAAGGCGGCATGGACAGCCTCAGAAACCTGGCGGCGATCCTGGACAAGCCGCAGTAGCAGACTTCGCCAACACCCGATTCTCATCGTGAGGGTTTCGCCATGAGCACAGAAAACATGCCGGTTTGGCAATCCACCTTTCAGCCCGATGCGAATCGGGCAGCGTTCGCCGCGATGCGGGAAGAACACTTCAAGCAGCGCATCGCCTTGAGCCTGGAAACCTTGGGCGAGTGTGAACGTATCTGCCGTTCGGCAGGGCTACCGACAGTTGATCGCGAATTGATGGAAAAACTGCAGGAGGACACCGACTTTGCTGCCAGCATCTTTGATGATCCGGTATTTGCCACCTGGCTGCGCTTCCTGCACCGGGCTGCGGCAAATGGCCGGGAACAGGAGGTACTGCAGCATTGCGAGAACCTCCCCGGCTTGCTACTGCGGGTACAGCAGCAGCTGAGCGGGCAAGGAGAGCGATATGTACGCGGCAGCAGTATCCGCGTGCAGCAATACGATATCGACCCCTACATCAAGGCAGCGACCCCGCCCACCTATGACTTCTCCCAAAACGGCCAAGACGAACTGGCTGCCGGGCACCCGCTGGGCATGCAGGCAGACTTGCTGGGCATTGCACTTGAGCAGATTGGACGTGCCTGGCCAGAACTCAAGGAGCAGGTGCTGGACCTGGTCAAGATCATCGGCTACTTCCCCGATGCATCGTTCCGCAGTTGTTCGGCTGCACGCTACTCAGGCGTGGTGTATCTCGGCAACATGGACGAGTCGGTGCTGGATATCGAAGAGTCCGTGGTGCACGAGACAGGCCATCAGGTGCTGTATCGCCTTGCCGAACTCACGCCGCTGACCAAGCCGGATACGCCGCTGGATGCCAGCTATGTTCTGCCCTGGTCAGGCTCCCAACGCGACCTGTTCGGTTTTCTGCACGCCTTCTACATCTATGCCTTGCTGGCAAAGTATTACTGGCGGCGGGGGCTGGAGGACCCTGCTAGCGCACAGGAATGCCATCAGCGTTCGATGTTGATACTGCTGGGCTGCATGCTGGCGCTGCCCATGCTGGCATCAGAAGAACAGCTGACCGAACAGGGCAAGTTGCTGGTCCAGGCGCTGGGCAACGACATGGCAGCACTACGGGAGCAGGTTTTTGGTGTCTATCGCAAGGTGCAATAAGGATAGCCTAGCCAGCTTGACCGGCTAGGTGCCTTCCATCCCGGCAGGGCTTGGGGAGCGACACTCATTCGAAATATGACCGTCGCTCCCCGCCCCCCTTTCGGTTACTGCACCGTTTTGTTGGCAGTGCGTAATCCGCTGGCATGGCCTGTATCACTTAGCCCTGCCGGCAAACACCTGCCACTCACAAGCACATGACAGGCTTATACGCTGGAGGCCCAGATGCCAGAACAAGCAGACTCACCAGAAATGCCGGCCAGCCCTGCGGTATGGCAGGCCGAGCCCACAGACTTGCGCTTCTCAGATGAATTCGCCGTCGCCATGGACGGTGACCATATCGTGGTAAGCAACGCCAGGACCGGTGCATACAGGCGCTACACCAAGCAAGCCGAGCCCGTATTGAATCAATTGATCAACTGGACCCATCTGCAGGATCTCCAGCAATTCGACTTCGGCCTGGAGGATGAGGCAGCGCGCATGTCCGCTTTGCTAGACATCATGAATGGGCTGCTGGATATCGGCGTACTGATGACACAAAGGGTGGACTGGAGCGCCGCCCGCCTGTCCGAGCCCGGCGGTGGCTGGAAAGCAGCAATGCGCTACATCAACGAAACCCGGACGCGGCGGGACACCATTTATGCGGTCCCTAGCGAGTTCTATGAGGCATTGGCACAGAAGGCCGTACTTTACCGCCAGCCATCTGCCTTTTATGAGCGGGTGGATGCTCCATTCCGGCCGCTACCCGCACCCCGCAAGGATGAGCCCGAGGGTTCGCCTTCCTTTACCAGCGTCATGCTCAAACGGCGGACGGCAAGGCGATATGCATCCGCACCCATTTCAGAAGCCGAACTGGCTACCCTGCTGTACTACAGCTGGGGCATGACTGACTTTGAACCCAACCCGCTAGGTGATGTGTTCGTCCGCAAGACTTCCCCCAGCGGAGGCTCGTTGCATCCCATCGAGGTCTACCCCATCGTTCTGAACGTGGAGGGCGTTCCGCCAGGCTGCTATCACTACTCGGTACGGCGGCACGGCCTGGAAGTACTATCGCAGGACAACCCAGCCAGCTGGATCATCAAGGCCTGCGGCGATCAGGCTTGGGTGGCGGAGGCCAGCGTGATCTTCCTTTGCACCGCCTTCCTCCCCAGGACTGCCTGGAAGTACGATTATTCCCGGGTAGCGCGCGCCGTCATGTATGAGGTGGGCTATACCGGCCAATCGGCCTTCCTGACGGCAACCTGGCTCGGCCTGGGTGCTTTCACCACGGCAGCCCTCAGGGATGAGATATTCGAGGAGATGCTGGGCCTGAACCCCGCCAAGGAGCCCGTGCTGTCGGTTACCGGTGTAGGCCAGCTGGAGCCGGATATTGCTCTGCATGCCCGGCCCAGAGTCGAAAACCCCATCGGCGTGGATGGGTCGTGACGTGGACTCCGCCGCCGATACCGAGCTGAACGCCTGTGTCTCGCTGGGCGCCCTTACCGGCACCGACCCCAAGGTACTGAGCCCGCAGGTGGACGAGGCCATGTACCAGGGCCTGAGTGCCAGCCCCTGCAAGATCCTGCTCTCATCGCAGCATGGCGAGCATCAGGAGCTCTTGCTGCCCGATGGCAACGCTGGGCTGGGGCTAACCGGCACCCGTTGCTATATGAACCTTGAATCCGTCGTCCCGGCACTGGCTAACTTGCTAAAACCAGCCGGACTGCCGGCCTTCACGGTGGATCGCGTCAACGCCTATGTCTCACAGCCCGGCACCGGGTCGCCCACCCACTTTGACACGCGTACCGTCGTTATCGTCCAGTTGGTAGGCCGCAAATTGTGGATGGTGTCCAAATCACCCGCCATCTCAAACCCACACCGCAACTGCGTCGCCGACCCGGCCCGTAACTGGGTGGACTATGACGGCACTAGGCTCACCGTGCCGGACGACTTTATCTTCGTGCTGCTCAAACCAGGCGATTGGCTGCTGATCCGAAAAGCCGCCTGGCATGCCACCTACTCGAGCGCGGGTTCCATCTCCGCCACACTGGCCGCGCCGGCCGAGGTGGATTGATGCCCACCCCTTGCCACCCGGCAGTCACCCTACCGTCAGTTGCCCATCCACCGCCAGCGCACAGAGCGAACGAGGTATCAGATCATGGACTACGAAACCGCAGCATTGGGTGCCACGATGCGCTGCATGGCCAGAAAACAGGTGCGCCAGAGCCGCCTATGGGGCCTGAGCGAATTGCTGGCAGGGGGGGAACCTGACCCTCGGCTCATCGAATCCATTCCACGCCAACTGGAGCGTGCCCGCCTGCTGGAGCGCTACGATCTGGCACCCGCTCTGGGTGTAGATAACAATGCCAGCAGAAAGCTGTTCGAAGCCATCATAGGCGCAGACGATATGCTGCCTCGCCGATTTCTTGCGCAAGGCGAAGCCGCCGCCCGTGCCGTTGGCCGCATCGTGGCCAGCATACCCGGCAGCGGCGACCGATATGGAACCGGTGCCCTGGTAGGCAGCCATCTGGTGATGACCAACAACCATGTACTGGATTCCAGTGCCGTCGCCAGCAATGCCGCGCTAGAACTGGGATTCTTTGAGGGCACACCGCAAGCCGCCAGCACCGCATGGCAGTCCTTCAGGCTACGGCCTGACTTTTTCTTCTATACCAGCGAGGCCCTGGATTTCACCCTGGTAGGTGTTGAGGGCGAAAGTGGTACCCGCACCACGGCCGACTATGGCTACCTGCCCCTGCTTGCCACCAGTGGCAAGGCACTGGTCGGCGAACACGTCAATATCGTGCAGCACGCCGGCGGCCGGCCGCAGACCATCAGTATTCGGGAAAACGCGGTGGTCGATGTGTTCGACCAATGGTTGCACTACACCACCGATACCGCACCAGGCTCATCAGGCGCGCCGGTTTTCAATGACGAGTGGCAACTGGTTGCCCTGCACCATGCCGCAGTGCCGGTGGATACGGCAGGCGCTGGGCAGGTGGTGATCAACGAAGGCATACGGATCAGTGCCATCTGGCAGGATCTACAGGCGGCGTTTGCTTGAGGTTGAGGCTTAGCCCTCGCGCGTCACCCGCAGCACTTCCTCCAGCGTGGTCTTGCCAGCCAGCACATGGGTAATCCCGTCCAGCCGCAGGCTGCTCATACCCAGGGTGCTGGCGTGCTCACGTATGCGGGCTTCGCTGGCGCCATCATGTATCAGGTGGCGTATCTCGTCGTCCACCGTCAACAGCTCGTACACCCCTGCCCGGCCTTTGTAGCCCAGGTAGTTGCAATGCTCGCAACCCACAGCGTGGTATAGCGCTTGCGGTGTGGTGATACCCAGCACAGCCATCTCGGCGTCATCAGGCGTGTAGGGCTGTTTACAAGATGGGCACAGTTGTCGGTACAAACGCTGTGCCAGTACACCGATCAACGACGAAGCCAGCAGGAAGGGTTCGATACCCATATCCACCATACGGGTCACTGCACCGGGTGCGTCGTTGGTGTGGATAGTGGCCAGCACCAGGTGGCCGGTCAGCGAGGCCTGTACAGCGATCTGCGCGGTTTCCAGGTCGCGGATTTCGCCTATCATGATCACGTCCGGGTCCTGCCGCAGAATGGCACGCAGGGCGCGGGAGAAACTCATCTCGATACGAGCATTCACCTGGGTCTGGCCTACACCGTCCAGGTCATACTCGATCGGGTCTTCCACCGTCATGATATTGGTGGACGACGCATCCATCGCCGCCAGGGCGGCATACAACGTGGTGGTCTTGCCCGAACCGGTAGGGCCAGTCACCAGCACGATGCCGTGTGGTTCGGCAATCAGCTTGTGCATGATATCCAGCGTACGCCCGGCCATGCCCAGCTTTTCCAGGTCCAGCCGGCCAGCCGATTTATCCAGCAAACGCAGCACCGCCCGCTCGCCGTGGCCGGTCGGCAGGGTCGATACCCGCACATCTACCGGCCGACCTGCAATCCTTAGGGTAATGCGGCCATCCTGGGGCAGGCGTTTCTCGGATATATCGAGATTGGCCATCACCTTGATGCGCGAGACGATGGCGGCATGCAGCTGGCGCTTGGGTTCGATCACATCCTTGAGCTTGCCATCGATACGGAAGCGCACCACCGAACGGGTCTCGAACGGCTCGATATGGATATCGGACGCCCCTTCGCGCAGGGCCTCGGTCAGCAAGGCATTGATCAGACGAATGATAGGGGCGTCGTCTTCGGTTTCCAGCAGGTCTTCGATAGCCGGGAGATCCTGCGCCAGGCGGCTCAGGTCCAGATCGGCAGCGACATCCTCGGCCACATCCGCAGAGTGGCTGTCCTGGCGCGAAAACAACTGGGCCAGCTTGGCATCGAATGCGCTGCTGTCCAGCATGTCCACTTTCACGGCGCGGCCCAGCAGGCGTCGCAATTCCATCAAGCCGCTGGTATCTGCGCCTTCGCGCATCAATACCTCGACCGTGCCTTCATGCTCGGCAATGTCTACCACACCACGGTTACGGGCAAAGCCATAGTTGGCCAGGCGGCGGTAGTTCATGGCTGGGCAGGCTCAGCGGCGGTTGGCTTGGGCTGCCGTACATCCAGCACCGGCAGGGATACCGTAGGCAGGTCGGGCAGCATCAGGCGGCTATCCTGCTGGTAGGCACCCTGCGCCTCTTGCAGCATCTGGTAGCGGTCATTGCTGAGCGCAGCAGCACTCTTGCCGTCGCGCAAAATGACGGGGCGCAGGAACACCATCAGATTGGTCCGCTTGCTTTCACGTCCCTCATAGCGGAACAAACTGCCCAGCAGCGGGATATCTCCCAGCAGCGGCACCTTGTTGTTCTTCTGCTTCAGGTTGTTCTCGATCAGCCCACCCAGCACGATCACCTGGCCGTCATCCACCAGCACCTTGGAGTCTATGGTGCGCTTCTTGGTGACAAAACCGGTGCCGGAAGTCGAAATGCCATCGTCGATGCTGGAGACCTCCTGCGAGACTTCCAGGGTGATGGCCCCGCCCTCGGAAACCTGCGGCCGTATCTTCAGCTGTATACCCACATCCTTGCGCTCCACCGTGGTGAAGGGGTTTTGGTTGGCGCCGGTGGAGGACTGGGTACCGGTAATGATGGGGATGTTCTGACCCACCAGTATCTTGGCTTCTTCGTTATCCAGCGTCAGCAGATTAGGCATGGACAGCACATTACCGTCGCCATTGGCCTCGATCGCCGTGGCGATCATGCCCAGGGTCGGCGTCTTGCCGCTGCCATCCAGGCTGCCATTGACCAGGCCCAGCGACAATCCCAGCGGCAGATTGGCGTAGCTCTTGCTGCCAACGGCGGTAGCGATGGCACCCAAGGTGTTCGACGCCTTGTCAGTACCCAGATTGCCCAGGCCTATGGCATTGACCTTGCTGCCGCCGCCACCGACCAGCCATTGCACACCGAATTCGCCCGCCTTGGTCACCGAGACTTCGGCAATCATGGCCTCGACATAGACCTGCGCACGGCGCGCATCGAGCTTGTCGATCACCGCACGGATGTTATTGAAGACATTGTCAGGCGCCGTCACGATCAGCGCATTGGTGGTGGGGTCAGCCTGGATGGCCACGCCCGGCGAAACCTGCCCACCGCCACTGGCCGCCCCGCCGCCCACGCTGGCCTGAGGCGCCGCACTGGGCACACCGGTGGCCGAACCGCCACTGGCAACACTGGTAAAACCGCTGGGTGCTTGCTGCGGCACATCGCCACCAGTCATGATGGCCTTGAGCGTCGCTGCCAGCTTGGTGGCATTGGCGTTCTTCAGGTACACCACATGGATATTGCCGCCAGCGGCGCTCTGCACATCCAGGCCATCGACGATGCGCTTGATCTGCGCCAGGTGCGCCGGATTATCGCCACGCACGATCAGGGCATTGGCGCGGGTGTCCGCCACCACCGTGGTTTTCTTCACGCCTTCGAGCTGCGCACCGGGTATCGCCACCGCAGCCACACCCGCCACGCTGGTCTCCGGCATCAGGCGGCCTATCATCTGCGCCACATCCAGCGCCGAAGCGTACTTGAGCTGCAGCGTGATCAGGTCGTTACCGGCAGGCTGGTCGATATTGGCGATAATCTGGTTCAGGCGCTTGATGTTATCGGCGTAGTCGGTAATCACCAGCACATTGGACGCGGTATAGGCGGCAATCGAATTATTAGGCGTCACCAAGGGCCGCAGTATGGGCACCAACTGGGCAGCCGATTCATGCTTGAGCGGGTAGATCTGGGTGATGATGCGGTCACCGCTCACATTCATCTTCTGGTTGATGGTGATGCCATAGTTCTGCTTGGCATCGGCCTCTGGCACGATACGCACCGCACCAGGGGTCTCAACCACGGCAAAGCCTTGCAAGCGCAGGGCCGAGAGCAGGATCTCGTAGACTTCCTTCTGCCGCACCGGGCTGGAGGAAACGATATTCACGGTGCCCTTCACCCGTGGGTCCAGCACGAAGTTCTTGCCCGTGATCAGGCCAACAGCCTTCACGGTCGATTCGATATCCGAATTCACGAAATTGAGCATCACCCTGTCATCGGCCGCCATGACTTGCGTAGCCAGCATTAGGGCGAGGGCAACTGTCTTGATTTTCTTCATGAGGAGGGGAGGCTCTCGATACGGAAGCGCAGGCTCATATGGGTGCCATTGCGCAGGATGTCGACGGTGATATTGGGAGCGCGACTGAAAGCGCCATAAAGCGCCGAGATGTCGCCAGTACGATTGAGCGGTGCGCCATTCACCGCCTGTATTACATCGCCGCTCTGCAGGCCCAACGGGCCGGCCAGGGGCTGTGCTGCAGCATCTTCCACAGCAATACCATTGCCATTAGGGGCGTCGCCCAGGCCACGGGCCCAGTCGGCTACATTCAGGCTCTGCATGCCAGACATCAATGCCTGACGGCTCAGGATGCGCTCATCGCCACCACGGATTTCACCATTGGGCGGCAGCGCACGCATGGGCGGCGCTTCGGTAATCAGGTTGCCATCCATCTGTGGCGGGGGTGCATCGGCAGGCAACACCCCACTGGCAGCCGGTTTGGCGTCCAGATCCATGCGCTCCAGCCGGCCACGGTTGTCCAGCACCACATGGTCAGAGAACACTTCCTTCAAGCGTATGCCGCCTTCCAGCTCATCACCCAGCCGTACCGCCAGCGCCGGCATGCCAGGGCGCTCAAACACGGCAGCCGCCGGATCGGCATTCGCAATCACACCGCGCAACTTCATATTGAGGGTGGAAGGCTGAATATCGCCCATATTGTTGCTGGGGCCGGCAAACAGGCCATTCAAGGCCGATGTATCAAGCGTGGGCGCCTGCGCAACAACTGTGGCAGGCGCTGCCACTGGCGGCAAAGGGCGGGGCGAAAGCACCAGCCAGATCAGGCCAGCCAATAGCCAGGCCACGACCAGCAGCAGGGCCGCATTGATACAGCGGTAGAACCAAGGCGTAGCGGGTAGAGAGACAATCATCCGGGCAGGCTGGAAACGGTTCTGAAACAGGTTGCGCACTATATACAGCGTGCGGGAGCCGGCATTTATATCAGCAAGCCCGGCCAGCCGCCATCGCAGCATCATCTTGTTGCAGGAGTGTTGACACATCCCGAATCGCCATGCTTTAATCCGCCCCCTCGCTGCACGGCACAGCCCGCAACGAGACAGCAGCAGAACAGCTGTAGCAGTTTAGGAGTGGTAGTTCAGTTGGTTAGAATACCGGCCTGTCACGCCGGGGGTCGCGGGTTCGAGTCCCGTCCACTCCGCCAACGTATTCAAGGGTTATTGCCAGGCAGTTTCGCAGTAACCCGGTCAAACAGCGAAAGACTTGACGCGGTTTGATCAGGCGTGATTCAATGCGCGCCTTTCCGAAATCGGAAACAGCAGATTTCGGGCGGTTAGCTCAGGGGTAGAGCACTGCCTTCACACGGCAGGGGTCACTGGTTCGATCCCAGTATCGCCCACCAAGTCAGTGTTGATAGCCGCAAGGCTTGAGACATAGGAGTGGTAGTTCAGTTGGTTAGAATACCGGCCTGTCACGCCGGGGGTCGCGGGTTCGAGTCCCGTCCACTCCGCCAACAATGCAAAAGCCCAGTCGCAAGACTGGGCTTTTTGCTTTTCCACACCTGCACAAGCGCCAGGCCAGCCTCTGCTGACCTATTCAGCGCATCCAGGGTAGCCACATGGCCATGGCTGCGACGGCAATACCCACCAGCATGGCCAAACTCATCACCACCAACAGCCCGGCCACCACCCAGCGCCCCCCGGACCCGGCGCGCGACTGCGCGAAGAAAACCGCCTCCAGCACCGCCAAGGGCAGCAGATAGTTGGCAAAAGCCAGTACATCGAGTGTCGGCCCGGTGCCCGTATCCGGGTCGAAACCGACCGGACCACCACTGGCCATCACCCAGAACATCAGCGCCACCCTGAAGAACCATACCCCGCTCACGACGACAAACAAGCGCAAGGCCCAGCGCCGATGCGCCTCGATATTGCGCCGCCACCCCTCGCGCCAGGCCTGGGCAGCAAAAAACAGGATCAGGCAGGCATTGAGCGTCATCCCCAGATGCAAGGCGAGTTCACCCGCCCTGCCCTGCACCCAGATCAGATAGAGCCCGGCCCCCGCAACCGCCAGCGCCGCCACCACATAGACACGGCCGTTCCAACGGTGCAAGGCAGGCAAACGGCGACGCAGCCAGGGCAGCAGCTGCAGCAATCCACCGGCAATCACCACGGCCGCCAGCATCACATGCATACCCATCATGACATTCGCCAGCGTATCGCCAGGCACATAGCCCCGGGGCACCACCTTGTTCCAGACTTCGAACTGTCCCCGCAGGGCATGCCCCACATAGAACAGCAGCAGATAGGCCACAAACAGCAACTGCCCCAGTAGCACGGTGCCATAACAGGCACGTACAGACCAATCCAGGACGCGCCGCGACAGCGTGTCCGCCCGCCGCCCCATGGCAAGGTGTTGCTCGACAGGTACCGTGACGGATGCTTCCAAGGTCATGATGCACTCCCGCAGGGGTCAAGATAGCCAGCACTATCCGACCCTGACTGCGTGAAATACAGATGCTTAGGACAGAGCGCAGAAAGCGTGAACTGAAATGTCGCAAGCGCCGATACACCGCAGCCTGCCTGCTTATGGGCGCTCCCCCTTGCAGCCCATGATCCACCAAGGCCGCCTCGCACCAGAGCCCACCGGCATCTGCGCACCCCAGGCCTGCCTGCACCAGGCTTTGCCCACGCAGGCCTCTCCCGCCACAATGGCGGCATGCCCAAGCGCCACCTTCCCTCTTTGCATGGCCTACGGGCCTTCGAGTCCGCCGGCCGCCACCTCAGCTTCAGCCGGGCTGCCCTTGAATTGTCGGTCAGCCAGAGTGCCATCAGCCACCATATCCGGCAGCTTGAGGACGAGCTGGGTACACCATTGTTCATACGCCGCACCCGCGCCATCGCCCTGACACCGGCAGGTACAGTGCTGCTGGCCCATGCCAGCCAGGCCCTGGACCTGCTGGCCACCGGAACCCGGGCAGCGCGGGAAACCCAGCGATGCCAGCTGCGCGTCAGCCTGCTGCCCTCCTTCGCCGCCCACTGGCTGATACCGCGCCTGCCGCGATTTCAAGCAGCCCATCCCGATATAGAAATTGTGCTCGACCCCGCCCTGGTCAAAGCCGATATAGGCCCAGGCGGCGTAGACCTGGCCATACGTTATGGCCAAGGAGACTGGCCCGGCAGCGAAGCGCAATTGCTGCTGTGGGAGCAACTGACGCCTGTCTGCAGCCCTGCCTACCGCACCACACTGCCCACCGTACTCCGTCCGGCAGACCTCGCGTCCTGCCCCAGGCTGACCTCTCGCACCCGTCCACCGTCAGATTGGGACAGTTGGGCCGGCATGGCCGGCACCGAGCTACACGGCCCGCTGCACATGCTGACCGACTACAACATCGTGGTGCAGGCAGCGCTCAACAGCCAGGGCATCGCCATGGGCCGCCTTGCCATGCTGGCCGATATCCTGGCCCGCGGCCAGTTGGTGACCTTGATGCCCGATATCGCGGCACGCGGCGAGATTGCCTACTGGCTGCTCACCCACGGCAAGCGATCACCCGCGCTAACGGTGTTCTGCGACTGGCTGCTGGCAGAGGCACAGCAGACCACGCAACGCATGAGCCAGATAGATACATAAGCCGAAAACTACGCGTTTGTCTGCCTATCACGCCACACCTAGCATGGCGCCTGTCATCCATACAGGAGCGCCACCATGCCCAATCTTGCACAACGCCTCGCCGCGCTGGGCCTGACTCCCCCACCGCCCACCCAGCCCTCATCTGAGCACTATGTATCCGCCGTACAGAGCGGCAACCTGCTCTTTGTCTCCGGCCAACTGCCTAAATGGGGCGATGCCCGCTTTCTGGGCCGCCTGGGCGAACAGTTCAACCTGGCCGAGGGCCAGCAGGCTGCGGAACTGAGCGCACTCAATGTGCTGCAACAGCTGGATCAGGCTTTGCAGGGCCAGCTGGACAGGGTCAGCCGCATCGTCAAACTCACGATCTTCGTCGCTGCCACGGCCGATTTCACGCAGCACAGCCAGGTCGGCAACAGCGCCTCGGCCCTGATGATCGCCCTGTTCGGCGAGGCCGGCCGCCACGCCCGGACCACCGTCGGCGTCGCCAGCCTGCCGCGCGGCGCAGCAGTAGAGATTGAAGCCATCGTCGAACTGCAACCTGCTACCGAACAAACCTCATGACCTTCATCCATCTCAAGGTACGTGCTGCCATGCTGGTACATGGCTACGATAGCCAGCAGCAAGAAATCGTCGAGCATGCCGCAGCCACCGAGTTTGCCGACAAACTCATACGCATCGAGCGCATCCAGTCGATTACCGAGCGCTATCTGCTGCTTACCGGCGCCTTTGGACGGATGATGTACTTGGAATACGCGGAAGATTTTGCAACAGTCAAACAGCGGCTGGGTGCGGCCGGGTTGCTGATAGACGCCGATTGAGTTCGCGCTGCGTGTCTACGCGGTGGAATGGGGCTATCCTTGTCTACCCACAAGGTAGCCCCCTTCTACACCAGACCGAGACCCCAGCAGTGGAAAACGCCCGCCTATTCTTCGAGCAGTTGAACCGCGACTACCTGAACGTCCACAAGACCAAGGAAGACCTGTTCTGGACGACCTATATGGCCACCAGCGATGATCACGCCGGTTTCGCCCAGGCTGAAATGGCCTACAAGTCGTTTATCTCCGACCCTGCCAGGCTGCTCGCCACCCGCCAGCACCTTGCCGCCGTCGAGCAGGCACCGGCAAGCGCAGCGCGCGACGCCCTGCTGCATGGACTCCGAGGCTGGGTTGCCCTGTTCGAGAGCAATATCGTCGACAACGACCAGGCACGAGAACTGATGCAGCAATTGGTCGAAGCCGAATCCACCCTATTCAGCCGGCGCAAGGCGTTGGTGCTCAAGCACATCAATGAACAGGGCATAGAAGAAGAAGCCACCCTGTCCTCGCTGGCGACCAATATGTCGCTCAACCCGGTCGAAGCTCGCCGCCAGTCCTCATTCGCCGCTTTCCGTGGCCTGGAAGAATGGGTATTGGCCAATGGCTTTCTCGACATCGTCAAGCTGCGCAATCGCTTTGCCCAGGCACTGGGCCACCGCAACTACTTCGACTACAAGGTCCGCAAGAACGAACAGATGTCCAGCGAGACCCTGTTCAACATACTGGACGACTTTGTAGCCCGCACCGATACCGCCAACCAGCGTGCGCTGCTTGAGCTCAAGGCGGCCAAGGGTGAAACCGCACTCGCCCCGTGGAACCTGCGCTTTCACATGAGTGGCGATGTCGTCAGGCAGATGGACCCCTACCTGCCTTTCGGCCGTGGCCTGCTGCGCTGGGTAGAGAGCTTCCGCCGGCTCGGCATACGTTACCGTGGCGCCACCCTGCAGCTGGATCTGCTGGATCGCAAGGGCAAGTACCAGAATGGCTTTTGCCATGGTCCCATCCCCACCTACTACAACGAGCAGGGGCAGTGGGTAGCCGGTCAGATCAACTTTACCGCCGAGGCCAAGCCCGACCAGGTCGGCAGCGGCTGGCGCGCACTCAACACCCTGTTCCATGAAGGCGGTCACGCGGCGCACTTTGCCAATGTGGCACAGAACTCCCCCTGCTTCTCGCAGGAGTTCGCCCCCACCTCCATGGCCTATGCCGAAACCCAGTCCATGTTCTGCGACAGCCTGCTGGATGACGCAGACTGGCTCAAACGCTATGCCCGCAATGCAGCAGGCGAAGCCATGCCGGATGCCTTGATCCATGCCCGCATCGAATGCAATCAACCCTTCCGCGCCTTTGCCGAGCGCGGTATCGCGGTGGTTTCGTACTTCGAATCGGCGCTATACCAACTAGACGACGCCAGCCTGACCCCAGAGACCGTGCTGGCACTGGCCCGCAGCACAGAGCTGCGCATCCTGGGCGTGGAAGGCCCTCGCCCGCTGCTGGCCATCCCCCATCTGCTCAACCAGGAGTCTGCCGCGGCCTATCACGGCTACCTGCTGGCCAATATGGCGGTCTACCAGACACGCGCCTATTTCCTGAACCGCTACGGCTACCTGACCGACAACCCCGCCATCGGCCCCCTGCTCACCCAGCACTACTGGGTGCCGGGCAACAGCATCAACCACAACGCCACCCTGCTCAGCCTCACCGGCGAGGGCTTCTCGGCACGCTACCTGGCGGATGACTGCAATATGACGGTAGCGGAAGCCTGGACCCAGGCCCAGGCCAGCATGGCCGCCGCCGCAGAACGTCAGTACCCACAGGATTACCCGGACAATCTCGATGCCCACATCCGCATCGTGCATGGCGCCGAGATACTGGCCGACAGCAGCGTGTCCGAAGCGGCCATGTGCCAGCAGTTCGAGCGTTGGGTAGGTGAGCATTACGCCACACCGGTGCATTAACGGTAACGCAAGCAGTGCTAAATACGCAGCAACCCTGAAGGGCGAATCGCCAATTCGCCCTTCCGCAATGAATCATAATTTTTCAAAGTCTTACCCATGATCGACCCCTATTCCGTCAGCCATCACGCGGCGCAACCCTCCCCATCCAGCCGTTTCGATCTTCCAATACTCGCCACGTTCTGTATCACTATCTCTGCATTATTTGCAGTAGTGATGCTGCTGGTCATAGCTAAGACCTCGCTGACGCTCCTGCAGATGGGACTATCCTTTTCCGTGCCAGTCATTGCTCAGCACATCCAGTACGGTGCTATCTTCTATGCGTTCTGGTGTGCCATGAAAAAACAGCACAGCCCGGCAAAGCCCTTGATACTGGCGGTACTGATGACCGTTCCAGCAGCCATGCTTCAGCGCTATGACTTGATCAATAACGGAGGTCTGCCACCGATCCTGGTTGCTGCACCTATAATCTTGGGCCTGATAACCCTCCCCGCGCTTGCCTCTTGTGCTAGGCAGGCCAAAAGACCGCACGCACGCCAAGATCAACCCAAGGCATGACCTGCCTCGTTTCAGCCTCGCACGGTTTGCCGTTCGCACCACCGGTGCGCAAGGCACGCCCGCCAATTAGCAACACCGCCAACGCATGAACCAGCCCACATTGATACTCACCCCTCGCTACACCGAAGACGCGCAAGCGCTGTGGCGAGCGGCCAACCAACTGGGCTGGCATGTTGAGCGCCTGAGCAGTTGGCGTATCCCCGAGACCTACCTGTCCCTATCCGAGCCCGTGCTTTATCTGGAAGCCTTGTTTGGCCCGACACTAGCCGAGCAAATGGGCGTGACGCTGTTGAATCCGCCTGAGGACTGGCTAGTTACGCTGCCAGACCGCTATCGAAAACGCCAGATAAGCATAACGTCCCTAGGTGTCGCCAGAGATCGAACCGAGCCTGCGTTCATCAAGCCCCCGAACGACAAAAGTTTTGTTGCCAAGGTCTATACCGGCGCTGACTTGCCCAGCGATCTACCAGAGGAAATGTCAGTACTGGTCTCCGAAGTCGTCACTTGGGAGAGCGAGTTCCGGTGTTTTGTCCTGAACAGACAACTCCACACTTACTCCATTTACGCCCGCCTAGGCGAGCTACAGGATGAGTTGGGCTACCAAACCACGGCCGAGGAGCAACTAGCCCTGGAGCACTTCATGGCGGAGTTGCTGCTAGACATGTCCGTCCCTTTACCCGAGGCTATCGTCGTCGATGTGGGTTACATCCAAGGGCGTGGGTGGGCATGCATAGAGCTCAATGCCGCATGGGGCGCCGGCATCTATGGTTGCGATCCAGTCAAAGCACTTGCAGTAATCCGATGCGCCTCCCAGTCCCAGCAAAGGTGTAAAGCCGCGGAATAGTCCAACAGGAAGCAGCGGCCGACATCCGACCTTTTGCTTTCAGCAAGGCAGCAAGCAGCGAACCCCGCTAAAATCGCGACTTGCTTGAATAACCTTGTGTATCCATGTTTCCTGCCCAGCTCGACCTCGCCTTACAAACCTGCCTGCTCCGCGATCACCATGGCTTGCGCCAGAAGGCGCGCAACCTGCGTGAGCGCAGCAAGCAAAAGCAGCCTGTCGACAAGCAGGAAACCGAGCTGAACCAGGCCATCGCGCTATCACAGGCCAAGTATGCCGCCCGCCTGGCGCGGCTGCCCAAGCCCGAGTTTGACGATTTCCTGCCGGTCAACCAGCGGCGGGACGAGCTGCGTGCGGCCATCTCGGCCCACCAGGTGGTCATCGTCTGTGGCGAAACCGGCTCCGGCAAGACCACCCAGCTACCCAAGATTTGCCTGGAGCTGGGACGGGGCCTGGCAGGCCTGATCGGCCATACCCAGCCACGCCGCCTGGCCGCGCGTACCGTGGCCACCCGTATCGCACAGGAGCTCAAGACCGAGATTGGCGACACCGTAGGCTACAAGGTGCGCTTTACCGACAAGTCCTCCGAGCTTAGCCTGGTCAAGCTGATGACGGACGGTATCCTGCTGGCCGAAACCCAGACCGACCGTTATCTCAGCCAGTACGACACCATCATCGTCGACGAGGCGCATGAGCGTTCGCTCAATATTGATTTCCTGCTGGGCTTCCTCAAGCAATTGCTGCCCCGGCGGCCTGATCTCAAGGTCATCGTCACCTCCGCCACCATCGATGCCGACCGTTTCAGCCAGCACTTTGACGGCGCACCGGTAATCGAGGTATCCGGCCGCACCTACCCGGTGGAAGTCCGTTACAAGGAGCTGCGCAGCAAGGACGAAGATGACGCCGACCTGGAGATGGAAGAAGCCGTGGTCGATGCCGTGCAGGAGTTGTGGCGTCATGATGGCGCGGGCGATGTGCTGGTGTTTCTGCCTGGCGAGCGCGAGATACGGGAAACAGCCGAAGAACTCCGCCGTGCCAAGATCATGGGCGCCGAAATCGTCCCGCTGTTTGCCCGCCTGTCGGTCGAGGATCAGCAAAAGGTCTTCAGGCCCAGCAACGGCCGGCGCGTGGTGCTGTCCACCAATGTGGCGGAAACCTCGCTGACGGTGCCCGGCATCAAATATGTGATCGACTCCGGCCTTGCCAGGATGAACCGCTACTCGCCACGCGCCAAGGTTGAGCAGCTGCAGATAGAGAAAATCTCCCAGGCCAGCGCCCGCCAGCGCGCCGGTCGTTGCGGCCGGGTGGCCGCCGGCGTCTGTGTACGCCTTTACGCCGAGAAGGATTTCAACGCTCGGCCCGCCTTTACCGACCCGGAGATCCTGCGCTCGTCCCTGGCCGCCGTCATCCTGCGCATGCAGGCCCTGCGCCTGGGTAAGGTAGAGGATTTCCCGTTTCTGGAAGCGCCATCCGGCCGCCTGATCGCCGATGGCTACGCCCTGCTGCACGAGCTGGGCGCGGTGGACGAGCAAGGGGTACTGACCCGCCTGGGCCACGAACTGGCCCGCCTGCCCATCGATCCCAAGATAGGCCGCATGTTGCTGGCAGGCCGTGATGAAGCCTGCCTGCCGGAACTGTTGATCATCGCCTCGGCACTGAGCATACAGGATCCGCGTGATCGCCCCTTCGAGGCGCGCGACGCCGCCGACCGGGCCCATGCCAAGTTTGCCGACGACAAGTCCGACTTTGTCAGCCTGCTCAACCTCTGGCATTTCTTTGAGCAGGCACTCAAGCAGAAACAGTCCAATCGACTGCTGGTGCAGGAGTGCCATAGCAACTTCCTCAGCTATCTGCGCATGCGCGAGTGGCGCGAGCTACACAAACAGTTGGCCGATATCGTCGAAGACATGGGCTGGAAGGCCAGTACCACACCGGCCCCAGCACCTGCAGCGGCCAAGCCTGGCGTGCCCGAACTGCCCAAGAAGGCGGAAAAGGAGCGTGCACAGGCCGCGCAGCAGCAATACGATGCACTGCACCGCGCCTTATGCACCGGCTTGCTGGGCCAGATCGGCATGAAACAGCCGGACGAGGACGAATACCTGGGCGCCCGTGGCATCAAGTTCGCCGTCTTTCCAGGCAGCGCGCTCAAGAAGGCGCGGCCCAAATGGGTGGTCAGTGCCGAGCTGGTTGAAACCACCAAACTCTATGCCCGCTGCGTGGCGGCCATCCAGCCGGAATGGCTGGAAAAACTGGCCAACCACCTGGTCAACCGCGATTACTTCGAACCGCATTGGGAAGAAGGCATGGCCCAAGTGGTAGCCAGCGAACGGGTCACCCTCTATGGCCTCCCGGTGGTGGCCAGGCGCAAGGTGCACTACGGCAGCGTCAACCCGGTCGAAGCACGCGAAATCATGATCAAGGAGGGCCTGGCCGGGCGTCGCTTCAACACCCGCGCAGCCTTCTGGCAGCACAACGAAAAGCTGATCAGCGAGATCGAGGAACTGGAGCACAAAGCCCGCCGCCAGGACGTGCTGGTTGACGAGCAGGTGCTGTTCGACTTCTACGACCAGCGTATTCCAGCAGACATCGTCAATGGCCAGGGCTTCGATGCCTGGCGCAAACAGGCCGAGAAGGAGCAGCCGCAACTGCTGTTCCTCAGCCGCGACGACC
This sequence comes from Chitinimonas sp. JJ19, assembly GCF_036961565.1. Taxonomy (NCBI): domain Bacteria; kingdom Pseudomonadati; phylum Pseudomonadota; class Betaproteobacteria; order Neisseriales; family Chitinibacteraceae; genus Chitinimonas; species Chitinimonas sp. JJ19. The sequence continues at coordinate 55,172 of NZ_JBAMDD010000004.1, forward strand.
TGATGCGCCATGCTGGCGAGAGCATAACCGAGCAACAGTTCCCGCCCACCCTGGTGCTGGATGGCGTGGTGCTGCCCCTGGCTTACCGCTTCGAGCCCGGCCACCCGCTGGACGGCGTGACCGTGCAACTGCCCCTGCACCTGCTGAACAAGGTTAATGGCGCTGCGTTCGACTGGCTGGTGCCAGGCCTGATACGCGAAAAGATCACCCATCTGGTGAAATCGTTACCCAAGAGCATACGGCGCCTGTGCGTACCGGTGCCCGAATTCGTGACCCGCGCCATGGTCACGCTGGACAAGGCCGACCATCGCGCCCCCCTGTTGCCGCAGTTGGCACATGCAGTAGGCCGGGGCATAGGCCAGCCGGTCAGCCTCGATGAATTTGATCTGGATGACCTGCCAGGGCATCTGCGCATGAACATCCGGGTGGTCGATGACGCCGGCCAGGAACTGGCCAGCGGGCGTGATCTGGTGGCATTGCGCACCCAGTTGGGCGAAGCGGCGCAGATGACCTTCCGCGAGGTGGCAGCCACACCGGCGGCACCTGCCGCCAAGCCTGGCAAGGGCAAGGCTGCCGCCCAGGCCGAGCCTGCCAAGCCGTCAGCCCATGGCCCGGCAGTGGAAAAAGACAATATCAGCAGTTGGGACTTTGGCGACCTGCCCGGCAAACTGACCTTTGAGCGCCATGGCGCCAAGCTCACGGGCTACCCCGCCCTGGTGCCCCACGAGTCCGCCTGTGCCATAAGGCTGTACGATACCGAAGCCGCCGCCGAGCAAGCCCATCGTGCCGGTGTGGTGAGGCTGATGCAGCTGGAGCTGAAGGAGCAGGTCAAGCAACTGCCCAAGTGTTTTACCAACTTTACCCAGACTGCCCTGCTGCTACGCAGCATGGCGGATTCTGACAGCCTGATGGACGACCTGGTGGCCTGTGTCTGCGATCGCGCCTTTATCGGCGACGATGCGCTGCCACGCAGCAAGAAAGAGTTCGACAACCAGAAGCAACGTGCCAAGACGCGCCTGCCCGCCGTGCGCGATGCTGCCTATCGGGTACTGCAGGAGGTCGCCACCGATCAGCAGCAATTGCAGGCCCTGCTGAGCAAGCCGGTGCGTCTGCAAAGCGAGCTGAAGCAGCAGCTATCCCGCCTCGTCTACAAGGGCTTTCTGGCCGCTACGCCGTGGGAGCAATTGCCCCATCTGCCCCGTTATCTCAAAGCCATCAAGCTGCGGCTGGAAAAATACAACGCCAATCAGGCGCGCGACGCCCAGCGTGGCGAAGAGCTTGCCGTGCTGTGGGCGCGCTGGGAGAGTGAGCAGGACAAATGGCGCAAGCTGGGCCGTGATCCGGCCCCGCTGGCGCCATTCCGCTGGATGCTGGAGGAACTACGGGTAGGCCTGTTCGCCCAGGAGCTGCGTACCCCCTACCCGGTATCGGTGAAACGGCTCAACAAGATCTGGGAAGACCTGATCAAGCAATAGTGCGCGACGCCAGTCCAGCAACCGTATTACTGGTACTTCTTCATGATGGCCTCGTAGCTGCCATCCGCCCGCATCTTCTTCAAGGCGGCATTGAAGCTGTCGCGTAGTGCCGCATCCCGGAAAGCAACCTTGTAGGGGGTAGGTGGAAACAGCTCGTGGTAGGTCACCGGCTGGCTAGTATCCACCCCCTCTTTCTTGGCGGCGGCATTGAAATACTTGAAGATGTTCCTGTCGCCCACCACCACATCCGCCCGGCCGGTAAACAGCAGCATATTCTGCTTCACCTGCTGCGCATGCTCGCCATAGCGCTTGTTGGCGGCCGCCATGGCCTTGAACTTGTCGCCCAGGTACACCGTCGCGTTCTGGAAGGCGGCAACCGAGTACTTACCCAGTTCATCCACGCTGCCTATCTTGTAGCCATTCTTGCTCAGGCTCACGGCAAAGTTCTGATACACGATGTGCGAGTCAGAAAAAGCCGCCTTGATGCCCGATGACTCATTCACCGTGATGGCCGCATCCACCGAACCATCCTGCATGGCTACCGGTACACGGGCAAAAGGCAGGTAGACAGGCTTGATGGTATGCCCGGCTGCGGCCAAGGCCTGCGCCACCACATCCAGCTCCATGCCCTTGTTCTGCTCCTGTATCACATACGGCGGCAACGACAGGCCCACCGCCACTTTGACTTCTGCAGCCCAGGCCTGGCCACCCAGGGCCAGTCCCAAGACCATTGCGATGCGCATTTTCATTGACGCTCTCCGTGTGACAGATGATCAAGATCCCTTCGAATATATAGTCGGCTTCAGCCTGCAGCGGCAAGGTCACGCGCCCAGCAGGCCGAGACCAGACAAGGGCGGGATAGGGCATCGGTCCGGTGAGTGCCTGCTGCTTCAGGCTGTATTGGCGCCTGCCCCATCCGTCATCCATCAACAATGGGGGCTCATAGACAGGCGCTCAGTAGGGCGGCAAGAGGCGGCGCAAGCCGTGGCCCAATACCAGCAGCAGAAACAGCAGATTCCGTAGCAGTGCCAAGGGCCAACAAGGGTAGAGGCTGCCTTCATGGCCACCGCGCGCCAGCGCAATCGCCAATCGGGACAGGCGCTGCTGGTTCCAGGGCCAATCGCGCAAAGCGGCACAGCGCGCAGGCGGCAGGCCCTGCACGCCCACACCGGCACCGACCAGTCCACCGACCAGCGCAGCGGTGCTGTCTACATCACCGCCACTACGGATAATGTCTTCCAGCGCCGCATCCAGATCCTGCGGGTGCGAGAGCCAGGCATGCAGTGCGGCCGCCACGGTGTGAACCACATATCCGAGTACACCCCGTTGCCAGCCCTGCGCGGCACAGAAAGCCTGGGTGCGCTCACCCTTGGCGACACTTTCGAACATGGCGCGCATCAGCATCCTGAAATCCGCCATGCCTTCGCCATCCTGCTCCAGCACGGGTGCCAGCAGATGCGCCAGTTGCAGCGGGTCGCTACTGCCCTGGCTGGCCTGGGCTGCGGCCAGCGCAATGCAATGCGCCCCCGCTTCAGCACGGATATCGGTATGGGTCAGGCGGGTGCTGCGGGCGAGATGCTCGGCCAGCGTGTGGGGTTGCCGCGCCAGATAGACGCCGAGTATGGCAGCGCGCATGGCCGGCCCATTGCCGGCGGAGTGAACACCGTTACTGCCCGGCGGTATGCCCAGCCAGAGTTTCCACAAAGCGCGTCCGGTTGCCCAGCCGACCCCTGCGGGCAGCGCGGCTATCCAGAGGCGCAGCCGCCATGCCAACACCCGTTCAAACCGGTCTACATCTCCCCGGCTCCTGAGCAAGGCCTGGGCCGTCAGTGCCGCATGCTCGGTATCGTCCGATACCAGTGCCAGCCCAGGAAAAACCCGAAAGCGCAGCGGCCCTGGGCTCAGCCTGGCCAGGCGGCGCGGACTCAAACCCTCATAGGCCAGGCCCAAGGCATCACCTATCGCACCACCCAGCAGGCAGCCGGCCAGGGCTTGTTCACGGCGCTGTTGCATGGCAACACCCTCTGCGAGCGGATTATATTCAGCATAGCTGCCACCATTCATCCCGCCAAACAACAAACCGTCGCAGGTCTTGGTCATGGGGCGTACAGGCCGTGTACCATGCGCCGCGTTGTCACCAGATATCGATAAAAAAGGGAGAGCAGCAATGCAGTTGTCGCGTATCTCGCTGGCGCTAGCCGGCTTGCTGGCCACCGTGCCGGCCCTGGCGGCCAGCAATGGCTATTTCCGGTTTCCTGCCCTGCAGGCCAATACCGTGGTGTTCACCGCCGAGGGTGACCTGTGGGCCAGCAATGTCAGCGGTGGCAATGCCCGCCGCCTGACCAGCCACGCTGCCGAAGAAACCCGGCCAGCCCTCTCCCCCGATGGCAAGTGGGTCGCCTTCTCAGCCAACTACGAGGGCGCCACCGAGGTCTACCTGATGCCGCTGGCCGGTGGCCAGCCCAGGCGTCTGAGTTTCGAGAACACCCGCGCCACCACCTTGGGCTGGACCGCACAGGGCGAAGTGCTCTACACCGCCCAACACAGCAGCGGCCCCTCGTCGCTGCGCGTCGTGACCCTGGTCAACCCCAATACCGGCGACAAGCGGGTACTACCCTTGGCCGATGCCAATGACGCCGTGCTCGATGAAAAGGGCGAGTATGTCTACTTCGTCCGCTTTGGCCTGGTCAGCAGCAATGACAATGCCCGCCACTATCGCGGTGGCGCACTGTCGCAGCTGTGGCGCTTCAACCTGAAAAACGGCAAGGAAGCCGAGCGCATCGGCCCCGCCAATCGCAACCTGCGCCGCCCCATGTGGTGGAACGGCCGGCTGGTGCTGATCAGCGACAGCGATGGCCGCGACAATCTCTGGAGCATGAAGCCCGATGGCACCGAGTTGCAGCAGTTGACTCGCCATGCCGAATTCGACATCCGCAGCGCCAGCCTGGACAGCGGCCGCGTGGTCTACCAGCTGGGTGCCGACTTGCGCCTGCTGGATATCGCCAGCCGCCGCGATGAAGCCCTGGACATCAATCTGGTCTCCGATTTCGACCAGATGCGGCCGCGCTGGCTGGACAAGCCCCTGCGCTATGCCAGCAGCACGATACTGTCACCCGATGGCGAGCGTGTAGCCGTGACCGCCCGTGGCCGCACAACCTTGGCCAGTACGGGCCTGCTGCGCCGCATCGATATACAGCAACCTGCCGGTGCGCGCCTGCGCGAAGCCACCCTCAGCCCCGATGGCCGCTGGGTCTACGCCATTGCCGACAGCACCGGTGAACATGAGATCTGGCGCTTCCTTGCCGACGGCAGCGACGGCGGCAGTGCCTTGACCAGCGATGGCAATACCCAGCGCTTTGGCATCTATCCCTCACCCGATGGCAAATGGCTGCTGCACAACGATAAGCAGGGCCGCCTCTGGCTGCTGGACCTGGCGACCCGAAAAAACGAACTCATCGATGATGCCAGCCGCGATGGTGTCGATGAGCATAGTGACATCAGCTGGGCACCGGATAGCCGCAGCATAGCCCTGGTGCGTGGCACCAATGCGCGGCAAATGAACCAGATAGGCCTGTACAGCCTGGAGAGCCGCCGTATGCACTGGCTCAGCAGCGACAAGTACAACAGCCAGGCCCCTGTTTTCAGCCCCGATGGCCGCTGGCTGTGGTTCCTGTCGGACAGAAATTTCCAGGCCACCAATCGCGGCCCCTGGGGCGACCGCAATACCGGCGCCTATTTTGATCGCCGCACCAAGGTTTACGCCCTGGCCCTGCAAGCCGGCAACCGCTTCCCCTTCCAGCCCAAGGATGAATTGCAGAACGCCAAGCCCGGCGGTGACGACAAGCCTGCCGACAAAGCCGCCAGCAAGCCCGCCGAAGGTAAGGAAACCAAGTCTAGCCAGCCCGCCATACAGTACGAAGGCCTGGCCGATCGCCTGTATGAGGTGCCTGTTGCACCGGCCAACTACCGTGACCTGGCCGTGGACGGCAAGCGGCTCTACCTGCTGGAGGCCGAGGGCAGCCGTAACGATCTGAAGACGCTGGCCATAGACAACACCGGCCCCAAGCCAGAAGTGTTCGCAGCCGACATCCATAGCTTCGCCCTGTCGCAAGATGGCAAGAAGCTCTGGTATCGCAAGGGCAATAACGACAATCCCGAAATGTTCATCGTCGATGCCGGCCCCAAGGCGCCGGGCGATTTGAGCAAATCTGGCGTACGCCTGGGCGATTGGAGCTTGCGCATAGACCCGCGCGAAGAATGGCGCCAGATGTATCACGACGCCTGGCGCATGCATCGCGACTCGCTCTACGACCGCCAGATGCGTGGCGTAGATTGGGTTGCCAGTCGCAAGAAGTTCGCCCCGCTGGTCGAGCGCGTCACGGACCGCAGCGAACTCGATGACGTGCTGGCCCAACTAATCGGCGAAGTAGGCTCGCTGCACTCGCAAGTCGGCGGTGGTGATATGCGTCGTGCCAGCGATGGCGCCAACGCCGCCGGCCTGGGCGCCGTGCTGGAGCGCGTGGCCAATGGCTGGGAGGTCGCCCGTATCTACCGTACCGAGGCCGAACTACCCAGCGAGCGCTCTCCCCTGCAGGCGCCAGGCGTGGATGTACGCGAGGGCGATATCATCGTCGCAGTCAACGGCAGGAACAGCGCCGAGACGCGAGACTTCTCCGACCTGCTGCGCAACCAGGCCGGCCAGCAGGTGCTGCTGGAAGTCCGTCGCGGCAATGCAGCAGTGCGCCGCGTGATCGTCACCCCGGTCGATGCCAGGCAGCAGGCGGCACTGCGCTACAACGACTGGGAACAAACCCGCAAGGAGACGGTGGAGAAGGCCAGCAATGGCAAGCTGGGCTACCTGCACCTGCGCGCCATGGGTGCCGGCGATATGGCCAGCTTTGTGCGCGAATTCTATGCGCAGTACGAGCGTGATGGCCTGATCATCGACGTCCGCCGTAACAATGGCGGCAATATCGATAGCTGGGTCATAGAAAAACTGCTGCGCCGGGTCTGGGCCTTCTGGGCACCGCCGGGCGTTACGCCTTATGGCAATATGCAGCAGGCCTTCCGTGGCCACCTGGTGGTGCTGACCGATGCCCTGACCTACTCCGATGGCGAAACCTTTGCAGCCGGCGTACAGGCTCTCAAGCTGGGACCGCTGATTGGTACGCGTACCAGCGGTGCCGGTGTCTGGCTATCCGATCGCAACACCCTGGCCGATGAGGGCATCGCCCGGGTGGCCGAGAATGCGCAGTTCGGCGTAGACGGTAGCTGGCTGGTTGAAGGCGTGGGGGTACAGCCCGATATCGAGGTCGATAATCCACCGCACGCCACCTTCAAGGGTGAGGACAAGCAGTTGGAGACCGCCATCAACTACCTCAGGCAGAAACTGGCCAGCGAGCCGATCAAGCCGCTGAAAGCCGGCGCCATCCCGCCACTCAAGCCCTGACCACGGTATCTGGCACCTTAACCGCCACCCCGCCCCATTCCCTGGGACGGGGTGGCGTTTTATCATGCGCCTCCTCCCTCACCGATTGCCAAGACCATCATGACCGAACCCTGTCGCTGTGGCTGGGCCAACCCCAAGAATCCCCGCTATCTCGCCTACCACGACGAGGAATGGGGCGTACCCTGCCACGACGAGCGTACGCTGTTCGAGATGCTGAACCTGGAAGGCGCACAGGCGGGGCTATCGTGGGAGACCATACTGAACAAGCGGGACCACTACCGCGCCGCCTTCGATGGCTGGGATGCCAGCAGGATAGCCGTGTACGATGACGCCAAAGTCGCTGAACTGCTGGCGAATCCGGGCATCGTGCGCAACCGCCTCAAAGTGGCTGCCGCCATCAGCAACGCCCGAGCCTGGCTGCAGCTGCAAGCCGCCGGGTCCAGCCTCGATAGCCTGCTGTGGGCCTATGTCGATGGCCAACCCCTGCAAAACAGTTTCGACAGCTACCAACATGCCCCAGCGCATACGCCTTTGTCAGACCAGATATCCAAGGATCTATCCAAGCGCGGTTTCAAGTTTGTCGGCTCCACCATCATCTACGCCTATATGCAGGCCATAGGCATGGTCAACGACCATGCCACCACCTGCTTTCGCCATCACATCGTCAAAGGACTTGCCCGATGAGCCAACTGCTCGACGCCATAGAAATCGAAACCCGACCCCATCCCCAATGGGCCGTCATCTGGATGCACGGCCTGGGTGCAGACGGCAACGATTTTGTCTCCATCGTGCCCGAACTGGGGCTGGACGAGGCTGCTGTGCGGTTTGTGTTTCCCCACGCACCCATGATTCCGGTGACCTGCAACAACGGCTACGTCATGCGGGCCTGGTATGACATCCTGGAACTCGATTCGATCAGCCGCCGGGTAGATGAAGCGGGCATACGCCAGAACCGTAGCGCCATCCAGGCCCTGATCGAGCGCGAGAACCAGCGCGGCATCCCCAGCGAGCGCATCATCCTGGCCGGCTTCTCGCAAGGTGGCGCCATGGCCTATAGCGTCGGCCTTACCCACCCCGACAAACTGGCCGGCATCATTGCGCTTTCCACCTACATCCCCTCCCAATCCTTGCTGGACAGCGAAAGCAGCCCTGCCAATCAGGCCACGCCGGTATTTGCAGCCCATGGCATACAGGACCCTATCGTGCCTTATGCTCTGGGAGAAGCGGCCGCCAAACAGGTCGGTACTGGCGGTCACCCCACCGAATGGCACAGCTATCGCATGCCACACTCAGTCTGCATGGAAGAAATCGTGGCGATTGGGCTGTGGCTGAAAACCAGGATGGCAGCCACCAGCTAGACCAAGGTGCTTGGAGACAGGCGAGGCGAGCCCTCGCCCGCCTGCTCGGCCACATGAATAGCCGCCATCACCCGCTCGCACCGGGGCGCACTGGCACCCTGGCTGGCCGCCAGCGCGACCACGGCACCTTGCAGATACACCACCTCGGTTAACCGGCCCTGTTGCAGGTCTTCCCACATGGAAGAACGCGCCAACGGGTCTATGGTCAGCATGGATGCCGCTACACGGCGGAACAAGGGCGTAGGCAAGCGTAGTAAATGGGGGATAAGCCAGGCCGGAACCCGGCTGACCTTGGCCGGCCGTATCCCCGCCCGTTTCATCGCATGCAGGGCTTCATCCATCATGCCAGCCAGCAGGCACCGCCAGGCGCGCGCCTGTAGCTGCTCCAGCAAGGGCACCCCCGCCAGGGCATTAAGCGCGTTATTCAAGTTAAGCAGGAGCTTGCCCCACTGCACCGCAGCCATATCCGCATAAGCCCGGCATGCCAAGCCCTCGCAAGCCAATAGGTCGGCCAGACCCGGCACTGTGTCCGCAATCGCCAGCTCGCCTTCACTACCCCGGTGAAAACGCCCCTCGCCCTGCTGCAACACATTGAATGGCACCATGCCTGCCAGCACCTGCTGGTCCGGCAAGGCCTGCGCCAGCAGCTCCGCATTGCCTACACCATTCTGCAGGCTGACCACTACAGTCCCAGACCGGGCGTGCCGGGCAATCTCCGCTGCAATCACCGGGCTGGCCGCGCTTTTCACGGTCACCAGCACGATATCCGCCTCGGCCAGGACGGCGGGGTCGCTTGACAGCCGTAAGGCAGCCGCAGCCAGTTGTCGGCTACGCCCCTGGTAGTCTGTCACCCTCAGGCCATGCTCCTGCAACTGTGCGGCCATGCCGGGGCGCAGCAGAAAGGTCACCTTACGGCCTCGCAGCGCCAGGCAGGCACCCACATAGCAGCCCACACTGCCGGCACCTGCAATCACGATATGGGGAGCAACAGGCAAAGACATAGTGCGAGACTCCAAGCTAGTAATACCGCGAACAAAGCACTTTGCCCGGTTTGGTGGGCAGCGCTTGCTCCAGATGGCCGGATTGTGGACCAGCCTGGCAAGCCAGCGCTTGAACGATACCGCCACGCATGAAAAAACCGACCCGCAGGTCGGTTTCAGGCTGGCTACTTAAGCGTCTCGCCGCATCAGTTCTATCATGGCCCAGATCCAGTCCGGACCCTTTTCCAGGGTCTCACCTATGCGCACCACAAATATCTTGTCGCGTGCAGTCACCTGGTACAAGCGGCCGGGCGCGTAATCGGCCGAATGGATCAGCAGGGTATTGGCACGTTTACCCTCGCCCAGATAGGGAATGTAGAGACCGCTCTTGGGCAGGGTCAAGCCCACCGTATCTATTCCCTCCACCGCAGACATGCTGACCGCCCGCTCCGGTTCCAGCGACTTCATGCTGGAGGCTACCGGTGTAGAACTCAATATCTGCACGCCGGCATAGAGCTGCTCACCATTGATACGGTTGAGCCGCCTGATGACGGCTATCATCCAGCTGTCCTGCTCATGGTTACGCAAGGCCAGCAATACCCCCAAGCGCACCCAATCATGCCCTTCCAGCGGCAGCACTGCCCCAAAGCCACCCGCCGACTGGTTCTCCACTATCCACTCATCGTGGTCTATGGTCTTGGCCTTGTTCACATAAGCGTGGTTGCGGGCTTGTGCCATGGCCAGCTTCTGCTTGGTACGATCCGTCACATAGCCATAGAGCTTCATATCCATGACTTCGTCGTTGTCCGGCGCAGTGCGGGCGCTGGAGCGCAGCATGGCGCGCTCGTCGTCAAAGCGGATGGCGGTAAAGATATTGGAAAGGCCCGACGTGACCTGCACCAGCTTGCTGACCTTGGTACGCTCGCTGCGACCCAGTTGCTGGTTACGTTCACGCGACCAGAGTATCTCCAGCTGCCGCAGGAAGTCGAGACAGGCCGGCATGCGCGCATCATCGCCCAGGCCCAGGCGCGCAGGCGTGTCGCCGGCTTCCAGCTGGCTGATGACCTTGGCCATCTCGGCCAGCAATTCGCCCACGCCCCAAAACCGCAGCATCTCGCCTTCTATGGCTTCATGTATCTTGGCCGGGCCACTGGGCTCGCCCAGATTGACGCAGAACTGATGCACACCCTCGCGGTACTTGCGCTCCACCTGCACCTGCCGCGACCATAGCATCAGCCAACGGTCTGCCCAATCGTACTGGCGCAGATTGAAATTGCCGTTGTTGAGCGTCGCCAGCATCTGTATGCGTATGAACTCGTCAGTACAGGATGTCGTCTGGCTCTCCTGCTCGGAATAGAGCCGGAAGGAATGGCTGTCCACCCCACTGAGTTCCGCCAGCCTATACAGTTGGTTGGCTGCTGCCCACAGGGTGGCGGGTGGGCTCTGAAAGCGGAAGTAGTGCCACTTCACCTGTATACCCACATAGTGCAAGGCACGCGCCAGCATCAGGCCGCTGGCTTGCAGAAAGCCGGCCTCCTCTTCAGGGCTGGGCTCTTCCAATCGCACAAAGGGGTGGTAGGCTGCCAGCATCGCACGGGCAAACCCCACAACCTCATTCCACAGCTTTTCCTCTACAGCCTTGCCCGCACGGGGATTCTGGATGTACTGCTGTTTTACCTGGTCAAAGGTGGGCTGAATTTTCTCGTCTATCACGAACAACGATTGCAGGGTATTGAGTGAGATACCCTCGCGCCCCTCGATCCGCCCTATCATTTCCCGCACAGCCAGCAACTGACCAGCGATATCCTGCTGGCGGATCTCCTTCATCCAGTTCGTTGCGGTACGCGGATCTCCCAAGGGATCCGACTCCCGCTTGACCATACCGCTAAGGGATTCAAATAAGCGACGCATCAGCCAGGTACCGGCGTATTTTCCAGCAGCCAGGCCTCGGCCTGCCGCCCGTTTTCAAACACCTGTACTTCGCTCTCTACAAACAGACGCGCAAGCCAGGTGGCCCAGGTAGTCCATTGATCGGTAGTGACGATGGCAATACACCCAAAGTCTGTCGCATGCTCGCGGGTAAAGCGTATTTCCTCCCACACTACATCCAGGGTGTAGCCCAGCATTTCCGTCAGGTCGAGCAGCAGGTTGGGTTTGCCGTGAAACTGCAGCTCATACAGCACGTTTTCTTCAAATTCGCGATAATCCGCCAGGGTGAATTCCCCGGCTACCGTAGCCAGCACGCAGTGAGCTTTGTGTTCAATGGCGATCATCCCGGTTTCCTTGATAGGTGTCCGTACAGTTAGACCGCACTGCCGTGGTGGCAATGCATGCCCCAATGGTAACCCCATTATGACTTTGTTATAGCCATCGGGTTCAGCTAACTTCCAGTACCACGAAGGCCACCACCGACCCGCGCTCGTCGCTGAGGGACAAATGGGCGCGACCTATGCCCCGCTGTTGCAGCAGGCCAGCAATCGCCTCATCGAAACCCAGCCCCGGCCGCCCTGCCGCATCATGGGTAATCCAGATACCAGCCAGGGTAACCGGCGGCCGTATGCCCGTGCCCAAAGCCTTGGCAAAGGCTTCCTTGGCCGCCCAGCGCTTGGCCAGGAAACGGGCCTTGTCCGTCGCCAGCGCCAGCTCCTGCTGTTCCGGCAGCGACAATAGACGATCGGCAAAGCGCTGCCTATGCCTGTCGTAGGCCACGCCTATGCGGGCGATGTCGATAAGGTCGGTGCCTATGCCGTAAATCATCAGAGTTTGTGCAGGTCGCGCAGTATCTTGCGGGTATGTAGCGGCGCCTCACCCAGCAACTCCGCCAGCAGCACCCGCATCAAATGCTTGGCCTGCTGCGCAGCCTGGGGCTCGTTGTAATCGCCACTGGCCATGGCCGCAAGGCTGCGGCCAGACAGCGGCACCCCCAAGCCCGAGGGCAAATTGAAGGCCGGCACGATGCCTCGCCCTGCCATAAAGCGATACTCCCCATCCTTGCTGATGGACTGGCCCGCAGCATCCTTGTCCAGCGCAAAGCCGTAGCCCATTTCAGTCAGCAAGGTCAGCTCAAAGCGGCGTAGTATGGGCTCGACCTCCTGCGGGCATTGCGCCAGGGCACGCACAGCCCGGCCATAGGCATCAAACAAGCCAGGATGGGCATCTTCACGTGGCAGCAGCTTGAGCAGCAATTCATTGAGGTAGAAACCGCAGATCAGCGGCAAGCCCGCCAGCTGCGGCACCCCGCCTTGCCATTCCGCAGCATGCAGGGTTTTCAGGTCGCCCGTGCCAAACCACGATGCCTCCAGCGGCTGAAACGCCAGCAGACTGCCGCGCAAGCCCGAGGTCGGCCTGCGCGCGCCGCGCGCCACCAGCGCAACCCGCCCCTGCTGCCTGCTCAATACCTCAATGATCAGGCTGGTTTCCTTGTAGGGATAGCTGTGCAGCAGCCAGCAAGGGGCTGCCTCCACACGCTGCTTGCTGCGGGCAAAACTCATCGTGCCGCCATCCGAGCAGGCTTACTCGTAACCGAACTGGCGCACCAGGCGGGTATCGTCGGCCCACCCACTCTTCACTTTAACGAAGACTTCCAGATAGACCTTGCAGTCGAACATCTTCTCCATGTCCGTCCGGGCCTGGGTGGAGATTTCCTTGAGTTTCTCACCCCCGGCGCCAATCACGATGGCCTTTTGCGCATCGCGATCCACCAGGATGGCCGCATGGATGCGGCACAGATTGCCCTCTTCCTGGTACTGCTCAATCTCCACCGTGGTGGAGTAAGGCAGTTCATCACCCACCAGGCGGAAGATCTTCTCGCGTATCAGTTCAGATGCCAGGAAGCGCTGACTCCTATCCGTCACCTGGTCTTCTTCATACATGGGCGCGCCTTCAGGCAGCAGCGGCTTGATCGCATCAATCAGGACGTCCACCTTCATGATCTTCTTGGCCGAGATCGGCACAATCGCATGGAAGGCAAACTGGCTGGACATGCGCTGGATAAACGGCAACAACTGCCCTTTGTCCTTGAGCAGGTCGGCCTTGTTGAGCACCAGGATGACGGGGCGATGCTTGGGTAGCAACTTCATCACCTCGATATCACGCGCATCGAACTTGCTGGCCTCGATCACGAACAGCACCACATCCACGTCAGACAAGGTGGTGGTGACGCCACGATTCATGGCGTCGTTCAGGGCGCTTTTGTACTTGGTCTGGAAACCTGGGGTGTCCACAAACACAAACTGGGCATCGGCATCAGTACGTATGCCGGTGATACGGTGGCGGGTAGTCTGCGCCTTGCGCGAGACGATGCTGATCTTCTGACCTATCAGCCGGTTCAGCAGGGTGGACTTGCCAACGTTGGGACGGCCAACGATGGCGATAAAGCCGGTATGGAACGGTGTTGCTTCGGTCATGACTTATGCGCTTTCCTGACATTAGGCAGGGTGGATAGCGCGCGGGTTGCGGCCTCCTGCTCGGCGGCCCGACGGCTGGCGCCTTCGCCGTTGCTGGCGAGATCGAGATCGGCAATACGGCATTCCACAACGAAATGCTGATCATGCGCCTCGCCGCGCTGGCTGACTATACGATATTGCGGCAAGGCCATACGGCGGGCTTGCAACCACTCCTGCAACTTGGTCTTGCTATCCTTGCCATGCGTTTCCGGATCAATCGCCGCAATCTTGGGGCCAATCAAGGCAGTAATCGTCTCTCGTGCAGCTTCGAAGCCTGCATCCAGGCAGACTGCGGCAAAGATGGCTTCCAAGGTATCGGCCAGGATAGACGGACGCTGGTAACCCCCGCTACGCGCCTCGCCGTCACCGAGGCGCAGGTATTCGGACAGCAGCAGATCCTGCGCCAACTCCGCCAAGGTTTCCTTTTTGACCATGCTGGCACGCAGCCGGGATAACTCCCCTTCGCTACGCTCTGGAAATGCATCAAACAGCAGCCTGGCCACGACAGCATTGAGTATGCTGTCGCCAAGAAACTCCAGCCGCTCGTTGTGCGGCACCCCATAGCTGCGATGGGTCAGGGCTTGCTGCAGCAGACGGGCATCGGCAAAACGATGGGTCAGCGCCAGCTCAAGCCGGGTGAAATCAGCACTCACTCGCCGCCACCGCTACCGCCACGCTCTTCGACACTGTAGTCCAACACTAGGCTGGCATTGCCCATCAAGGGAATAACGCGCTGATAGTTGACAGATATGGTCGTACCGCTCTGATCCTGAACAATGTCCAAGTCCTCTGACGTAAGGGATTGAATATTCTCAATCGTAGCCCGCCGCTCGAAGGCTTCACGTATTTCGCCAAGGGGCGCTCCAGCCTTCTCTTTGGCAATACCTTTCAGGGCAGACTTAACGCCAAAGTACTCCGTGTAGGCGGGCACCAACTTCAGACCCAGAATCAAGCCACCCCCCAGGATAATGCCCCATGCCATCAGGTTGATCAGGCTCAAGCCCTTTTGTTTACGCATGCTTTCATTCTCCGATATACGCAAATCGCGCTAGTCTGGCGCCATTCTAGAGCCTGCCATGAACTATTTCACCATTGCTGTGGCATAAAGTTCGCACTCGACAAGATGCAAATCGCTTGCCAGGTTGATCATGGCAAGCGATGTCTTGATCCAGCGGGCGCTGCGCACTGTCATGCCCGGTGGCCAACAGTGCGCGTCAGCTCACGATATTATTGGATACGGGTGCCAATCCGGCTGAACTGGCCGAAATTCATCCAGACCATAAAGGCACGACCTGCCAGATGGTCATCCGGCACAAAGCCCCAGTAACGACCATCATTGCTATCGTCACGATTGTCGCCCAGCATCATGTATTGCCCCTGGGGTACCGTGCAGCTGAAGCCCGTCTCGTCATGCTGGCATTGCTGCTCGCGCATGGGGAAATCATGCAGGTTCATAGGGTTCAGGGTACGCTCACCAGGTGTGTTCAGGGTCTCATACTTGTGCTGGTTCAGACGTTCAGCCATGCGTACGGCCTGCACCTCATCCCGGCCGGCATCCTTGTATTCATAATTCCCCACCGGCACGCTATCCACACGCACACCGTTGATGGTCAACTGCTTGTTGCGGTACTCTACCTTGTCGCCAGGCACACCGATGACACGCTTGATGTAATTGATCTTGGTATCCTCAGGGAAACGGAACACCACGACGTCGCCACGCTCAGGCTTGCCCACCGGAATCACCGGCACGTTCAGGAAGGGCACGCGTATACCATATGCCGACTTGTTGATCAGGATGAAATCCCCCACGATCAAGCCAGGACGCATGGAGCTGGAGGGTATCTGCATAGGCTCGATCACAAAGGTCTTACCTAGGCCTATGGCCGCCAGCACCAGCGCATTGGAGAAACCGAAAGCGGCCCAGTCGGGCAAGGCCTTTTCATTGCCCTTGGCCTTGTAGCCCATCAGCTTGGCAATCAGCGCCATCACCGCTGCCACCAGCATCACGACAAAGAACAGGTCGCTGGGGTTGGCAAACATGGACAGCACGCCCCAACTGCCGACCAGTATGAAGAAATACCCCCACAGCGCACTTTCGGCCATCTGCTCGGCATCAAACACCGGCTGGGCAGCTCGGCGAGACCACCAGATCAGGGCGGGGCCGGCAAGCAAGGCAACAAAGGCAAGATAGGTCCAGTTCATGCGGGCTTTCTTGGCGTGTTAGGGGTTGTATGGGCCTGACAATAGCGCTTGCAAGCACTTGCCACACCCAGATTGAGACAGCGCACCGATCAGGCAGTACCAACTGCCTGATCAGGGCATCGTGTTACTTGTCACTGACCTGCAGAATCGCCAGGAAGGCCTCTTGCGGGATTTCCACATTACCTACCTGCTTCATCCGCTTCTTACCGGCCTTCTGCTTCTCCAGCAGCTTCTTCTTGCGGCTGATATCACCGCCATAGCACTTGGCCAACACATCCTTGCGCATGGCCTTGACGGTTTCGCGGGCAATGATGTGGGCGCCGATAGCCGCCTGTATGGCAATGTCGAACATCTGCCGCGGTATCAGCTCGCGCATCTTGCTGACCAGTTCGCGGCCACGGTAAACGCTGGTAGCGCGGTGCACAATCAGACTTAACGCATCGACCTTCTCACCGTTGACCAGCACATCCAGCTTGACCAGATCGTCTGATCGGAATTCCTTGAAGTCATAGTCCAGCGAGGCGTAACCACGCGACACCGACTTGAGCTTGTCAAAGAAGTCCATCACCACCTCGGCCATGGGCAGCTCATAGGTCAGCATCACCTGACGGCCAAGGTACTGCATATTGCGCTGGGCACCACGCTTCTGATTACACAGCGTCATCACCGCGCCCACATAATCCTGCGGCACCAGAATGGTCGAGGTAATGATGGGCTCGCGTATCTCTTCAATCTTGCCCAGCTCAGGCAAGCGCGATGGATTCTCGATCTCTATCAGCTCGCCATCCTTTAGCAGCACCTGATACACCACGGTCGGGGCCGTGGTAATCAGGTCCATGTCGAACTCGCGCTCCAGCCGCTCCTGCACGATCTCCAGGTGCAACAAGCCCAGGAAGCCACAACGGAAGCCAAAGCCCAGCGCCTGCGACACTTCCGGCTCAAAATGCAGCGAAGCGTCGTTCAGCTTCAGTTTTTCCAGGCTGTCACGCAGCGAATCGTAGTCATGCGATTCCACCGGATAGAGGCCGGCGAACACCTGCGACTTCACTTCCTTGAAACCAGGCAAGGCTTCGGTCGCCGCCGGCTTGACCAAGGTAATGGTATCGCCCACCTTGGCAGACGCCAGCTCCTTGATACCCGCGATAATAAAACCGACCTCACCCGCCTTGAGCGAATCGCGCTGCACTGACTTGGGCGTAAACACACCAACCTGCTCGCACAGATGCTGCGCCTTGGTCGACATGAACAGCAGCTTGTCCTTGGGCTTGATCTCCCCGTCGACCACCCGCACCAGCATCACGACGCCGACGTAGTTGTCAAACCAGGAGTCGATGATCAATGCCTTGACCGGCCCCTCCGGGTTGCCCTTGGGGGCAGGCACCTTGGCAACCACGGCCTCGAGTATGTCTTCGATACCAATGCCATTCTTGGCGCTGGCGCGAACCGCATCCGTCGCCTCGATACCGACGATGTCCTCGATCTCATCGATTACCCGCTCGGGCTCGGCCGCAGGCAGGTCGATCTTGTTCAGCACAGCCACCACCTCGACACCCTGCTCGATAGCGGTGTAGCAGTTGGCCACCGTCTGTGCTTCCACGCCCTGCGAAGCATCAACCACCAGCAAGGCCCCTTCACAGGCGGCCAGCGAACGGCTGACTTCATAGCTGAAGTCAACGTGGCCCGGGGTATCGATCAGGTTCAGGTTGTAGACCTGCCCATCACGCGCCTTGTAGTGCAAGGCGGCAGTCTGGGCCTTGATGGTGATGCCGCGTTCCTTCTCGATATCCATGGAATCGAGCACCTGCTCACTCATCTCCCGCAGCTCCAGGCCGCCGCAGAATTGGATAAAGCGGTCAGCCAGGGTGGATTTACCGTGGTCGATATGGGCGATGATGGAGAAATTGCGAATATGGTTCATAAACTTCTGGGCGACACGACCGGAAAACTGCATGAAAAATGGGCACGTTGCGACGTGCCCACGTTGATTTTTCGCGATTTTACCGGATTCAGCGTAGCTTGGGTGGATAGTGACACACGCGACTGTTGCCGTCAGGCAGCCCGCAGGCGCCCCAGGTAGGCATCCAGCTTGTAGCGATCGAGGTGATAGAAGCAAATCACCTCGTCGCCATTGCCCGCCAGCACCGGCACCATATCGTTGTACTTGGCCTCAGCGGCGTCATCGTCGTCGATATCGAACCAGATCACATCCAACTGCAGATCCGGCGCCAGCAAACGCAACTCCTCGCGCATCTGCTGGCACAGGCTGCAATACTCCCGGCCGTACAGCGTCAGCAGCGCCCGCTCAATCATCGCCCTTGTCGCCCTTTTCCGGCATCTTCAAGGTCACAAACAGCGCAGCCTCACCACGGCGCAAGCGCAGCGGTATGCTGCCACCCGGCTTCACCGCTGTCAGGGCATTGTCCAGCTGGCTCAGCGAGGCCAGCTCGTCGCCGCCTATGCCTACGATATAGTCACCAGGCTGTATGCCAGCACGACCGGCCGAACCACGCACCTCAACCACCTGCATGGCGAACTTCACACCCAACTGCTTGAGCGCGCGGGCATCCACCTCGCGTATGGTCAAGCCGGACTTGCTGACACCTGCCTCGGTCTTGGGTTCAGACTTGCGCTCGCGCTGGGCCGAACGGCCATCCGCCGGCGTTTCCAGCTCAGCCACAGAGATCGTGACGGTCTTGCCCGCCTTATCACGCCAGATTTCCATTGGCACGCTGGTGCCCGGCTTGGTTCCACCCACGATACGCGGCAGGTCAGATGATTCCTCCACCGCCACGCCGTTGAACTTGAGGATAACGTCACCCGCCTTCAGTCCAGCCTTGGCCGCAGGGGAATCCGACTCCACATTGGTGACCAGGGCACCCTGCTTGGCCTTGAGGCCAAAGCTTTCGGCCAGTTCATCGCTCATGCCCTGTATGCCGACACCTATGCGCCCACGGGTAACCTTGCCCTGACGCTTGAGTTGCTCGGATATCTGCACAGCCGTATCGATGGGGATGGCAAAAGACAGCCCCATATAGCCACCCGAGCGGCTGAATATCTGGGAATTGATCCCCACCACCTCACCGCGCACATTGAACAGCGGGCCACCCGAATTACCTGGATTCACCGCCGCATCGGTCTGGATGAAGGGCACGAAGTTCTCATCCGGCAGATTGCGCCCCTTGGCACTGACTATGCCAGCAGTCACGCTGTTATCAAGACCAAAAGGCGAGCCAATGGCAATGACCCATTCACCGACACGCAGCTTTTCGCTGGAGCCCAAATCCACCGTCGGCAAACCCGTGGCTTCAATCTTGAGCAAGGCCACATCGGTACGGGCATCCGAACCCACCACCTTGGCCTTGAATTCTCGCCGGTCTATCAGCTTGACGGTAATTTCATCCGCATCCGCCACCACATGGGCATTGGTCAGCACATAACCATCGGCTTCAATGATAAAACCGGAGCCAAACGACTGGGCGCGCTCCTCCCGTGGCTGTGGAGATTGCCGTGGCACCGGAAAGCCAAAGCGCCTGAAGAATTCCAGGGTTTCGTTATCCATACCCTGGGCCGTGTTGCGATTGGCCCGCACAATCTGGGTAGTGCTGATATTCACCACGGCACGGCCCTCGCGCTCAACCAAGGCGCTGAAATCAGGCAATCCTGCCACCAGTGGGGCCGCCGTTGCTGCCACCGTAGGCGCTACGGCAACCGGCTTGGCGGCGGGTTGAGCAGTGGCTGCTTCAGTGCAGGCAGTAAGACCGCAAGTGAACAACAAGGCGGTCAACAGGCTGTGTTTCATACTGATCTATCCTTTTTCTCGTTGACTGACTAGAAGGTATGGACAAGGTGATTGCTGCCCAGCGGAATTTCAAGACACCCGCTGACACAAGCAAACCTATGACGTGAGCTAGGAGCCCGGCCTTGCCGGCCAAGTTCCCGATTGCTGTCGGCTTGCGACAAGCCCCCTGAAAACCGCGACGAACTGCATCATGGCTCAGCGGACGGAAAAGGACTGGGTAAAAAGCTGCACTGTGCGCAATGGCACTTCACCCAGTGCGGTGACACGCCAGCCGTCGGCTTGGCGCGAATAGAAATTCACGGTCTTGTTGCTGCGCGATAAAGGCAAGGCAACAGGATTGCTGCTGGCTGGCTCGACAAAGACCGATACTGTCGCCATGCCATCGCTATAGAGGAAATGCTGTACAGGGTCGGCCTTGCCCGGCAACTTGCTGAGGGCCTCCTTGACCAGACGGAAACCACTGGGCAAATTCGCCATCACGAACTGCGAAGGCCCTCCCAGCGGGGCGGGCAAGGCCTTGGGCAAAGGCTGGGGCTCCAGCGGCAGTGCCTTGCTGGCCAGCACCGACTTCAGCGCCCGCTTGTCTATGGCCCCACCAATATCCAGCTGGGTAAAAACAAAATGCTCCAGCAAATCGCCACGCTCAGGCCCAAACATGGTGCTCTTGAGCAGCAAGCCCGTATTGGTTTCCAGGCATAGCTGATGTGGATTGCGCAACTTGTCCTTGGGCTCCAGCAGGACGGACTGGCATTCATACCCCGCCACCCGCTCCACACCCAGACGCTTGAAGCTGTAATTATTCAGCACATCCAATATCTGATCCGGTATGACGCCGGGAAAGAACTTGTTCGCCGCACGCCTATCGAGCATGAAGGGACGGACATTGGGGAGATAGCAGGTAATCTGGTCGTTATTGCGGACAAATTCACGCGGGATACCATCCAGCGACTCACGCCGTTCCTGCTCACCGCCTGCATCGTAGGCATGTACCAGACGGAAGGTCTCCATCACATCGGTATGGTGATAGAGATAAACGCCGCTGTAATTGAGTATTCGCGCCGACACCGCCATTCTTTTGAGCAAGCCGGCGGATTCGGAAGAAGTAAGCAATTCTGCAGCTTGTACCGACGAGGCGAGCAGCAACAGGCTGCACAAGCCCATACGCAGTTTCATGGCAGGCTTAGCGTCACGCAAGATATTAAGGGTATCCGTTGGGATTAGGCGGCGCGCCCGGCGCGCCGCTTGTATGGCTTAGCAATGCGGGTCAATGATGACCCACAGCCCGTTCCGCCTCTGCACCCGTCAAGATAACGGGCTTGTGGCTGAAGCCGGGATTGCCCGACATGGCCTGGTGAGCAAACAGATAGGGATTAACCTCCTCCACTACCTGCGGCGCGACCTTGATCGGCTGATTGGCCGCCAGCAACTCATTACCCGCTGGCGTACCCGGCACGGTCAAGCCACGTGCGCTGCTGACATACCACGCGGTTGCACTGACCAGTACCACCGAAGCTGCCATCGACAGTGCAACCCATCGCTTGTGTGGAACAGCCACACGCCGCCGCATGGCATTGGGCGCCAATATCGCAGGCTCCTGCTCCAGTCGCGTCGAAAAATTTGCCATGAAGTCGCCCGACAATACCGAACGCTGATTCATCGCATCACCAATCAGGTGATAATCCCGCCAAGCGTCGGCGCCCTCTTCCTGCGAGATAGAGGCCATCAGCGCATCAAGCTCGTGGTCATCCCACTCGCCGTCTACCATGGCCGAAAGTTTTTCCTGCATTTTCTGCACCCGTCTACCCTGTAGGTTGTTACCAACGCCGGTCTTTGCCGACTGATTCAATCATGGGCCGCAGCTTGGTTGCAATCGCTTCGCGAGCCCGGAAGATGCGAGAACGCACCGTGCCGATAGGGCAATTCATTACAGCTGCAATATCTTCGTAGGACAAGCCCTCCATTTCGCGCAAGGTAATCGCAGTGCGCAATTCCTCAGGCAGGGCTTCTACCGCTTGGTTCACCGTCGCCACGATCTGACGGTTCATCATTTCGGTTTCGGGGGTATTCATATCCGGCAACTGCGATGCCGTATCCAGGGTATCGCCGTCCTCATCCTCATACTCGGTAGAGAGCACAGGGCGACGTCCCAGCGATGCCAGGTAATTCTTGGCCGTATTGATGGCGATGCGGTACAGCCAGGTATAAAAGGCACTTTCACCACGGAACGCGGGCAAAGCACGGTAAGCCTTGATGAAGGCTTCCTGGGTAACATCTTCAATCTCGGCCTGGTCGCGGATCATGCGGCTGAGTAGCCGGCCGATCTTGCGATGGTACTTGTTGACAAGCAGCTCGAAGGCTTTCTTGTCACCGCGCTGAACGCGCAGTACCAGTTCATGGTCGATATCCCGCTCACTCGACATGGTACGTGTTTTCTCCTGGCTGACGGCGGCCGCCTGCGGCTGCACCGTCTCAACTGGGAGAACATGCGAGCTTTCCCGTGCTTTTTCAAGCTTGGGCGTGACCTTGCGTTCAGTGTTGGACGTAATGCCCAGACTGTCCAGCAAGTTTGCGGGCTGTAGTGTAATGGTATCCATCTTGAGTGGGCCTTTCCGCTCTCCTCCCTCGCGGGCACCTAGCAGTGACACAAGGCGTCATAGAAAAGTTCCGACAATTTTCGCCAGAATGGCAAAGACCGCGCAAATGCCATGGTTTTGTCGCCGCCAGCAGGGAGCAACGCTTTGGTATAGTGGCGGTTAACTCCTCTGAAGCCTGACCATGCAAGAATATGATGTACTGATACTGGGCAGTGGCCTGGCCGGCATGACCCTGGCCCTGCAATTGGCCGATACCCACAAGATCGCCATGGTAACCAAGCGCAGCCTGACCGATGGCGCCAGCCAATGGGCTCAAGGTGGTATCGCCGCCGTACTCGATGAGACCGACAGCATAGACGAACATGTGGATGACACACTGGTCGCAGGAGCAGGCCTGTGCGACGAGGCCGCCACCCGTTTCATCCTGGAACATGCCCGCAGTGCCATAGAGTGGCTGATCGAGCTAGGCGTTCCCTTTACACCAGACGCGGCCCACGAAACCGGCTTTCACCTTACCCGTGAGGGCGGGCACTCGCATCGCCGCATCATCCATGCCGCAGATGCCACCGGCGCCGCCGTGATCGCCACCCTGGCCGACAAGGTCAGGCAGCACCCCAACATTACCCTGCTGGAGCAGCATATCGGCCTGGACCTGATTACCGGCAAGAAGCTGGGGCGGGAAGCGGCGGGTTGCCTGGGCGCATATGTATTCGACAAGCAAGCCGACCGTGTCGTTACCTTGCAGGCCAAGCACACCGTGCTGGCCACAGGCGGCGCCGGCAAGGTCTACCTCTATACCACCAACCCGGATACGGCCACTGGCGACGGCATTGCCATGGGCTGGCGGGCAGGCTGCCGGGTGGCCAATATGGAATTCATCCAGTTCCATCCCACCTGCCTATACCACCCCCACGCCATGAGCTTCCTTATTTCCGAGGCGGTACGCGGCGAAGGTGGCTTGCTCAAACTGCCTGATGGCAGCCGCTTCATGCCTGCCCACGATGAACGCCACGAACTGGCGCCGCGCGACATCACCGCCCGGGCCATCGACTTCGAAATGAAGAAATATGGCCTGGATTGCGTCTATCTGGATATCAGCCACCAGCCACCGGAGTTCGTGAAGGAGCACTTCCCCACCATCTACCAGCGCTGCCTGGAGTTGGGCATAGACATCACCAAGCAACCCATACCCGTGGTGCCGGCAGCCCACTATACCTGTGGCGGCCTGGTAACCGATCTGGCTGGGCGCACCGATGTAGCCCACCTGTATGCCATCGGTGAAACCGCCTGCACCGGCCTGCATGGCGCCAATCGCCTGGCCAGCAACTCCCTGCTGGAGGCACTGGTACTGGGGCGTGAAGCTGCCGAGCATATCGCCGCAGCAGAACCCGCCCCACAACTGGCCGTCCCGGCCTGGGATGAAAGCCAGGTCAGCGATGCCGATGAGGAAGTGGTGATCGCGCACAACTGGGACGAGTTGCGGCGCTTTATGTGGGACTACGTGGGCATAGTACGGACTGACAAACGACTGGAACGTGCCGCCCACCGCATCGCCTTGCTCAAGCGCGAGATCGACGAGTTCTACCGCCACTTCAGGGTCAGCAACGACCTGATAGAGCTGCGCAATCTGGTCGACACCGCCGACCTGATAGTCCGTTCCGCCCAAGTGCGGCACGAGAGCCGTGGCCTGCATTACAGCAGAGACTATCCCGCAACCTTGCCGCAGGCCGTCCCCACCATCCTGCCAGGGCGCTGACCGGGCGCGCCGGGTTACCTATTCAACGGCCTCCGGCGCTGCAGCGCAAATGCTATCTCGCTGCGAGCGGGACGTGGATATGCCAAGCACGCAACAACGCCAGAAGGCTATAGTCAGTGGCGCTAAGCCCCCCAACGCAGCCACGCCCGCAAACGGCGTAGTGCGTGGGCATCACTGCTATCAGGCCAAAGCACCACCCGCAGCATTCGGCCATCTGCCTGCCTAAAGGGTAAGACCAGCAAGAAGGCGTGGGCGTGTGCCCCTGGCAGCAGCGTAGCCTCTACCTCGGCCCCATTGCTGCGCAAGCTCCAACTGCCATCGGCCAGCAAGCGCATGCCTACAAGTTGCAACTGCCGCCCACGGCGATACCACCCCGCGCCAGACAACAACACCGTCAAAGTTGCCAGCAACTGCCACGGCCATGCCATGGCAGCCAGCCAGGGCATGGGCAAGGCCAGCAGATGCAACAGCAGCAGCGCCCGTGGCGCCAAGCGCGATGGCTGCAGTACCAGTTGTAGCGGTGGATTGGTTTTCATGCGGTCTATGCGACAAGGGAGCAGCCCATGCTGCTCCCTCGCCTTGTTTGCGGTTGGCGCAGACTTACTGAACTTCCACGCTACCGGACACGCCTACCACCACCTCGCTATCGCCGCCTTCCATGGGCGGCGGTGCCACATCGGCGACGGCCATGGTACGCATGGCGCCGGCCTTGTACATGGGCTGGGGATAGGAGCTGCTGGTATTCAGGTTGAGGTTGACCAGCTTGTAGCTCTTGCCACCCACGCTCTTCTTCACCACTTCGGCGCGGCTGCGGAATGCCTGGATGGCCTCATCCATCAATTCGGTCTCCACCCGCTCACGCGTCACCGGCGCCACCGTAAACTGGATACCACCCAGTTGCATATTGGCCTGCAGCTTGCCCACCAATTCACCTATGGCCTTGAAATCGGTCGACTCCAGCCTGATCTCGGCACGGCCACGCCAGCCATCCAGCCTGTTCTTGCTGCTGTAGATGGGATAGACACTGTTGCCATTGGCGGCGGCTTTTACGCTGGGGTACGCCTTGGCTGTCTTGAGCGCCTCGGCAGCCGAACGATTGAGCTTGTCGGACAGCGCGCCTGCGTTGGCGTCGTTGTACTCCACATACAGGCTCGCACTGGCCAGATCATTGGTCACAGCACGGCGTGCCTCAGCCTGCAGGCTGACTAGGTTGTACTGTGGCACCATCTCAGCGGCAAACACACTGCCGGTCAACAGGGCCAGGGTAACGATACGGGCTAACTTGTTCATGCTTTTCCTCTCTCGGGTAGGGCTGTCCGGTCATGCGTAACCAGACATCACGGCCAGTCTCGCATTGCTGGCCTGAATTCCGCCTGAATCAATGCAGGCCGTGGTCGGCAGTAGGGCTGTTGTGGATATCCTCATCCACGCTGTCCATCAACACGGTGTGTATCTCTACCTCGAACCAGTCCCAGAACACCTTCAGGTTGCGGCTCTTGGGCCACAGCTTGCTGTCCTGCGCCCAAGACGCCAGTTCCATCTCGAACACCTTGTCCGCCATATCATCGATATAGGCGATGCCATCTTCCTGCTCATTGACCTCCGGTATCATCAATACCGTGCAATCACTGCGTATATCGTCGAGGCTGAGCGTAACTTCGTTTTCGGGCAGGCCGTTGAGCCAGTCCAGAAAGGGCTTCTTGGGCTTGATGACAGCGATCGATCGATCAACAAAGTACATGTGGGGTTTCTCCAGGAAAGACACTAAGCGGCCGGCATGATTCCTTCCGTCTGCGCGAAATTCGCCATGTCCAGCCCCAAGCAGCATAGCATGGCTGGAAACCCCACCTCAGCATCGCTTAGAATCAATCGATAGACTCACGACAAGGGCATGGCATGTTTGATCAACGCACCTCGGGTAGACGACTGGTACGCTGGAAAGCCGCCGTCATTCCCCTCAACCAGCCCGACCGCATCATACAAAGCCATGCCACAGAAGTGGCACAGAAAGGGATATCCCTGTTCTGTACCGAGCAGTTGTTCCCCCATATCACCTACCGTGTCATCCTGCAGATACCGGATGCCATGCATATCAGCGTGTCCTACGTTGAAGTGGAAGGCAAACCCATCTACTCCTCGCTGGTGGGCTCCATGGGCGAATTCCGTACCGGCCTCAAGCTGACTGATGTCAGCAACGAGTACCGCACCAAGCTGGATCAGTTGCTGCGCGGCATGGGCTAGTACCCTGGGTAGCGGTCAGGCCGCCACCCATTCCGCCATTCTTACCAGACACGCCTCCCCGGCAGTCAGCAGGCGTACATACGCGGCGGTATCCGCCCCGCCCTGCTTGGCGGCCTGCTCCAACGCCTGCGCCGCCGCCACCCCTTCGCTGGACGCCAACGCACCAAAGCTGCCCTTGAGGGTATGCGCCAGTTTGGCTACAGCCGGCAGGTCACCTGCCTCCCAAGCCACTTGCAAGGCCATTCTGCGGGACGGCCACTCTGCGCTGAACAAGCCCGTCAACTCACGCACCAGGCCGGCATTGCCACCACAGGTCTCCAGCGCCGCCTGGGGGTCGAAAACGGCATCAGGCACCCTGGCTGGCACCGCCTGCTCCGCTGGCAACAGCACCGGCTCACGGCTTTCCGGCCTGATCTGCGCCAGTACCTGGCGCAGCTTGCCCACCGATATCGGCTTGGTCAGAAAATCATCCATGCCGGCTGCCAGGCAACGTTCCCTGTCCTCCGGCATGGCATTGGCCGTCATGGCAACTATGGGTAGATGCCCCTCATCCTCCAACGCCCGGATGGCGCGCGTGGCAGCCAACCCATCCATCTCGGGCATCTGCATATCCATCAGGATCAGATCGAAGGGCTGGCTCATGAACTGGTCCAAGGCCTCGCCACCATGGTGGGCTACCGTCACCTGGTGACCATCCTGCTCCAGCAAGGCACAGGCCAGTTGCTGGTTCATGGCGTTATCCTCGGCCAGCAGGATGCGCAAGGGCGTCGCAGCAGGCAAGGGTGCTGCAACGACCTCCGGTTCCGGCGCATCGCCCAGTCGCAAGGGCAGGCAGAAACTGAACTCGCTACCCTGCCCAGGCACACTTTGCACCTGCAGCTCCCCACCCATGGCCAGTATCAGCCTGCGCGATATGGTCAGCCCCAAGCCGCTACCACCGTAGCGCCGGGTAATGCTGTCATCCGCCTGAGAAAAGGCCTCAAAGATGCTGTCCAGTTTATCGGCCGCAATACCAATGCCGGTATCACTTACCGATATCCGCACCACGGCCGAATCTGCATTTATCTCGAGCGCCTCCAGATGCAGGCTTACCCTGCCCCGCTCAGTAAACTTGATGGCATTGCCCAGCAGGTTCACCAACACCTGGCGCAATCGTCCTTCATCCGCATCCACCCAGCGCGGCACGGTTACCCCCATGCTCATCGCCAGGCTCAAACCCTTCTGTTCGGCGGTAAAACGCAATAGCTCACTGGTGCGCGCGGCCAGGGCGCGCAAATCGAACACCCTCGCCTCAAGGCTGAGCTTGCCCGCCTCAATGCGCGAGAAATCCAGTATGTCGCCCACCAGCGCCACCAGGCCCTCGGACGAGAATCGCACTATCTCCAGGCGCTGCCGCTGGGTTTCGGTCACCTCCCCTGCCAGCAACATGCCTGTCATGCCGACGATGGCATTGAGTGGCGTGCGTATTTCATGGCTCATATTGGCCAGGAACTGGCTTTTGGCCCGGTTGGCCGCCTCAGCCTCCTCCTTGGCTTCCAGCATGCGGCGTTCGATCAGCTTGCGGAAGGACAGGTCATACCAGACCGCCAGCAGCAATTGCCGCTCGCCAACCGTCACCGGCGACACGGTAATTTCCACCAGCAACTCGCTGCCGTCCGAGCGAAGAAACTGCCACTCGTAGCGATGCCAACCCAGCTTGAGCGCCCGCTCGGCATAATCGACCGCCAACTGGCGCGAATCACCGCCATCAGGCTGCCTAGGGGGGTAGAACCGGGCTGGGTCGGTATCGATGAACTGCTTGCGGCTGGCTAGCCGCAGGGCCTGGGATGCCGCCCGGTTGCAGTCCACCACCCGACCACTCTTGGGGTCGTACAGCGCCATGGGATTGGCAGACTGTTCAAACAACACCCGAAACTTCTGCTCTGACTGCATCCGTTCCGATACATCCTGGGCCGTCAGCAGCATGGCCATGCCGCCGTCCACTGGGTCCAGCACACGATGCAGGCTATAGGCATACCAACGCGGCTTGGGCCGGGCGCTGAACTGCCGCTCGCCCTGGTCCACACCGTACGCTACCGCGGCCTGCCAGATGCGCTCTGCCTCCCCCCGGCTGGGCAACAGGCTGAAGAAGCCCCCCTCATCGGTCAGCGCCAATTGAGAGAAGGCGCGCAATGCCGCCGGGTTCTGCATCAGCACCCGCCCCCGCATGTCAAACATCACCACGGCCAGCGAAAAATGCAGCACCGCCTCCACGCCGCGCAAAGCCGCCGGATCAATGACATTCGGCCCACTGCGCTGCGCCTGGAAACACAGCCCCTCACCGCCCTCCGGCAGGATGACGGCCACCGCCGTCAGCGCAACCTGGGTGGGCTGGCCGCGCGGATAGAGCGTCCAGTTGGCCTGCCCCATACCCTTGCTGGCAACGGCCTGCTGCAGGGCGTGCAGACGGGTCTCCGCCGCCGCCGACAGGTCGGACAGATCGCGCGACAGCAGCTCGGCCTGGCTATCCGCCAGCCACAAGCTTTCCGCAGCCGCGTTGGCCCAGCGTATGCGCTGCCGTGCCAGGTCATAGACCCAGACCGGCACCGGCAGCCACTCATATTGCTTCAAGCTGTCCCACGCTAGCGGCTGCATGCAGCGTCCTCAGCTTTTCGGCTTGCTGCGGGTCTTGCTCACAAGCGGTGCGCTGGCCGCCGCTTTGGCCCTGGTGGCAGGCGTGGCCTTGGCGCTAGACTTGGGTTTAGCCGCAACGGCCGCCTTGCCAGGTTTTGCAGCGGCCTTGGCCTCGCCAGCTGGCTTGCCGGCAGACTTGCCAGCGGGCTTTCCAGCGGGCTTGTCCACCACCTTAGCGGTAGGCGCGCCCCCCTCCGAGGCCTTGGCCGCCGGCTTACGCGGGCGTTTAGCCGGCGCTGGCGGCGTTTCCGGCAAAGTTTGGCCGGGCTTGGGCAGGAACAAGGCGGCTACCTGGGCAGGCCGCTTCGGCATGGGGGCAGGTGCCTGAACCGACACCGTCTTGGCCTTGCGCCCCTTTGCCGGCACGGGTGCCGCTGGCGGTGTCTTTTCAACCGCTGTCGGAGCAGGCTTGGCCTGGACAGCCTTTTTTCTGGCCGGCTTAGCCGGGTTCGCGACGATAGGTGGCTGGGCAACCTCCGCCCCCGCCTTGCGTTTCGCCGGCTTTGCTACCGGTTTGACCTCCACCGCCGGCGATGCTGCTGGCTTGCGAGCCCGCTTGGCTGGCTTGGCTTCCTCGGTTTTCACCTCGGCCACCGATGCGGCCGGAGCCGGTCCAGCCTTAAGGCGAGGATGGCGCTTGCCGGCCTCAGCCTGCGCAGGCTGCTGTTCCGGACGTTGCTCGATCAGCACGAAGTCTATCTTGCTGGTCTCCAGGTCTACCCGCGCCACCTTGATGGTGATCCTGTCCGTCAAGCCATAAGTCTTGCCGCTACGCTCCCCGCGCAGGGTATGGCTGGCTTCGTTGTACTGGAAGTAATCCGTACCCAGTTCCGAAATATGCAGCAGACCCTCGACAAACAGGCCGTCCAGGGTCACAAACAAACCAAAGCTGGTGACGGCCGACACCACACCCTCAAATACCTCACCAATGCGATCCAGCATGTAGTAGCACTTGAGCCAGCTCTGCACATCGCGGGTCGCCTCATCAGCGCGCCGTTCGGTCTGCGAGCAGTGCGCCCCTATCTCCTCCCATTTGCCCGGCTTGTAGGCCGTCCCACACAACACAGCCTTGATGGAACGATGCACCAGCAAATCAGGATAGCGCCGTATCGGCGAGGTAAAGTGGGTATAGGCCTCATAAGCCAGGCCAAAATGCCCCGCCCGTTCTGGGCTGTAGACTGCCTGCTGCATGGAGCGCAACAGCATGGTCTGCAACAGGCCCGCATCCGGCCGCTCCTTGACCTGCGCCATCAGGCCGGCATAGTCCTTGGCGTGAGGTTCATCCCCCCCGCCCAGGCTAAGGCCGCGCTCGTTGAGGAAGCGCCGCAGATTCTCCAGCTTGCGCTCAGTCGGCCCCTCGTGGATGCGATACAAGGCGGTATGGTCATGGCTGCCCAGGAAGTCAGCCGCGCAGACATTGGCCGCCAGCATGCATTCCTCGATCAGGCGGTGCGCATCGTTGCGGGTCACCGGCACGATACGATCTATCTTGCCCGCCTCGTTGAATACCATCTGGGTCTCGAGCGTATCGAAATCGATGGCACCGCGCTTGCCCCTGGCCTTGAGCAGGACATGGAACAGGTCATACAAGGTTTGCAGATCAGCCACCAGTCCCTTGCGCTTCTTGGCCGCCGGACCTTTGGGATCCTGCAAAATCTCCCATACCTCGTTGTAGGTATAGCGGGCCTTGGACAGCATCACGGCCGGGTAGAAACGGTACTGCCTGACCTCTCCCTTGGCATCGACCTGCATATCGCAAACCATGCAACAGCGCTCTACCGCAGGGTTAAGCGAGCAGATACCGTTGGACAGCGCTTCCGGCAGCATGGGTATGACACGGCGGGGGAAGTACACCGAATTGCCACGCTCGTAGCCTGTCTGGTCCAGCGCATCCTTGGGTCGTACATAGTGGCTGACGTCAGCGATCGCCACCACCAGCCGCCAACCCTTGCCACTGCGCTCGGCATACACGGCATCATCAAAATCACGCGCCGTCTCGCCATCTATGGTCACCAGCGGCATATCACGCAGATCCTCGCGTTTCAGCCCTTCCGGTGTCTTCCAGTCCTTTTTCCTGACTTCCTGCGGCGTCTTGCCAGCCTGCGCCTCAGCCTCAGCCGAGAAAACATGTGGCAGGTCGTGCTTGCGCAAGGCGATCTCGATCTCCATGCCAGGGTCAGCATAGTTGCCCAGGACTTCGACTATACGGCCTATGGCCTGGCCATACTTGCTGGGTTGCGTCAGCAGCTCTACCGACACCACCTGGCCTGGCTCCGCGTCCAGCCCGCCCTCGGGGCTCACCAGTATTTCCTGGGCAATACGCTTTTCTTCTGGACGGATGAAGCGCACGCCACGCTCGGCAAACAAGCGTCCCACCAAGCGGGTATTGACGTGCTCCAGCACCTCGACAATCTTGCCTTCCCGCCGGCCACGGCGATCCACGCCGATTTCGCGCACCATTACCCGATCGCGATGCAATACCTTATGCATCTCCTTGGGACCGATAAACAGGTCAGGACTGCCATCGTCGGGCACCACAAAACCAAAGCCATCAGCATGGCCATGCACCCGACCCTTGATCAGATCCAGCTTGTCGGCGATGCAGATGGCTCCCTTGCGGTTGATCATCACCTCGCCCTCGCGCACCATCGCATTGATGCGCCGGCTGAAGAAATCTGCCTCATAGGGCTGGATGGAAAACAGCGCCACCAGCTCCTCGGGGAACATAGGCGCCCCTTTTTCGGTCAGAATCTGCAGCAAGTAGGCGCGACTGGGCAATGGGTGCTCGTAGCGCTCAACCTCTTGTTTGTAAAAAGGATCCGCCAGCCTCAGCTTAAGCACGGCACGGGGGAGTTTGGCGGTTTTTTCAGTTTTCTTTGTTTTCATCGTTGACACAGGAAATTGTCTCTCTATAATGCGCATCTCTCTGGACGCGCTGCTGCAAACGCAGCGATGTTCAAAGCCCAGGTGGCGGAATTGGTAGACGCACTAGGTTCAGGTCCTAGCGGTGGCAACACCGTGGAAGTTCGAGTCTTCTCTTGGGCACCAACACTCAATAAAGCCGATGCGCAAGCGTCGGCTTTATTGTTTTCCGCATTTGCCTTGACTTCAAGGTTGATTTTCTGGGCACGCTGCCCAGCAGTCACACATCTCCCCGCAATCCCAGCTACAGCACGACCAGGGCGCGACCTCGGCCCAGCCACTTTTTGCAAAGATGGGGTTGACAGATTTTCTCTTACGGCTACAATGCCGACCTCTCGACGCATTACTGCAAACGCAGCGATGCTCGAAGCCCAGGTGGCGGAATTGGTAGACGCACTAGGTTCAGGTCCTAGCGGTGGCAACACCGTGGAAGTTCGAGTCTTCTCTTGGGCACCAATACTCAACAAAGCCGATGCGCAAGCGTCGGCTTTGTTGTTTTCAGCCCTAGCCTCGCACGCCATACCATCACACCATGGGCCCGCCAACACCGGACGGCCCCCATGCATCGATAGCGACAAGCCGACAGCCCTGGGCAAGCGTTCAGCTCCTGGCAGCCGCGATCACGGCCAGATAATTGCGCACGGTAGGCACCAATCCGTCGTACAAGGCCTCACCAATCAGCGCATGGCCAATGGAAACCTCGTCCACCTGCGGTATGGCGCGCAGGAAAGGCCCTAGATTGACCTGATTGAGGTCGTGCCCCGCATTCACCCCCAGACCCACCGCCTGCGCCCTGCCAGCGGCCTTGGCGCAGTCTTCCAGCGCCTGCTGCCAGTCACCCAGCGCAAAGGCCTCGGCAAACGGGCCTGTGTAGATTTCTATGCGGTCCGCACCCAG
The DNA here is from genome assembly GCF_036961565.1 of Chitinimonas sp. JJ19. Taxonomy (NCBI): domain Bacteria; kingdom Pseudomonadati; phylum Pseudomonadota; class Betaproteobacteria; order Neisseriales; family Chitinibacteraceae; genus Chitinimonas; species Chitinimonas sp. JJ19. Next base: position 87,963 of record NZ_JBAMDD010000004.1, read on the forward strand.
CTCTGCCACCCGCTCGATATCATCAGAATCAGCATCCATAAACAGGCTAACCCGGCAGCCCATGGCCTTGAGCTCCCGCACCAGGGGCCTGAGGCGTGCGCCATCGCGCTTCAGGTCAAAGCCATGGTCCGAGGTGATCTGCCCGTCACCATCCGGCACCAGCGTAGCCTGCGCTGGCCTGGTCTCGGCGCACAGGCTCAACAGCCCCGGGTAATCACCTCGGGCATCAGCGAAGGGATTCCCCTCAATATTGAACTCCGCCTGCCTACCTGCCAGCAATCCGCCCAGCGCACGGACATCCGCCGGCCGGATATGCCGCAAGTCCGGTCGGGGATGCACAGTAATGCCACCACACCCTGCCGCCAAGCAGGCCTCTGCTGCCTGCATCACGCTAGGCATGTCGCCACCGCGCGAATTACGCAGTACGGCAATCTTGTTGATGTTCACAGATAAAACAGTCATGCGTCCTACTCGATAATCAGTCGTGGAAAGCGGCCCGGCCCAACCCTGGCGGCCGGGACACCGGCCTTCAGGGTATCAGCACAGGTGCAGAAATGAAAACGCCCGGTAGAACCGGGCGTCTGTCACTTAGTGCGTGAACGGGTGCCGTTGCACGATGGTCTCTTCGCGGTCTGGGCCGGTAGAGATGATATCGATGGGCGCCCCCGTCACTTCCTCAATGCGCTTGAGGTAGTTACGGGCATTCAAGGGCAAGTCCTCATAGCGCTTCACACCGAAGGTGGATTCGCTCCAGCCAGGCAGCTCTTCATAGATAGGCGAGCAGCCCGACAGCTCTTCGGCACCAACCGGCAGAATGTCTACCACCTCGCCATTGATGCGATAGCCAGTACACAGCTTGATCACGTCTATGCCATCCATGACGTCCATCTTGGTAACACACAGGCCCGAGACGCCATTGATCTGGATGGAACGCTTGAGCGCAGCCGCATCAAACCAACCGCAACGGCGCGGGCGACCCGTCACCGAACCGAACTCATTGCCACGCTTGGCCAGGCCCTCACCTACTTCATCAAACAGCTCGGTGGGGAAAGGACCAGAACCGACGCGAGTGGTATAGGCCTTCACGATGCCCAGCACATACTGCAGCATCTGCGGCGCCACACCCGCACCAGGTGCTGCCGCACCGGCCGAGCAGTTGCTGGATGTCACATAGGGGTAGGTGCCGTGGTCGATATCCAGCAAGGTGCCCTGCGCACCCTCGAACAACAGCGGCTTGCCGGCCTTGTTCAGGTCATGCAGGGTGCGCGATACATCGCCCACCATGGGCTTGATACGCTCTGCCAGGCGCAAGGTATCTTCCAGCGTCTTCTGGAAGTCGACCTGCTCCACCTTGAAGTATTCCTTCAACAGGAAGTTGTAATAGGCCAGGTTCTCGCCTAGCTTGGCGGCAAGGCGGTCCGGGAAGAACAGGTCCTGGATACGGATGGCACGGCGCGCCACCTTGTCCTCATAGGCCGGGCCGATACCACGGCCGGTGGTGCCTATCTTCTTGTCGCCCTTGGCCGCTTCGCGCGCCTGATCCAGCGCAATATGGTAAGGCAGGATCAAGGGGCAAGCTTCCGAGATGGTCAGGCGGCTTTCCACATCCACGCCCGCAGCCTTCAGCTCGTCGATTTCCTTGAGCAGTGCCTCGGGCGAGATCACCACGCCATTGCCGATAAAGCAGGCCTTGCTAGCATGCATGATGCCCGAGGGAATCAGGCGCAGCACCGTCTTCTTGCCACCGATAACCAGCGTATGGCCCGCATTATGGCCACCCTGGAAACGCACCACGCCCTCGGCATGGTCCATCAGCCAATCGACGATCTTGCCCTTGCCTTCGTCACCCCACTGGGTGCCTATCACCACGACGTTACGGCTCATGGAATTTCCTTCATTACAGATTGCTTGGTCGCCGCGTTTCCGCGACGGGATAGAAACAGAATAGACTGTGCTGCGCGTAATTCAGAGTGGCTGCACCTGCCACTGGCCATTGCGCTCAATCAGTTCGCGGTCAGCGTGCAACTCCTCGACATCCACGATCTCACCCAGCCGCACCACCACGGTCTCACCGGCAGCGCGCAGGGCTCGAATGGCATCCGCCAGCCGGGCATCAAACACATCGGGCGCCAGGATGGCACTGCGTGCCGGTGTCGCCGGCAGACGCCAGGCCAACTCCTTCAGATCCAGACTGAAACCGGTTGCCGGACGGCGACGGCCAAACTGCTCGCCGACATGGTCATAGCGGCCACCACGGGCAATGGCATTGGGCCACCCCTCGGCGTAAGCCGCAAACACCAGTCCGGTGTGGTAGTAACCCGAGCGCAGCTCCGCCAGGTCAAAATTGGGAACAATGCCGCGCGCCGCCAGCGCGGCCGTCAGGCCACGCAAGGCAGCCAGCGCCGCTATCACCCCAGGCAGGCGTGGCAGGCTTTGCTCAGCCCGCTCCAGCACCGTCGCATCACCATACAAGCCAGGCAGCGCCACCAAACCAGCACTCAGGCTGGCATCCAGCCCGGCCACCAGGCCCATCAAGGTCGGCACATCCTTTTGTTGGATAGCATGGAACACCGCCTCGCGGGCCTCACCCACCAGGCCTGCGGCATCAGCCAAAGCCAGGAACAAACCGATATGGCCGATATCCAGGTGCACATGGTCTATGCCCGCCAGCTTGAGGCACTCACCCATCAGCTCGACGATTTCCACGTCGGCAGCAACGCCGGCATAGCCGTAAATCTCGGCACCCAACTGCAAGGGCTCACGCGCAGCCATGATCCCGTCTGGCTGGGTGTGTACGACCGGCCCGGCATAACATAGCCTAGCCACCCCTTGCCGGTTCAGAAGATGGGCATCAATGCGGGCCACCTGGGGGGTCATATCGGCACGCAGGCCCAGCTGCCTACCACTGAGCTGATCAGTCAGCTTGAAGGTTTTCAGGTCCAGCGCGGCATCCTGGCGGGTCAGCAGCGAATCGACGTATTCGATCAATGGCGCCTGTACCAGTTCGTAGCCAAAGCTGGCGATCAAGTCCAGCGAGCGGCGTCGCAATGTCTCCACGCGGCGCGCCTCGGGCGGCAACAGGTCAGCAATGTTCTCGGGCAGTATCCAGTTATGCATAAGGTCAGGCCGGGGCACCAGGCACCGCAGCAGTAATGATCCAGTCAACAACCAGCCCCGCCCGGCTATCGCACCCAGCTCAAGGCTGGCCGATGGGGCGGCGAAATATCGCACTCAAGCAAGGCTCAAGAACGGCAAGAGGCCCTCGGCGGGATGCTATCGATGCGGCCCTAGCAGGCTGGGCACCATGGCATCCTGGCACGAGGGCCAAGCAAAACAAGGCATTATCCCACAGGCGCGCCGCCAACAGCGCGCCCGTCTGTTACTTTGCGCGTGGATCCTTCATGTACTTGAAGAAAGCCGAGCTGGGGTCCAGCACCATCACGTCCGACTTTGACTTGAAGGTCTGCTTGTAGGCATCCAGGCTCTTGTAGAAAGCGTAGAACTCGGGATTCTGGCCATAAGCGGCACCATAGATGGCAGCCGCACGGCCATCGCCCTCACCCTTCAGTTGCTGCGCCTTGTTGTACGCATCGGCCAGAATGATTTCACGCTGGCGGTCGGCATCGGCACGTATCTTCTCCGCCTCGGCCGAGCCTTCCGAACGTAGCTGGTTGGCCACGGTCTTACGCTCAGAGATCATGCGGTCATACACCGCATTGCTGATATCGTTGGGAAAGTCCACGCGCTTGAGCCGCACGTCCACGATCTTCACGCCTATCTTGCCGGCATCGGCATTGGCAACCACGCCCACCGATTCCATCACCTCTTCGCGCTTGCCCGAAATCACGTCCTGCACCGTGCGCTTGCCAAACTCGGCCCGCAACACGTCATTGATGGTCTTGCGCAGACGGGCCGAGGCGGTACGCTCATTGCCGCCCACTGTCTTGTAATACTGCTCGACATTGACCACTTGCCACTTGACGTAGCTGTCCACCAGCACGTTCTTCTTTTCGATGGTGTTGAAGCGCTCAGGCGTCTCGGCATCCATGGTCAGGACGCGTCGATCAAAATACCGCACCGACTGCAGCAACGGCACCTTGAAGCGTATGCCAGGCTCATTGACCGTACGCACCACCTCACCCAGTTGGAACACCATGGCAGATTGGCGCTGATCCACGGTAAACACGCTCATGCTGAGCACCAGCAGTGCCAGCAACACCACGACTATGGCGGGAATTAAACGATTCATATCAACGACCCTCCCGCTCACCGCGACCTTGGCTATCCTGCCTAGGAGCGCGCACTACGCCAGTCTCCACCGGAACCGTGGCCTGTTCTGTCGCCGCACCGGCAGGACCACTCATCTGCATCAGCTTGTCCAGCGGCAGGTAAAGCAGGTTGCCGTTGCCGGACTTCTGATCCACCAGCACCTTGCTGCTGCTGCTCAATATCTGCTGCATGGTATCGAGATACATGCGATCACGGGTAACCTGGGGCGCCTTGGCATACTCGGCAGCCACCTGCGTGAAGCGAGAGGCATTACCTTCCGACTCCGCAATCACCCGGGCCTTGTAACCCTCGGCTTCCTGCAGCAAACGTGCAGCAAAGCCACGGGCCTTGGGTATCACGTCATTGGCGTAGGCCAGACCCTCGTTGGTCTGCTTGACCTTGTCCTGCCCAGCCTTCACGGCATCGGCAAACGCTGCCTGCACCTCTTCCGGCGGCTGCACATCATTGATGTTGACGCGGCTCACCCGGATACCGGTGCCATAGTCATCCAGCAGGTTCTGTATCATCCGCGTGGCATCGGCAGCCACCTGGCCACGACCTTCGTTCAACACGAAATCGACCTTGTTGCGGCCGACGATCTCCCGAATGGAGGTTTCAGCGGCCTGCTTGACCAGATCGTAACCATCGCCATCACGCGAGGCGTTGTTGAACACGAAGTCACGCGAGTTCTTGACGTCGTACTGCACTTCCAGCTGCATGTCGACGATGTTCTGGTCCTCGGTCAGCATCAGTGCCTCATCCGCCACCCGATTCTTGGTGCTGCCGGAAAAACCGACCTCCACCGAGCGGACCTCAGACAGCTTGACGATCTCATGCTGCTCTACCGGCCAGGGCATACGCCAGTGCAGACCGGGATCCGTGGTTTGCACATAGCGACCAAACCGCAGCACCACCGCTTCTTCCCGGGCATCCACCACGTAAAAGCCGCTGGCTATCCACAGCACGCCAACGATGCCGATGGCGACACCAATACCGCCGGCAACAGCGCGGCCATCCGACGGCGTCGGCTCGGACGGGCGGCCGGGCGTACCACCGAAGAACTGCTTCAGCTTATTGGTGAACTGCCGGATGATCTCATCCAGATCAGGCGGGCCATCCTTGCCTCGGCGGCCCCATTGCGGGTCTTGCGACATATCGTCTCTATTCCGTGGTTGTAATGACTTGTACACACACTTGTTACACAGCAACCCTCAGGCGGCACGTTGTTGCGGCTCGATTTCACTCGCCACCGGCCGAGCCCAGGCCAGCGCTGCTGGTCAAACCATGGCTCAAGCCTGAAGGCTTTCGTCCGGCACCGCAGCAACGACCGGCATGGCTTCGACCAGCGCCTGCCGCAACAAATCCAGACCTGCACCACTTTTTGCACTCATACGGACGGCGCGAATCCTACCATATTCATCCCGCTCGACCGCCGGCTCGCCACCTTTGAGGTCTATCTTGTTCCAGACCACAATCTGGGGAATCTCATCAGCATCGATTTCCTTGAGCACATAGTTCACCGCCTCGATCTGGGCTTCGCGCGTATCGCTGGCGCTATCAACCACATGCAGCAACAAATCGGCCCGCACGGTCTCCTCCAGCGTGGCTCGAAACGCCTCCACCAAGCCATGTGGCAGATCGCGGATAAAGCCCACGGTATCCGATACCACCACGGAGTGCTCCGGGTCGAGGAACAGCTTGCGGCTGGTGGTATCCAGCGTGGCGAACAACTGATCGGCCGCATACGCCTTGGCGTGAGTCAAGGCATTGAACAGCGTGGACTTACCGGCATTGGTATAACCAACCAGCGAGACCGAGAACTGCTTGCTGCGCTCGCGCGCGCGCCGCTGGGTATCACGCTGCCGCTGCAGATCCTTGAGCTTGTCGCGCAACCGCTTCATACGCTCGGTCAGCATGCGCTTGTCCATTTCCAGCTGGGTCTCACCGGGGCCGCCACGGGCGCCGATACCGCCACGCTGGCGTTCCAGGTGAGTCCAGCCCCGGACCAGCCGGGTGGACATATACTGCAGCTGCGCCAGCTCAACCTGCAGCTTGCCCTCGTTGGAGCGTGCACGCTGGCCAAAGATGTCGAGTATCAGCCTTACCCGGTCCGACACCCGGCATTCCAGGGCACGCTCCAGGTTACGTTCCTGCGCGCCACCCAAGGCGTGGTTGAACAGTACCGTGTGTGCCTCTGTGGCCAGCACGGCGGCGGCGATCTCTTCCACCTTGCCACTACCAGCAAACAGCTTGGGGTCGGGTCTTTGGCGCTTGCCCTGAATGATGGCCATAGCCTTGTAGCCATTGCCCTCAGCCAGCAACTTGAATTCTTCGATATTTTCCAGATAGTCTGGCTCACCGAAATCGAGACAGACTAGAACGGCCTTGTCGCCGCCCTGATGGCGTTCAAACACGCTTTATTTCCCTAACTGGGCGCCTTGTCAGGCCACCCTAACGGGGCGCCGGAGCTTGATCGGCACACGATGGTATCTGCTGGTAGGAGGCCGCCCCAAATGATATCCGCCCGCATCATCATGCAGATCGACATCGGGTGGCGCAAACCGCTCCCTGGCAGATAGCCGTGGCTCACAACCTAAGTTCCAGCCGGTATTCCTACAACAAAGGGGGCGCACATGGCGCCCCTTGCTCGACGCACCGCCCCTATCAGGCGTCTGCAGCCGGGGCACCTTCCGGCTTGTCATAGGGGATGCTGACCGGACGGGCAGGCACAACAGTGGAGATGGCATGCTTATAGACCATCTGGGTCACGGTGTTGCGCAGCAAAACCACGTACTGGTCAAACGACTCGATCTGGCCTTGCAGCTTGATACCGTTAACCAGGTATATGGATACAGGTACATGTTCCTTGCGCAGGATGTTCAGAAACGGGTCTTGTAGCATTTGCCCTTTTGCGCTCATTTTGTAGTTCTCCACTCTGTAATTTAAAAAACGACGAATATCCGTCCAGTAGTTCCTGCGCTTACGAAGATAGAATACCAGTAGTCACTTGTAGCAGCTTTTCTGTCAAGCACAAAGAATCAGCCTGCTTTTTTCGCGGGCTTCCTGGCTGTGGTCTTGACCGGCTTCTTCTCACCTCGCATGGCGCCCTTGCGATCCGGCTTGAACTCGCCCGGCTTGGCATCGTAAGGGTTGTCGCCCTTCTTGAACTGTACACGCAGGGGCGTGCCCTGCAATTTGAACATCTTCAGGAAGGAATGTTCCAGGTAACGCCAATAACTGTCCGGCACCCCTTCAAGGGCGGTACCGTGTATCACCACCACCGGCGGATTCATGCCACCCTGGTGGGCATATTTCATCTTGGGACGCACCAGGCCCACGCGGGGCGGCTGTTGCTTCTCCACCGCCAGTTGCAAGGCACGCGTCAAACGCGGCGTCGGCAGCTTGGCCATGGCAGCCTTGTATGCTGCGTTGATGCTGGCAAACAGGTCACCCACACCCTGCCCTTCCAGGGCAGAGATAAAGTGGAAGCGGGCAAAATCCAGAAAACCCAGCTTACGGGCGATATCCCGCTTGACCTGGTCACGCCGGTATTCGTCCAGGCCTTCCCATTTGTTCACGGCCACCACCATGGCCCGACCTGCCTCCAGGGCAAAGCCGGCGATATGGGCATCCTGCTCGGCCACATCCTGGCGGGCATCCAGTACCAGCACAACCACGTTGGCGTCTTCGATCGCCTGCATGGTCTTCACCACCGAGAATTTCTCGATCGCCTCGTTCACCTTGCCGCGCTTGCGCACACCTGCGGTGTCGATAATCGTGTAGGCCTGCTCGTTGCGTTCGAAGTCGATATGTATCGAGTCGCGCGTGGTGCCGGGCTGGTCAAACGCAATCACCCGCTCTTCACCCAGAATCGCGTTCACCAACGTGGATTTACCCACATTGGGACGGCCGATGATGGCGAACTTGGGGTGATCCTGAACCTGCTCCTCAGGCTCCACCTCAAAACCGGTCAGCACATCGTCGAGCAAACCACGCACGCCTTCGCCGTGGTTGGCCGAGATAGGCCAAGGCTCACCCAGGGCCAGCTCGAAGAACTCTGCCGTCACCACACTGGCCGACATACCCTCGGCCTTGTTCACGGCCAGGCGTACCGGCCGGTCCAGCTGGCGCAGGCGATTGGCAATCAACTTGTCTTGCGGGGTGAGGCCTACGCGGGCATCGACGATAAAAATGACGGCGTCGGCCTCATCGATGGCCTGCAGGGTCTGCCTGGCCATCTCATGCAATATGCCGTCATCCGCAACCGGCTCAAAGCCACCGGTATCCACACACAGATAAGGCTTGCCACCGATCTTGCCATGACCGTAATGGCGGTCGCGGGTCAGGCCCGGCATATCGGCGACCAGCGCGTCACGGCTCTTGGTCAGCCGATTGAACAGCGTGGATTTACCGACATTGGGACGGCCGACGAGGGCGATGGTGGGTTTCATTGTTTTCCTTGCTTACTTCACGGCCAGTGCGTGCAGGCCACCGCTCTCGGTCTGCACAATCAACTTGCCGCTGATTACCCGCGGTGCAACCAGCACGCGGCTCTTGTCCGTACTCATACGGGCGACAAAGCTACCATCCGCCTGCGATAGCAGATGGACATAACCCTCGAAATCACCCACGGCCACCTTGCCGTCTATCACGGCAGGGCCGCTGATACGACGGCCATACAGTGCCGCCTGCTTCCACAGGCTGCGGCCACCCGAGCGCTCGAACGCCTGGACGTTGCCGACTTCATCACTGACATAGACCTTGTCCGCATCCATGGCCAGGCCCACATAGCTGGAGATATCGCGGGACCACAACATGGAGCCGTTGCTCACGGCAAAACACGCCACCTTGCCCTGGAAAGCCACGGCACAGACCATGCCCTTGTCCACAACGGGTGCCGAGGTCACATCACTGATGCGCTCCAGCTCAGTAGCGCCCTTGGGCTGTGCAACCTGCGACTCCCACAGCACACGGCCATCGGCCAGCGAAAGCGAAGCCAGGCGGCCCGATGCCATGCCAATGTAGACCGCACCGTCCGCAATCGCGGCGGGCGCGTAGTTGCGCAAGACCAGCGAAGGCTGGCTGCGCACGAACTGCCAGCGCTGCTTGCCATCCTTGGCCTCCAGGCCTGTTACCCGGCCATCCACGGTACGCACCACCACCACGCCTTCGGCTATCACCGGCGGCGACACCATTTCGCTGCTGACCTTGGTCTGCCAGCGCAACTGGCCCGTGGCAGCTTCCCAGCCATAAACCTCGCCCTTCAGCGTGCCCGCCACGACCAGGCCCGAAGCCGCACCCACCCCACCTGCCAGCGGTTGGGCACTGCGAACTTCAAAGCGCTTGGCACCATCAGGCATGGCAAACCCAGCAATACCGTTCACTCCGGCCATGTACACAGCGTCGCCCGTCGCATCAGGCGCAAACCGGTACAGCTTGCCGTCAGAGTACGAAGTACGCCAAGCCGAATTCAGCTCTGCGCTGGCCTTGATATCGCTCAGCGGCGTGGGTTGCGGGCTGTTATCCGTACCGGCACAGGCGGCCAGCAGGGTAACGGCGCCCAGCACAGCAAACTTGCCTGTCAGGCCATGTGGCATGCGGTGCATGTTCATCAGGCCCCCAGTGCCGACAGCTTGGTTTCAACCAGCTCGCGATTGGGTGCTTCTTTTTCCAGCTTGGTCAAAGCGAACTGGTAGGCCGATTTGGCACCCGCTGCATCGCCCTTGAGCGCCAGCGCATCGCCGCGCGCTTCGGCAAACAGGCCAGCAAAACTATCTGCCTTGGCGGTGTCCACCATCTTGGCCGCAGCATCAAACTGTTTTTGATCCATCAGCACGGCAGCAAGGCGCAGGCGTGCCAGATCGATCACAGCGTCTTCCTTGGCATTGGCGGCCACCCACTCCAGCGCGGTCTTGGCTTCGTCCAGCTTATTGGCCTCGAATGCCGCCTTGGCAGCCTGCAGCATGGCACGTGCCGTCAGGGCGTGGCCACTGTGGGCCTTCACCATGGCATCGGCGGCTGCGCGCAGCTTGACAGGGTCTTTGGCCAATTCTGCCGCTTCCACCGCCATATAAGCCTGCGCCGCCGCAGTGCCCTGCGATTTCTGCCAGGCACGGTAGCCCATATTGCCAAAGTAGCCCACCAGGGCCGCTACCACCGCGATGATTACCGCGACGCCCCACTTCGCCCACCAGGCCTTCAGTTCGGCGATCTGTTCCTGTTCCTGCAAATCAAAAGCAGCCATCTGCGAGTTTCCGTTAGCGAGTTACTTGTTATGCCGTGCCGCTTGCAGGGCACGGATACGTTTGAAAATATCCACCATGAACCAGCTCATCAGCGCCAGGCCAATCAGCAGGCAAGCCCAGGCCAGCTCTTTCTGAGCCAGCACCGGGTGTATCTGAGCACCTTCGCCCTGCAAGCCGACGACGCCAAATGCAGCCAGCACCGAGCCGAACACATTCAGTACGAACAGCTTGAACGAGACCTTGAGCTTGGGCGCAGGTTCCATCATCAACCCTTGAGCGCAGCCAGCACATCGGCCTGCGCCACCGTGCGCTGCTCACCGCCGTCGCGCAATGGCTTGATCACCACCGTCGCGTCAGCCGCCTCATTGTCGCCGATGATCAGGGCAAAACGCGCGCCCGAACCATCCGCCTTCTTCATCTGCGACTTAAAGCTACCGCCGCCGGCATGCACCGTCACCGCCAGTCCAGCATTGCGCAGCTGCTCTGCCAGGCGCGGCGCAACCCGCCCCGCTGCCTCGCCGGCATTGACGAGGTACACATCGGGGCCATCCTGGGCGGTCACACCGTACTCCTGCATCAGCAGGAATACCCGTTCCATACCCATGCCAAAACCACAGGCTGGCGTCGGCTTGCCACCTAGCGTCTCCACCAGGCTGTCGTACCGGCCACCGCCCGCGATGGTACCCTGCGCGCCCAATTTGGTGGTTACCCACTCGAACACCGTGCGGTTGTAGTAATCCAGCCCCCGCACCAGGCGCGTGTTGAGGGTATAGGCTACGCCTGCCTCATCCAGCAGCCGGCACAGGCCCTGGTAATGCTGGCGGCTATCGTCGCCCAGCACATCAAACAGCTTGGGGGCGGCGTTGATCATGTCCTGCATGCGCGGGTTCTTGCTATCCAGTATGCGCAGCGGGTTGGCGTGCAGACGACGCTTGGCATCCTCATCCAGCAGGTCGGCATGCGCCTCAAAATAGGCGATCAAGGATTGCCTGTAGGCTGCCCGCTCAGCGGCATCGCCTATGGTATTGATCTGCAACTCCACATCGGCAATACCCAGCTCACGCCAAAGACGGGCCAGCATCACCATCTGCTCGGCATCAACATCGGGGCCGTCATAGCCAAAAGCCTCGGCGCCCACCTGGTGGAACTGCCGCTGGCGCCCCTTCTGCACGTTCTCATGGCGGAACATGGGGCCCATATACCACAGGCGCTGCGGGCCATTGTAGGTCAGACTGTGCTCAACGACGGCGCGTACGCAACCCGCCGTCCCCTCTGGGCGCAACGCCAGCTTGTCGCCGTTAAGCGCATCGGTCCAGGCATACATCTCCTTCTCGACTATATCGGTATGCTCGCCTACGCCGCGCACAAACAAGCCAGTAGGCTCGACTATGGGCAACCGGATATTGCGATAGCCATACTGCGCCAGCACGCGCCGGGCGGTATCTTCCAGCTTCTGCCACAGCGCCGTGTTGTCGGGCAGGATGTCGTAGAAGCCCTTGATGCTTTGAAACTTGTCAGCCATCGGATTACAGCACTTTCACGGGAATAATCTTGGGTGCCGCCGCAGGTGCCACCGCAGGTGCGGCCGCCTGGCTGCGGCGCAGCTTGCCGCCTTCGGCATAGTGTTCGCGGACATAGCCATCGACGATAGCCTGAAAGGCCTCGGCAATACCGTCGCCCTTGAGGGTCACGGTCTTGACGCCATCAACGAACACCGGCGCCACTGGCACCTCGCCCGTACCAGGCAGGCTGATGCCGATATTGGCCAGCTTGGATTCGCCCGGGCCATTGACCACACAGCCCATCACCGCCACGTTGAGGGTTTCCACCCCCGGGAATTCGGCACGCCATACCGGCATTTGCTCGCGCAGGTAGCGCTGTATGTTCTGCGCCAGTTCCTGGAAGAAGGTCGAGGTGGTCCGGCCGCAGCCGGGGCAGGCCGTCACCAGCGGGGTGAACGAGCGTATCCCCATGGTCTGCAGTATTTCCTGCGCCACGACAACTTCCTTGGTCCGCGATTCACCCGGCTCCGGCGTCAGCGAAACCCGTATGGTGTCGCCTATGCCCTCCTGCAACAGCACCGACAACGCCGCAGTGGAAGCGACTATGCCCTTGGAGCCCATGCCGGCCTCGGTCAGGCCCAGGTGCAGCGGATAGTCGCAACGGGCGCCCAGGTCACGGTAGACCTTGATCAGATCCTGTACCGCGCTGACCTTGCAGGAGATGATGATGCGATCCGCCGGCAGCCCCAGCTCCTCAGCCTGCGCAGCACTCTCCAGCGCCGACTGTATCAAGGCTTCGCGCATCAGGGCATCAGCGCTGAGCGGCTGCGCCAGCTTGGCGTTCTCGTCCATCATGCGCGCCATCTTGGCCTGATCCAGGCTGCCCCAGTTCACGCCTATGCGTACCGGCTTGCCATACTCGATGGCGGCTTCAATCATGGCGCCAAATTGCTCATCCCGCTTGCTGCCCTTGCCGACATTGCCGGGATTGATACGGTATTTGGCCAGTGCCCGCGCACACTCGGGATACTGGGCCAGCAATTTATGGCCATTGAAATGGAAATCCCCCACCAGCGGCACATTGCAGCCCATATCATCAAGCCGGCGACGTATCTCGCCTACCTGGGCTGCCGCCTCGGGTGAGTTGACGGTAATGCGCACCACTTCCGAGCCCGCCTGCCATAGCTCGAATACCTGCTGAGCGGTACCCGCCGCATCGGCAGTATCGGTATTGGTCATGGATTGGACGACGACAGGCACATCGCCACCGACCGGCACATGGCCGACCATGACACGGCGGGTGGCGCGACGGGGAAGCAGACTCATGGCTTGGCTTTAGTTGAGTTCCAGATTGGCAACGTCGACCCGGATATACGGCGTCAGGTCGGTAGGCTTGCCTTTGTAGAAGAGCTGGGTCTGATGACCATTACCTATACGGATACGATAAGGCGGCTTGCCAGCAACGCTACGCGATTGTCCAGCAGGCACCAGCTCGTTGACCAGGCGCTTGCCGGTGGCGTCAGTAATCTGCACCCAGCTTTCCTGCCGGGCAACCACACGCACATCACCTGTTGATGGCTCAGGCACAGCCGCAGGCACGGCTACAGGTGCAGGCTGCGGCACTGGCGCAGGCAACGTAGGCGAGGCCGGCGCAGGCGTCGCCCCCACCGCCAGGGCGGGGTTCGCACCCGGCGCAGCCGGTGGATTCCCCGGCAGGTTGGCCGGAGGCGGCACGACCTGCACTTCACCGGCAGGCTGCGCAGCAGGCACGGCCGTATCCACGGGCGCGCTGGCCTGCGGCACAACAACTACGGGCTCCAGTGGCGGCATGTCGACACTGGGGGTATTGACGGTCAGCTGGGGCTCAAAGCGGGTGCTCTTGTCATAGAGCCAGTAAGCCCCTGCAATCAGACCCACTATGCCCAGGCCTGCCACAATGGCCAGGCCAAACGACAGGCCGGCACGACCGCCATCGGGCCGCAGCACTGGCAACACCTCATCGCGCAGGCGTGGCAATGCCGCCTGGCTGGGCTCCTTGGGCAGGTGGTTATCCAGGTAATGCACCAGCGGCTGGGGTTCTATCTCCAGCAAGCGAGCATAGTTGCGGACAAAACCGCGCACAAAGGTATTGCCCGGTAGTGCCTGATAGTCGTCAGACTCCAGCGCCTCGATCTGGCGCCGGGACAGCTTGAGCTTGGCCGACACATCATTGACCGACAAACCGGCCTGTTCGCGGTGCAACGCCAATATGGCGCCAGGCGAGGAAGGTGGGCTTGCGGGGGACTGCAGCAAATCAGATTGGGTAGTATCTTGGCTCATCTCGGGCATCATGCCGGGTGGCTCGCTTCAGGGGTTGCACTGCATGACAAGGGCGTGGTCGTGGGGCAGGAAGGGCTCAATCGTAGCGGCCTGCCGCCAGGCTGCGGGCTTCCTCGCTATTGGGGAAGCGGGTCTTCAGTTCCTTGGCAAAGCCGTTTTCAGCCTCGCCACCAGGGTTGAGCTTGTGCTCGATACGCACGTTCAGCCACAGCGCTTCGGCCACCGGCGTACCCACGCGCGCCTGCCTGGCCAGCAGTGTACGGGCAGCGTCGATGTCGCCATTGCGATAGGCTACCTGTGCCAGTCCCAACAGCGTCTGGGCATTGTCCGGCTGCGCCCGGTCAGACTGGCGCAAGAAGTCTTCGGCATACTTCAGGTCGCCTGCCTTCAGTGCGCACAAGCCGGCCATCTGCATGGATTTCTGCGGATTGGCATACAAGGGGCTGCGGATGGCGTTGCTAAAATAACGCAGCGAATCCGCGTACTTTTCGCGCTTGTTACAGAGGAACCAACCGTAATTGTGATTGATGTCGGGGTTACCCGAAGCCAGGCTCAGGGCACGCTGGAAGCTCTTGTCTGCGGTATCGTATTCACGCAGGTCGGAGTAGACCAGCCCCTCCACATTGTGTGCCAGCGCGTAATCGGCTTTCGCCCTCAGTGCGCTTTTCACTTCTTCCAGCGCCACACCATATTGACCGCGGGCATAGTAGGCAGCAGCCAGTTCGGTCCGCAACCGGGCTACCTCGTCGCGATTTACCTGCTCGTCAGCCTGCACTGCGGGGATGGTCCACGCGAACAGCAAAGCAGCAATCACGGCTTTTTTCATGCCTTACTCCCTGGTCAATTGAATGATGTTGGTGGTCTTGCCCTCTGCGGCCAGCCGCAGAGTGCGCTTGGTCTTGTCTTTTACCTGGCCTGCCAACTGGCCGCAGGCGGCATCGATATCATCGCCGCGCGTCTTGCGCACTGTCACGATGTAGCCCGCCTGTATCAGATGATCCCGGAAGCGGCGTATCGCATCCGGCTTGGAGCGATCGTACCCGGAATTCGGGAAGGGATTGAACGGTATCAGGTTGAACTTGCATGGCACATCCTTGACCAGTGCCACCAGTTGCCTGGCATGCTCCATGGTGTCATTCACACCATCGAGCATGACGTATTCGAAAGTGATGAAGTCCCGCGGCGCCTTTTCCAGATAACGCTGGCAGGCCGCCATCAGTTCCTTCAGCGGATACTTCTTGTTGATGGGCACGATTTCATCGCGCAAGGCGTCATTGGGCGCATGCAGCGACACCGCCAGTGCCACCGGGCAAGCCTCACGCAGCCTATCCATCTGCGGCACCAGGCCTGAGGTAGACAGGGTCACGCGGCGACGGCTGAGACCATAGGCATGGTCATCCAGCATTAAGCGCATGGCCGCGACGACATTGTCGAAATTGGCCAGCGGCTCGCCCATGCCCATCATCACCACATTGGAGACGATGCGATCCCCCTTGGGGTCGCGGCCCAGCGCCTTGTTGGCCCACCAAAGCTGGCCAATGATCTCGGCCGTGCTGAGATTGCGATTGAAGCCCTGCCGGCCGGTGGAGCAGAAAGTACACTCCAGCGCGCAGCCAACCTGGCTGGAAACACACAGGGTTCCGCGGTCATCCTCGGGGATGAACACCGCCTCGACACCGTTACCGGTACCGACGTCCAGCAGCCACTTGCGTGTGCCGTCCTCGCTGGCCTGTTCCAGCATCAGGCTGGGAGGGGTGATCACCGCCTCCGCAGCCAGTTTTTCCCGCGTGATCTTGGCGATGTCCGTCATTGCCGCGAAATCGGACACACCAAAATGGTGTATCCAGCGCATCAACTGCTTGGCGCGAAACGGCTTCTCGCCACGCTCCTCAAGGAAGGTGGCAAAACGCTGAGCATCAAAATCGAGCAGGTTGACGGTCATGGCCAGATCAGGTCTTAGCGACCGTAGACTTCAGAAGCAGCGAAGAAGTAGGCGATTTCAATCGCGGCGTTCTCAGCGCTGTCCGAGCCGTGCACGGCGTTGGCATCGATGGAATCAGCGAAGTCAGCACGGATGGTGCCCTTCTCTGCCTTCTTCGGGTCGGTAGCGCCCATCAGGTCGCGGTTCTTGGCGATAGCGCCTTCGCCTTCCAGGGCCTGGATGATCACCGGGCCGGAAACCATGAAGTCAACCAGATCCTTGAAGAAAGGACGTTCCTTGTGCACGGCGTAGAAGCCTTCGGCTTCAGCGCGCGACAGGTGCTTCATCTTGGCGGCGATAACCTTCAGGCCGGCGCCTTCGAAACGGGTGTAGATCTGACCGATCACGTTCTTGGCAACGGCATCGGGCTTGATGATGGACAGGGTGCGTTCAACAGCCATGTTTTCTAACTCCAGAAAATCACAAAAAGACAAAGTGGGAAGGAAAAAGTTTAAGTCGCAAGCTGGGTTCGCAAGGCGGGCACGCAGCTTGTCGACGTTAAAAATGACCGAATATTCTAACAGCTTTGCTGCAAAGACGGGTTTACAGTTGCTGACTAACCGCAAAACCCCGGCCCAGCCTGCCAAAATCATGGCTGTCGCAGCGATTCCAGCGGCATACCGCGCTGGAATTTGGTACAAATCAAGGCATACCAAGATTGCACAGGGAGTGCCGCATTGCGGCGGATACACAAGTGAGCGCAATACGCCCCAGCCCCAACCGGCAGCCCAGCCCCCCGTCGCAGGACGAAATCGACGAACAAGCCGAGATCCGGCAACGCCTGATGCAGCGCCTGGCCATCGCCATCTGCCTCATCATCGGCGTCGCCATTGCCATCACCCTGCTGAATCGACTGGAAACACCCCCCAACATCGAAGTGGATGGCCCCAGCATCAATCCGCTACAGGCGGAACCCGGCATGCCGCCAGCCAACGCCGAACCCACCCCCACCCCCACACCAGCCCCAGCCCCAGCCGAGGTTGCCCCAGCACCCGTCAGCGAACCGCCTGCCACACCGGCGCCAACAGAGGCTACGCCAGAGATGCCGCCCGCCAATGCCCCCCAGACCCCCTCTCCCAATGCGCCCAACGCCGCCGCACCAATCAGCGCCAGCACACCCGCCGGCAGCTTGGCCAGCAAACCACAGACACCTCCACCCGACGCACAGCCCGATGCAGACATGGTAGCCAGCAGGCCTGCGAGCAAACCCGCCACACAGCCGCAGGCCACACCCGCCGCCATCGCGACCGCCCCTGCCACCACCAGCAGCAAGCCGGCCACAAGCCACAGCAAGCCCAGCGCGCCCACGCCGCCGCCTGTATCCGTCGCCCCCACCGCCAAACCTGCGCCCGTTGTACTGGCTCCTGCACCACGCACCCCTGCCCCACCCACCCCAGAGCAGACCATCGTCGCCCTGGCAGCCGGCGTCATGCCCACTGGCAGCCGTGGCTTTACCGTACAGGCCGGGGTATTCCAGAGCGGCGAGAATGCCGACAAGCTGCTATCTCGGCTTAGCGCAGCAGGCATACCCGCCAGGCTGGAGACCCGCATACAGGTCGGCCCCTTCAAGAACAAGGATGAGGCCGAACTGATGATGCGCCGGCTGCGTGAACTGGGTGTGACGCCCATACTGCAGGCCCCCACCCCCTAAGAGCCTGCTGCCCAATAAAAAACCGCTGCACCAAGCAGCGGTTTTTTTATTTATCGCCAAGCAGATCAGGCCAATCCAGCGGCCGCCAATCCGGCCAGGCACCTTCACCTTCACTCTGGCAATCGGCAGCTACCGCAATACCCGCCACCGCCACCAGCTTGTCACCCTGCCACAACATGGGCCAGCGCCGCCGCAACCAGGGCGGCACACCCGCCTCCTGCAACAGCAGCTTTACTGGCCGATTGGGGCCGCCACGCCGTGGCCGTACCATCTCTCCGCCCTGCCTGGGCCGCACCTCCAGACCCACGCAACTGGCCTCGCTCAGCCCACGCACCGCCCGCGACCAATGCAGCTCACCACACCAATCCGGCAGCAGCACCAGGCCCTCAGCTGGCACGGCGCGAGGAGTCAATACTTCCACCCAACGCGCCACACATATCTCCGCGCGGTAGCGATGCACCTCCAGGCCCGCCAGGCGCAAGCAGGGATTGGCATCCTCCTTGGCCGTCAGCATTTGCTCCAGCACCAGCAACAATTGCCGCTCATCCGGCCGCAAACCGTGGCGCGCCAGAAACCAGCGCAGCAGATTGCGCTGCCGCGGCCCACTCAAGGCCAGCAAGCGCCCCACCGGCAAACGATCGGCCACACCGCCAGCATCCTCTTCTGCCAGCGCATCCAACAGGCTGGCCGCCTCGGCAAAATGCCGCGCCGCCCGCGCCATGGCAGCCGGCGCACTTGGAAAACGTCCAAGCAATACCGGCATCACCTCCCGCCGCAGATAGTTGCGATCGTAATCACTGACCGCATTGCTCTCGTCCTCCACCCAGGCCAAGCCCAAGGTGCGCGCATAGGTCAGGAGCGCACTACGCGGCTCGTCCAGCAGAGGCCGCCAGATACGCCCGGTCACACCCAGGGGCCGCATGGCCGGCATACCCGCCGCCCCATGCACACCCGCCCCTCGCGCCAAACGGTACAGCACCGTCTCTGCCTGATCATCGCGATGGTGCGCCAGCAGCACCATGTCCACACCAAGGCCCGCATAGGCCGCATAACGGGCAGCACGCGCACGCGCCTCCAAGCCGTCACCGACAGCCTGGTTCAGATCAACACGGATATGGGAAAAATCGACTGCCAGCGCAGCACAGCGCTGATCACAATGCCGCAACCAGGCGTCGGCATTGGGGCTGATGCCATGGTGCACATGGAGCGCCTGCAGGGCCAGCGGTGCCGGCAGGCGCGCATCATCACGCAAGCGCGCCAGCAGGTGCAGCAGCACCGCAGAATCTAGTCCGCCCGAATAACCGAGCGCCAGACGCATGCCCTCAGGCCGCTTCGCCGCCGGCAGCGACAGATAACGCTGCAGCAGACGCTCGTAGAGCGCCTCCGCCTCAGCCTGCGGCGACTTCCTTGAATTTGCCATAGCTCATCAGCCGCTCGAAACGGTTCTCCAGCAACTTGTCTACCGGCTTGTCCTGCAGCGATTTCAAGGCATCCTGCAGCGCCTTGCGCAAGGTCAGCATCATGGCCTGCGGGTCGCGATGCGCACCACCCAGCGGCTCTGCCACCACCTTGTCGATCAAGCCCAATGTCTTGAGCCGGTTGGCGGTAATACCCAGCGTCTCGGCCGCCTCACTGGCTTTCTCGGCACTCTTCCACAGAATGGACGCACAGCCTTCGGGCGAGATCACCGAGTAAGTAGCGTATTGCAGCATCTGCACCACATCACCCACGGCAATGGCCAGCGCACCGCCCGAGCCCCCCTCGCCAATCACCGTGACGATCACCGGCACGCGCAGCTTGCTCATTTCGAACAGATTGCGGCCTATGGCCTCGGACTGCCCGCGCTCCTCGGCGCCGATGCCCGGATAGGCACCCGGGGTGTCGACAAAGGTAATCACCGGCAGGCCAAACTTCTCGGCCATGCGCATCAAGCGCAGGGCCTTGCGATACCCCTCAGGCCGGGGCATACCGAAGTTGCGCAGTATCTTTTCCTTGGTGTCGCGGCCCTTCTGCTGGCCAATCACCATCACCGACTGACCATTCAGCCGTGCCAGGCCGCCAACAATGGCGGCATCGTCCGCATAGGCACGATCACCATGCAGCTCTTCAAAATCGGTAAAGATTTCGCGGAGGTAATCCAGCGTATAGGGGCGCTGCGGATGGCGGGACACCTGAGAAATCTGCCAGGGCGAGAGCTTGGCGTAGATATTCTTGGTGAGCTCCTGGCTCTTCTTCTGCAGATGGTCAATCTCAACCGAGATGTCCACCGCAGAATCATCCTGCACAAAGCGCAGCTCTTCGATCTTGCTTTCGAGTTCGGCGATAGGCTGTTCGAAATCGAGGAAAGTGGTTTTCATGCCTGGGGTCTGTTCACGTCGCGCTGGGCGAGCATGCTCCGCTAGGGCCGACTAAGTTCGGCGAAATCGCGCCATTATGGCGAAACGCGGCAACCCCGCAAGATTGACATGCAACGGATTCGAGCAACCATCCGGCAAACACCATCACCCACAACGGTTGCGAACGTCCGCGAAAACACCGAAAAACCCGACCTACTCGTTAGTAAACACGATCTCAGCGCGTACGCCACTCTTCTGCACAGCCAGCCTGGAGGCCACATTGAGCACGATGGGCGACTGCGTATTCGCTTTTATTTCACCCACCTCACCGTCACGGCTCAGCGTCAGGAGCAACACCAACTCATCGGCCGGCGCCGATTTGCCTGCATGTTGTATCAGCGTCCGCTCCTCGTCCGTCAGCGTCAGCTGGTAGTGAAACCCCAGCAGGCTGGCATCCATCACGCTGAACACCACCTCAGCATCATCCAGGCACTGCAGCCACATCACCTTGGGCTCTGGCACGTCCTCATGCAGCAACTTGAAGCGTTTACAGCCCTCAAAGCCAGGTAGGCCCTGTGGAAAGGTGATCAAGGTGTCCTCATCGATTTCGATGGCACCGAAGCGCGGGGTAATTATTTGCATTCGTCGGCTCCCAAGCCTTCAGATTGCTAGGAATCTAGCCGAAATAACACTTAGCCGCCATGTTATGAAAAATTTGTTCATAATCCCGCTAAAGTTTCTCAAAGACCTGCCGATAAGCGCATTAACCACAGACAGGACTTGGCCAAAGTAGCCAACGAGAGGAATACCATGAAGATCGACAACTCGGGCAAGCCGCTAGGCTCCGTGCTATCGCGCTCAGAAGCGCGTACCAGCACCAAGGCCGAGAGTGGAGAAAGCGCCGGCGCCGAGCCTGGCCGCGATAGCGTTGAGATCAACGCCTTCAGCGCACGCCTGGCATCGCTGGAGTCCAACCTTGCCACCCAGCCCGTCATTGACGAGAGCAAGGTGGCCGAGATACGCCAGGCCATTGCCGAGGGCCGTTTCACCGTGCACGCCGATGCCATTGCCGACAAGCTGATGGCCAGCGTCAAGGAACTGCTGGGCAAGAACTGACGCAGGCAGCACAACACGGCATACTAGCTAGCGCCAGCCAACGGGCAACCGGTGGCTGGCGCTAATGCTTTTAACGGCCACGGAAACCGCCCATGTCCACATCGCCCCTGTTGAGTGCCATGCAAGCCGAGTTGAGCGAGCTGCAGCAGTTTGTCGCCTTGCTTGAACGCGAACAGCACGCACTCATACACAACACCCTGGCCGACCTCGAAGATATCGCCAAGCAAAAGGCCGGTCACGCCCAAGCACTGGAAGGCCAGGCCAAGGAACGCAAGCGCCTGTTCCAGGTCAACGGCGTCGAGCTCTCACCCGATCCGCCCCACCCGCTGGTGCGTGCAGCCTACCTGCCAGCCGAGCACCTGCCCCATCTGGCCG
This sequence comes from Chitinimonas sp. JJ19, assembly GCF_036961565.1. Lineage (NCBI taxonomy): Bacteria > Pseudomonadati > Pseudomonadota > Betaproteobacteria > Neisseriales > Chitinibacteraceae > Chitinimonas > Chitinimonas sp. JJ19. The sequence continues at coordinate 109,757 of NZ_JBAMDD010000004.1, forward strand.
AATGCTGGTTGCAGCTGATACAAGCCGCCCGCCACGCCAGTGCGCTCAATCAGACCAATGGCAAGCTGATTGATACCCGCCAGCAGCAGAACCAGCAGTTGATGGCCCTGCTGCAAAGCAGCCAGGATTCCACCCTGTCTTACGATGCCTATGGCCAGCCCCGGCTGTCCCGGCCTGGCGGCTCGCTGGGCAAGGCCTGACGCCACTGCTCATAATATAATTCCATTCGTTTTCATGCACTTGCGATAATATTCGCACTCGCCAACATGGCATCCGCGCTTCATCGCAGCCCCAGGGACGACCCTGGCGGCCTCTAGCCAACTGGGGACGGCCCCTTATCCATACGGAGCCGCCATCATGGCCTGGATACTCCTTATCATCGCCGGCTTGCTGGAAATCGGCTGGGCCATAAGCCTCAAATACACCGAAGGCTTTACCCGTCTTTGGCCCAGCGTGGCCACCCTGGGCGCCATGGTCGCCAGCATTGCCCTGCTGGGACTTGCCGTCCGTACACTCCCCCTGGGTACGGCCTACGCAGTCTGGACTGGCATCGGGGCCGTCGGCACCGTCTTGCTGGGCATCGTACTGTTTGGCGAAGCAGCCACCATCGCTAGACTGGTCTGTGTCGCCATGATCGTGGCCGGCATAGTCGGCCTCAAACTCTTCAGCCCCGCCTAAGAGCCGCTGACAAAACCCAGCGTAGCGGTTCTGGCTAGGCGTGCATGCGCAGGCGCGAGCAGCAGACAGTACGTGGGTACGGCAAGCTCGCACAACAACGCTTGAAGGGTTTTGTTCGTGGCGCTAAGCGGCACCCGAACCTACATCGGCCGGGACCATCACCCGCGCATCCAGCGTTTTATATTCTTGTCTGTGCAGCGGCTATGCTGAAAAGCGCTCCCGGTAAAACGAGACCTTTCATGCCAGACTTCCGCCTAGTCCTGTTCGCCCTGCTGCCGCTCCCGCTATACGCGGCAGAACCGTTGCTGGTAGTGCGTGGCGAGGGCAACTACCCGCCTTATGAGATGGTGGTGGATGGCAAGCTCACCGGAGCCCATATCGAGCTGATCGAAGCCGCCGCACACATAGCGGGTTATCAGCTCACCATACAGAGCGTTGCCTGGGCGCGGGCGCTGGAAATGACCAAGCGCGGGCTGGCCTCCGCTGTCAGCTTTGCTTCCAGAACACCCGAGCGTGAGAGCTGGCTGCTGTTCGACGAGGGTAATGTGCTCTCCACCCTGCGCTTCGGTTTTTTCAGCCTGAAACAGCCGAACAGCCCGACCTGGAACGGCTCGTTCACATCGCTGCATTCATACAAGATCGGTGTAGCCAGGGCCTATGCCTATCCCACCGAGTTCAGCAGCCAGCCTGGCCTGCAGAAGTACGAGCAGGACGGCGGCTACGAGGCGCTGCTGCGGACATTGCACAACAAGCGTGTCGACCTGATCGTAGGCGGTGTGCTGGAAATCAATACCAGCGCCAAGCAGCTAGGTTACGCCGACTCCATCCAGCTGTTGAGCCCTACCTTTGGTGCAACCGCCTCTTACCTGGCCTTCGGCCGGCAAAGCAGTAATTCCCGGCATGCCGAGCGCATGGCCGCGGCCTTCAGCAAACTCAAGCTCGATGGCAGCTACCAGCGCATCCTGACCAAATACGGCTTGTAAGGGTCTGTTTTGGGCTCAAGTCCATGGTGTGGCGTGATGGCTTGAACAGGCGCCAGAAAGGCATGTCGCTGAACGTCAGCACTGCCCAAACCTACAGGCGCTCCCTGGTTCCCCTTACTCTCGCCGCCGCTCGCCATTATTTTCAATGCGCTTCTGTTTGCTGCGACTGAAGCACACAACGGCTAACAACAATACGGCCGGGTTTCCCCGGCCGCTTCAGTGCTACCCAGTTTGCAATGGCCTTACTTGGCAGTCTTGAACTGGTTGAAGGCCTTGGTCAGCGCCATGGTGGTGGGCTGATCCAGCGAGGCCGCAGCCTGCAGGGTCTTCAGCGAAGCATCAGGCAGATAGATCTTGGCATCGCTGGTCAGCTTCTTGTTCACCAACGCCGTGGCCTTGGTGTTGGGGTTGGCGTAGTTCACGGTATTCGAGATACCTGCCACCACCTTGGGATCCAGCATATTGTTGATCCACTTGTAGGCGTTATCCACGTTCTTGCTGTCCTTAGGGATAGCCATCACGTCCACCCACAGCACGGTGCCCTTGGCCGGCACCACGTATTCGATAGGCTGCGGCTTCTTGGCCTCGATGGCGCGATCCTTGGCAATGTAGACATCGCCGTTGAAGCCCATGGCCACGCAAACGTCGCCATTGGCCAGCAGGTCGATGGGCGAGTCATTGAACACGCGCACATCCTTGCGCACCGCCTTCAGGGTAGTCAGCGCCGTCGCCAGGTTGGCCTTGGAGAAATCATTGGCGTTCTTGCCATTGAAGATATTGACCATGCCGAACAGGTACTTGGGCTGGCTCACGAACGAGATACCGCAGCTCTTGAGCTTGCTGGTGTACTTGGGATCGAACACCAGTTGCCACATATCGGCCGGCATAGGTTCGGCACCCAGGGCCTTCTTCACCTTCTCAGCGTTGATGCCGAAGGCGATGGTGCCCCACATATAGGGCACGACAAACTTGTTGCCCGGGTCAACCGACTCCACCTTCTTCAGGAATTCCGGGTTCAGGTTGCCCAGGTTAGGCAGCTTGCTCTTGTCCAGCGGCAGGTAGACACCAGCCTGGATCTGCTTGGCTGCGAAGTCAGCAGAAGGGTAGACCACATCATAGCCCGACTTGCCGGTCAGCAGCTTGGCCTGCAGGGTCTCGTTGCTGTCGTACATGTCGTACTTCACCTTCACGCCGGCCGCCTTCTCGAAGTTGGCAACCGTGTCTTCGGCGATATAGTCGTTCCAGTTGTACACGTTCACCGTGCCGGCAGCCTGGGCGGCAATGGCGGTAGCGGCAAAGGCAGCGCCGATCAGGGTCGGCTTGAGGCGGAATTGGGCCATGAGTTTCAGTACTCCAGGGGAGGAATGGTTCAAAACGATCACGAACAGGATCACGCAACGGCGGCACACCCGCCACCCCAGCAAAGCTTGCCACAGCGGGGTTTATCGGCGCGTATTAGACCATGCACAACCGATGCTAAGCCAATAATTTTCGGTGTTTCCACCCCATGCTGCGGCCCCCGCCACAAGCCGGCCAAGCCGACTGCCGCCCGGCACCCGGGCAGCGCAAACCGACGATGACTTGGTAAGATGTCGGCCTTGTTTTCAGGAAGCCCCCATGCGCACGTATCTCAACCTGCTCCAGCACGTACTCGACCACGGCACCGTCAAGACCGACCGCACCGGTACCGGCACCCAGTCCGTCTTTGGCCACCAGATGCGTTTCGACCTCAGCCAGGGCTTCCCGCTGGTCACCACCAAGAAGGTCCACCTCAAGTCCATCATTCACGAACTGCTGTGGTTCCTGAAGGGCGATGCCAATATCGCCTACCTCAAGGAAAACGGCGTCTCCATCTGGGATGAATGGGCCGATGAACACGGCAACCTGGGCCCGGTGTATGGCGTGCAATGGCGCAGCTGGCCCACGGCAGATGGCGGCCATATCGACCAGATAAGCCAGTTGATACAGCAGATCAAGACCACTCCCGATTCCCGCCGACTGATCGTCTCGGCCTGGAATGTGGGCGAAATCCATAACATGGCTTTACCACCCTGCCATGCCTTCTTCCAGTTCTATGTCGCCGACGGCAAGCTCAGTTGCCAACTGTATCAGCGCTCGGCCGATCTATTCCTGGGCGTACCATTCAATATCGCCTCCTATGCCTTGCTGGTACTCATGGTGGCGCAGGTCTGCGGGCTGGAGCCAGGCGACTTTATCTGGACCGGCGGTGATTGCCATATCTATGCCAACCATATGGAACAGGTAAAGTTGCAGCTGAGCCGCGAACCACTGCCCTTGCCGCGCATGAAGCTCAACCCCGAGGTCACCGACCTGTTCGCCTTCAAGTATGAGGACTTCACCCTGGAGGGTTACGAATCCCATGCTGCCATCAAGGCGCCGGTGGCGGTTTAATCCCCCCGACAAAGCACCAGACCCTGACTGCGGCAACCTGCTGGTTGCCGCTTGGTTTTACTACCATCCGACCAGACGGCCACTCCATGCTCTCGCTTATCGCCGCCCTCGCACAAAACCGCACCGTAGGCATCAACAACACACTGCCCTGGCATCTGCCCGACGACCTCAAGTACTTCAAGGCCACCACCAGCGGCCACCCCATCATCATGGGCCGCAAGACTTACGATTCCATCGGCCGGCCGCTGCCCAATCGCCACAACATCGTGGTAACGCGCGATCCGATCTGGCGTGCTGATGGGGTAACGGTGGTACATAGCATGGAGGACGCCATGAAAGCGGCAGGCGAGGCGAACGAAGTATTCCTGATCGGTGGCGCCACCCTGTATGCCCTAGCCCTGCCCTATGCTGACCGCCTGTACCTGACGGAAATTGAAGCCGAGATCGAGGGCGATGCCTTTTTCCCGGAATGGCCGCGCAACAAGTTCACAGAAATCTCTCGCGAGCCTAAACAAGGGCCGGATTTTGCCTATAGTTTCGTGGTCTACCAGCGCAACGCAACCTGAGCGCCAGCGCCCCGCCAGGGGTACGCCCGCCACGGTCTGCTTGCCTTTACCGGCGCCAGGCTAGTTTCAGGCACACCTCCCAATCGTGGTGTCACTGCAAACACTCCCAGCGCCGGCCATAGCGGAACCGATGACCAGCGACACGCCCTCCCTGCTTGCCGATATGGCCCGCTACTCGCCCCAGCCCATGCTTGCGGTGGAGGCTGACAGCGGCAATATCGTGGAACTCAATCAACTGGCCCGCGACACCCTGGGCCTGGGTAGCGATACGCCTGCCCTGCGTGACCTGTTCGACAATCCCAGCCTGGCCCGTCAGTTCCTGCTGATTGCCCGCAACAACGGCTTTATCCGGCAGTTCGAGGCCCGCATGCGGTTGTCGGGCGGGCAGCGTGTCTGGATGCTATTGGCCGCCAGGCTGATGGAACTGGCTGGCCGCAACGTCCTGATCGTCAGCCTCACCGACATCCACGAACGCCGGCTGGTGGAAGAAGCCCTGCGCGAAAGCGAAACCCGCCATCGGCGGGTGCTGGAGACCGCCAACGAAGGCTACGCACTGTTCGACGCCCGCACCGGCGAGCTGCTGGACGTCAACCCTGCCCTGTGCGAGCTGCTGCTCTACCCACGTGACGAACTACTGCGCATGCAGCCCGAGGACGTGGTGACCGAAGACAGCATGATCACCCTGCAGTCACAACGCGAGCGCTGGAGCGGCTCACCCAACCGCAAGATAGAGCTGGGCATGCGCCGTGCCAGCGGCGAGCGCATCACGGTAGAAGTGAGCCTCGCCGCCATTTCTGACCAGGATGGCCGGGTAACGTCAGTCTTTGCCATGATCAGTGACATCACCGCCCGCAAGCTCAGCGAAGAGCGGGTGCTCTACCTGGCCTTTTACGACACCCTCACCGCCCTGCCCAACCGCTTCCTGTTTACCGAGCATGTGGAACAAGCCCTGCGCCAGCGCGCCCGCAACAAGCGGCAGTTGGCCCTGATGTTTATTGACCTGGACGATTTCAAGCAGGTCAACGACACCCTGGGCCATGATGCCGGCGATGAAATGCTCAAGATCGTGGCCAAACGACTGCTCAGTTGCGTGCGCAATACCGATACCGTCTCACGCCAGGGTGGTGACGAATTCATGGTACTGCTGGCCAATCTGGTGGATGCCCACGACGCCGTCACGGTGGCAGAGAAAATGCTGGCCGCCCTGGCCGAACCCATAGAACTGGAAGGCGGCAACCGCCTGATCAAGGCCAGCATAGGCATAGCCCTCTGCCCGGAGCATGGCGAAACCCTGGCCAAACTGAGGCGCCACGCCGACATTGCCATGTACCAGGCCAAATTCGGCGGCAAGCACCGCTACGCCATTTACGACGCCGAATCCGCGTCGGCAAACTAGCCGAGGTGGGAAACTCGATCCACGAACCAAGGCATTGCCCGCAGCACTAGCCGATATGGGCGGGCGACTTCCGCGCCCTTTCGTAGCTCACCTGCACCAGGCCGGTATCAAAGGTCTGCACCGAGGTCAGCGTCAAGCGCCGGCTCGATTCCGTGCTGGGGAACAAAGGAATGCCCCCACCCAGTATCAACGGGTGGATGGAGACAATGAACTCATCGATCAGATCCCGCTCCAGGCAGGTCTTGATCAAGGCCGCACCGCCCACCAGCCACAGCTTGCCACCCGCCTCCAGCCTGAGCCTGGCCACGTAGTCGCCCACCGGCTCGCTCACCGCCTCCACGCCCTCGCCCATCCACGACAAAGGTCTGCTGGAAAACACCCAGGCACGCTTGCCTGGGTAGGGATAGTCGCCCACGCTCAATGCCTGATCGTAGGTACGCCTGCCCAGCAGTATTCCATCTACCGAATCATAGAAAGCCTGGTAGCCATAGTCCTGGTCGGTAAATAGCCAATCCACCCCGCCATCGGGGCGGGCAATATAGCCGTCCAGGCTAGAGGCAATGAACAACACGAGCTTGCGCATGGCAGCGTCCTGTTTTGTCGAAATCTGTATTGATTCTAGTTGTGGCCGCCGCCGCGAGTACGGACAATACGGCCCGCGCCGAATAACAACGACAGGGTGCGCCCAGCAATCGTAGTCCAAGGCCAACACAGCCGGGAATACCAGTTTGCTAGAGCGCACCCGCATAGCAACAGGGAGTTACGCAGCCATGCTGCTCGCGCTAAAGATAGAGGTAGACAGCCTTGCCGCCGCCCGGGACATCACCCCCCGGCTGGTAACGCTATTGCAGAGCTTGGACGCCAATGCCAGTTTCTTCTTCAACCTGGGGCCAGACCGCAGTGGCCAGGCAGACGGCCCACTGTTCCAGGTAGGCGAAACCCGCAAGCAGATACGCCGTAACCGCGCCCTGGGCGGCCCTCGCGGCGCCAGCAGGCTCTATGGCCGCTGGCTGCCCGCTCCGCAACTGCACAAGGCCGTGGCAAGCGCCATACAGGCCATACAACAGGCCGGCTATGAAACCGGCCTGCGCGGCTGGGACAGGGTCAACTGGATCAAGCGCATCGCCACGGCCGACGAAGCCTGGGTGCGCAATGAACTGACCGCCGCCTTGCACGCCTACGAGAACCTGCTTGGCCAGCCCGCCCAAGCCATCGCCCTGCCTGGCTGGCGCACCAGCCGCCATGCCTTGCGGCAGCAGCAGCAGTTGGGCCTGCACTACGGCAGCGACTGCCGTGGCAGCAGTCCCTTTTTGCCGGTAGTGGATGGCGAGCCGATCAGGGTGCCCCAGTTACCCACCACCCTGCCCACCCTGGCCGAGCTGACAGGCGCCAACGAAATGGACGACCTGTCGACAGTAGACCAGTTGCTGGCGCTAACGGCGAGCCCGACACCGGCAGGCCATGTGTTCACCCTCAATGCCGATGCCGATGGCGGCAAACGTTTGCCGCTGTTGGAGCGCCTGCTTGCCGCCTGGCGCGAACAAGGCCAGCAATTTGCCTCGCTGGCGCAGTTGCACGCCACGCTGGACATCAACAAACTGCCCTGGCACAGCCTGGAACAACGTAGCTGGCCTGGCTATAGCGGCATGCTGGCCGTGCAGGGGCCGGCTTTCCCACGCGGCTAGGGCTTGCGCCAACGAGGGCGGAGCATGGACGCACAGGAGAGCCTGCCGGTTCAGCCGGCCCTGGCACCATCCAAGCCCATCACCAGCAACGCATGCCTTGTGTCCATAACCGCCCCATACCCCATAAGGGTAGCTGGCATCGCACTTGCTTAGTCTCCGATACGCCTCAACGCCGGAGCAGCCAGCATGACTACCGCCCTCGCCTACCACGAGCCCCTCGCCCAACTTCTCATCCACGCTCCCCAGCAACCACAGCGCCGCCTGCCCGGCCCCCTGCCGCTGGGCTTCCCCGAGGTGTTCCGCAGGCGACTCTTGCAACTGGCCAGCGACCCCAGCATCTCCGACGCGGTCTTCCAGCGCCTCTACTTCGACCTTATCCTCTGCCCCCAACTGCATGCCAGCCTGCGCCGCATGCACCCCCAGGGCGTAGGCGCCAGCGATCAGCCGGCCAGCGCAACCATCTTCCTGGAACCCGATTTCTCCTGGCAGCGCCACATAGACGACCGCTTGAGCCAACGCTGGCGCGAATGCCTGCTGCGTCATAGCGACGGCACCGGGCTGGACGAATCGCTGGCGCTGCTGTCGAGCTTCCGGGTACTAGCCGAGCACCTGTACTGATAAGGCATGCCGCCCCGGTAGCGCATACACACTCCCACACTCACGAAAGTTTGTGTTAATCTGCGCGCCCGTCTCGCAACGAGGGCGCCCAGGCCATAGGCCAACAGCAGCTCACGTCGCCCAGACACCCGGTTTCCGGGCCTGTAGCTCAGTTGGTTAGAGCAGAGGACTCATAATCCTTTGGTCCACGGTTCAAGTCCGTGCGGGCCCACCAAAAAAACAGGGAGTTAGCGATGCTAACTCCCTGTTTGACTTTCAACTGTCAACCCTTTCAACTGTCAACCAGTCGTCAACCGCAATAGCGGGTTCAATACGCTGGCCTCGTTCAGATGCTCTGGCACAAGGTGCGCATCGTCAGGATGCGCTGAAGCGCGAGGAAGTTGCCGCCGTTCATCATCAAATGACTCGCCAACGTGTGGCGCAACACATGGGTCAATTGCCCAGCGGTTAGTTCGATCTCAGATTGCTCAACACCTTCGCGGAACGCTGAATAGCCTAATGCGAAAAGCCGCTTCGCCGGCTGCCCCGTGCAGACCAATGCGGCGTTTTGCAGTTGCGGGCCGCTCGAAGAACTCCTTACTTTGTGGTTAAATGTAAGGAACCAAGGAGCTCACCATGGCAACTGCTACATTAACCACCAAAGGCCAGGTCACCATTCCCGCTGCAGTTCGGGGTGCGCTGGGCCTGCATGCTGGCGACCGGGTCGATTTCGTCGAGCTGGAAAAGGGGCAATTCGCCATCGTTGCTGCCACCAAGTCGGTGGGCGACCTCAAGGGCTTGCTCAACAAGCCAACAAAGCCCGTATCAATTGAAGACATGAACGAAGCTATCGCACTCAAGGGCGCAGGCTTGGCATGATCGGTATCGACACCAACGTACTTGTTCGCCACATTGCGCAAGACGATCCGGTGCAATCACTGCAAGCCTCCTCGTTCTTCCAGACTTTGACACCAGCAGCGCCTGGCTTCATCAGCCTAATCGTGCTGGTAGAAGCCGTTTGGGTAATGCAACGCTCATACAAGGCTGATCGGGCGCAACTGGCCGAAATTCTCGATACCTTACTGCGTACGAAAGAGCTGGTCGTTCAGCATGCTGATGTCGCTTGGAGGGCCTTGTATCGCTACTCGAACAGCAAAGCTGACTTTGCGGACTGTCTGATCGAATGCCTGGCCAACGATGCCGGCTGCAAGAAGACGGTGACCTTCGACGTCGGCGCGAAGAATCATGCGGGAATGATCTTGCTCGGCGCTTAGTTGCATGTAGCTTTGCACTTATCGGGCTAAGCCATCTTAGTGCCAACGCCGCTGGCGGACAATGGCAATCAAGGCGCTTCAAAGACTCAAGTCCGTGCGAACCCACCAGCAATATACAAAGGCCTGTGTCTTGCGACACAGGCCTTTGTCATGCCTACCGCTCCCTATCTGCAAACACTGCATCAAGCTGCCGCAGCAGAGCACGCCTCCCCGACCGCAAGCCTGCTATCCGGCGCATGGCATTCAAAATGCAGCAAGTCATGCCAGACGCCATTCAGCAGCATGCTGCGACGCGCCCGCCCGAACTCGGTAAAACCGTTGCGCTCCAGCACCTTGATGGAGCCCTGGTTATCCGGCCGCACAATCGCCTCTATGCGGTACAGGCCCAGCCGTTGGAAGGCCTCCTCCAGCACCAGCGCAACCGCCTGCGAGGCATAGCCCCTGCCGCCACAGTCCTGCCCTATCCGATAGCCTAGCGAGGCCTTGTTGTAATAGGGGCGCGCCACACCCGTAAGGTTGACCCGCCCAACCAGGGTGTCCCCTGCACGGATCAGGTACTGATAGGCGCGATCCTGGCTACGTTCCTGTATTGCAGTCGCGATGGCCTGGCGAACCTGCTCAAGGTCATAGTAAGCCGGGTCGCGTGCATTGATCCAGCCTTCAAAATAGGCACGGTTGGTCAGCTCGAAGTCCAACAGCGATTCGGCATCGGCCAATGTGGGTGGGGATAGGTGCAAGGCGGTGGTCATGGGGGGTGTCCATCTCGAAAGAACAACTTTGTCAGGCTAAGGGTTGGCCACCTCAATGGCGATGCAGGCGGTAAGCATGGCGCTGGGCAGCTTGCTTCTCCTGCTACGCAAGATACTCGGCAAAGCGGTGAGTGGGTAACGCAGTGTCTCGCTCTACCTACCCATCGGTTATAATGATGCGCTTGCATATCACCTTCTGTGAAAGTCCACCCATGTCCAAGCTACCCGCCTGTCCACTCTGTACCCTGGAAAATACCTACCCGGATGGCGACAACTATGTCTGTGCCGATTGCGGTCATGAATGGGCCCAGCAGGCGGCAGCCCAGGCAGACGATGGGGATGGCGCAGTCATCAGAGACGCCAATGGCAATGTGCTGCAGGATGGCGATGCGGTGGTGCTGATCAAGGACCTGAAGGTCAAGGGCTCCTCCATCACCCTCAAGCAAGGTAGCAAGGTCAAGAGCATCCGCCTGGTCAGCGGGGGCGATCACGAGGTGGATTGCCGCATGGATGCAGGCAACTTCATGCTCAAGGCCTGCTTCCTCAAGAAGGCCTGAGCCTGACCACCCTACGGCAAAGCCCGGCCCCGCACTGCGGGCCGGGCTTTGTCCAGAGTGGTGCCCTCTACATGGGCATCGCGCTATAGCGCAGTCAAACCGGCCAGACAATATCCTTGCCCGTCAGCGTCTTGGCCAGGCTGCTGGCATTGCGCGCCGCCAGGCCGTAGATGGAGAGCTGCGGGTTGGCGCCGATGGAGGTCGGGAACACCGAGCCATCCATCACATAGAGGTTGTCCAGGTTAAAGAAGCGGCCGTAGCCGTCCACCACACCTTGCTCCGCCTTGCTGGCCATGGCTGCCCCACCCATGACATGGGCCGATACCACCTTGGCGCGCAACACCTCAAGCGGCAGCGACTGGATGGCCGCCTTGGCCTCGGCCCAGCTGGAGTACCCGCCGCCCGGCACATCCTCGTGTATGGGCATGACGCGGGTTGCGCCAGCGGCGAACTGCAGTTCGGCCATGGTCAGGTAAGCGTGCCGCATGCCACGCCAGACGTAGTCGCTGATGGGGTAATCCAGCAACGGCGTGCCATCTGCCTTCAGGCTCACGCTACCGCCACGGCTGTCTTCGTGGAAGCCATCACGCATCAATGCCAGCACCACCTGCAGCCGGTCGAAATGCTGCATCAGCTGGCGGTGCTTTTCACCAAAGCCACTCATGGTGATGGCGGTGAGCACCGGGTGCAGCGGCGGCACCTCCAGCTTGTAGCCCATGGGGCCATCGGGCGAGAAGGCGTCGATGAAGTGGTCGGAATAGATGCTTTGCGGCGCGCCCTGCCAGCCTTCTACCTTGAAGGGCATCAAGGCGCCCGAGACATTGACCGGATGCAGAAAGGTACGCTTACCAATAAGACCATGCGGGTCGGACAGGTCCGAGCGCAGCATCAGCGCTGGCGTATTGATGGCACCGCCGGCCAGCAGCACCGTCTTGGCCTTGATGGTGACCTTGATGCCAACCGGTTCCAGGCCGCTATGGTTCATCGCCATGCCTTCCACGCCTACCGCCTTGCCTCCCTCCTGCAGTACCCGCTCGGCCCGCAGGTGGGTCAGCAGCGTGGCGCCACGGTCCAGCGCAGTCGGCACGGTGGTAATCAGCATGCTCTGCTTGGCGTTGGCTGGACAGCCCATACCGCAATAGCCCAGGTTGAGGCAAGCCTTCACGTTGCGGCGTATCTTGGACCAATGGATGCCAGCGCGGTCGGCTCCGCTCATCAGCACCTGGTTATTGACGTTGGGTTCCACATTCCAGTCGATCACGCTCAGCCGCTTCTCGGCTTTGCCAAACCAGCTGGCCATGTTCTCCACCGTCATGTCGTCGAGGCCATAATGATCGCGCCAGAACGCCAGGGTGGTGGGCGGCGTACGGAAGCTCGACGTCCAGTTCACCGTGGTAGAGCCCCCCACGGTACGTCCTTGCAAGATGGTGATGCCCTTGTCCTTGGTCTGCCTCCCGGCGGACTCCTGGTACAACGTGGGATAGGCTTCGGCTTCCTTCAGGTTGAAGTGCTTGGAGGCATAGCGCAGCTCGCCCTCTTCCAGCATCACCACCTTCAGCCCAGCCAGGCTCAATATCTCGGCCGCCACCCCGCCGCCCGCCCCGGTGCCGACGATCACCACGTCGGCCTCCAGCGTCTGGTCGCGCATAAAGGTGGCCGCGTCGCGTACATCCCACTTACCGGATGCCAATCCCTCGGCAATAACGTCTTTAGGCATTCCAGTAACCTTCCATGAATTTCGGGGGGCCGTCGTAACCTATGCCCACCCAGGCCTGCGGGTTGCCATACCACGCAGCAAAAACGATCTGATGCAAGGCCTGGTAGCCACTGCGCAACAGCAGGAACGACGAATAGCGCCAACGGTTGAGGAAATGAGCAATATCCTCGTCGCTGGCGGTCTCCCACGATGCCCCTACACCCACCACCCAGCGGCGAGTCACACGGCTGTTCAGCAAGGCCAGCAGCTCCTTGACCTCAGCCTGTACACCCATCGGCAAGCCTGCGATGGCGGTATCGCAGCCCAGCACCGCCTGGTAGAGCGCGGTCTCGTATTCGGCCTCATCGCGCGGCAAGGCACCCTTGAGCATGACCCGTGCAATCGCGGCCAGCGCCGTACGGCTTTCGGCATCCAGCACCTTGAACCTGGCCTGCGCCGGTACGGCATAGAGGCTGTCCGGCGTGATCGGCCCGTAAGCCAACCGGGCAAGGCCCAGCAAGGCTGCACCGGCGACGCCGGTTTTCAGCAATTGGCGGCGGCTAAGCATGTTTCCCTCTTCTTGTTCTAGCCATGGCCAGGCAGCGCCCGGCCCAGGCACGATTCCATCAACGCAGCATGAACTTCAACAGGCGTTCCACTCTGGGCCCATAGGGCGGGCGCAAGAGCCAGGCACCGTTGAAACGGCTCTGCGCAAATATCGGCTTCATCTTGGAGAAGGTCTCGAATCCTTCGTGGCCATGGTAGTGGCCCATGCCAGAGGGGCCGACACCGCCAAACGGCAGATCGTCCTGGCCCACGTGCATCACGGTTTCGTTGACACCCACCCCGCCCGAGATGGTATTGCTGATCACCCGGCTGATACGCTGGTTGTCGTAATCGAAGTAATACAGCGCCAGCGGCCGGGGATGCGTGTTGACGTAGTCTATGGCCTCGTCCAGCGTCTTGTAGGTCAGCACCGGCAGGATGGGGCCAAATATCTCGTCCTGCAGCAGCGTCATCTGCTCGGTCGTATCGAAAACCAGGGTAGGCGCCAGCTTACCGGTAGCCGGGTCCACCTCGGCCAGCGGCACCACGCGTGCGCCCTTCTCGACGGCGTCTTTCAGGTAGCCCTGCAGGCGGTTCAGGTGGCGGCCGTTTACCACGGCGGTGTAGTCGGGATTGGCGCCGGCATCGGGATACCACTTGCTCACCGCATCGCGTGCCGCAGCCAGGAACGCCTCCTGCTTGCCCTCGGGCAGCAGCACATAGTCCGGCGCCACGCAGGTCTGGCCAGCATTCAGGCACTTGCCATACATCACGCGCTCGGCAGCAGTCTGGATGGGGAACGACTCATGCACGATGGTCGGCGATTTGCCACCCAGCTCCAGCGTGACCGGCGTCAGGTTGTCGGCAGCCGCCCGCATCACATGCTTGCCCACGCTGGTCGATCCGGTAAACAGCATATGGTCCCAGGCATAGCCCGAGAACACCTGCGCCACCTCGGCACCACCATTGATGACGGCCACCTCGTTCTCGTCGAAGTACTGGCCTATCAATCGGCGGAAAGCTTCGCCCAGGCGAGGTGTGAATTCCGATATCTTGACCACGGCACGGTTACCGGCAGCCAATGCTGCGGTCAGTGGGCCTACGGCCAGGAACAAGGGGTAGTTCCACGGTACGATGATGCCCACCACACCCAATGGCTGGGGCACCACCCGGTTGCTGGCCGGCTTGAACCAAACCGATACGCCACGGCGCCGGGGCTTCATCCAGCGGCCTAGCTTGGCCAAGGCATGATCCACGCCCCCCAGGCTGGGGAATATCTCCAGCAGGCGGGTCTCGTGGGCAGAGCGATGACCGAAATCAGCCGAGATGGCAGCGGTGATTTCGTCGCCGTGCGCCTGCAGCACATGGCGCAGCCGATTCAGGCGATCCCGCCGCAGCGCTTCTGGCGGATAAGGCATGGCGGCATAGGCCTCGCGCTGGGCTTGGTAGGCCTGGCGCAGGTGGGCCAACTCGGCCTGGGTTTCATGGGGTTCGAATTGAGCTTGCATATTGTTGTCTCCTCATCGGAGGCCCAGAGAAATACGGAGCCCCCACTTCAGCGCTTTGCCCGGCAATACCGGACGCTAATCCTCTGCATCAAATCCGCGCTGTATCGCTGATACGCCAGCCCTCGTCCAGCAAGCGCGCCGATGGTCGGCAGCGCTACCGTCTATGCCGGTCAGCAGACCAAGCGCCGTTGCCACGCTCGGCAGCAATTTTAGAGCAAACGCTTGATCAGCCGTTCTCCCTTCATCAGCAGGCGGGCGAAAAGCCGACAATAGGCACTGCAGCCCGCGCCAGTGCTCACCAATGCCGTATCGCTACTGCAACAGCCTCGCCCGCTAGCCGGGCAGATTACGCAATTTTGCGTATTCAAGCCGCGCAACCCGCTCCCTATAGTGTGTCCCATACCGCAGGCGCCATGGGTGCCGCGCAATCAACGCAATCAACGCAATCAAGAGGACGAAATCATGCTGAGCGATATCTGGCGCGTCATGGTGGCTTTGTGCGATTACCGCGCCTGGTGGCGCAAACTCACCGGCCGTCCCCTGGTCGACGTGGTGTTCATCACCAATCTACGTGACGAAGCCGAGCGTGAACGGTTCTTCGGCCACCGTGTGCCCGTACTCGGCCACGCCGACGGCCCGCGCATCTACCAGAACGGGGTAGCGGGGCGCGTGCGCGGCATCTACAGCACGGCAGCCGAGATGTTGACCAAGGAGGGCCGCCGCCTGGCACGGGCGCAATTTATCTCCGCCTGTGAGTGGGCAGAACACAATGGTGCCAAGGTGGTCTTGCTGGCGGCCTCCACCAAACGCCTGTTTGGCCGGGATGGCGCCATCCTGAAAGAGCGCTTCCCCAATCTGCTGTTTACCATCGGCGACAACGGCACCGCCCAGATGCTGTGGGTGGATGTGGAGCGGGCATTACGCAATGCCAAACTGGATCAGCGCAATGCCCGTATTCTGCTGATAGACCCTTACGGCCCCGAAGGCGCCTGCTTGGCCCGACGCCTGCTGCAAGCCGGTTACCGCGTGGTGGCCTGGAGCAGCAACGAAACAGCGCTGGCCGATATACAGGCCGATACCGGCATGGAAATCACCTCACGCTTGGAAGATGCCGGCCAGGTAGACGCCGTGGTCACCTGCACCCACAGCGCCGCAGCCAGATTGGGTGTCTATGGTGTTACCCGCCTGCGCCACAGTCACCGCAAGTTACTGGTCATCGATGCGGCTGAGCCCGCCAGCCTGGATATCGATGCCTACGCCATCTGCCTTGATGAAGTTGTGCGCCAGGATGCCGGCAAGGCCTACTCCTGCCAATTGCACTATGTCCTGGGCGGCTGGTCCCGGCGCCTGCTGATGTTGAGCCGTGGCGTGGTGTTCGGCGGCTACGCCGAAGCCCTGTCCCTGTATCAAGCCATCCATCAGCTGGGGCAACACGAGCTAGCACAGATGGATTGGTTCGAGGTGGATTGCCCCCGCCTCAACCAGATAGGCACCGTGCTCACCTATGCCGGTTTCGAACCACCAGCACCAGCTTGCTTCGGCAAGCGTGTGGAGGATTTTGACCTGGCCTACGCCAACCGGCCCATGACCGCCTTCACACCCATGAGCGGCAATACGCTGCCCATGATGGCATCAGTACGGGACTAGCACCCCGAATACGCTACCCCGACCGCGCACCGACCGTATGGTCAGCTGGTATCCCGACTGCTCACACAGGGCCTGCACGATATGCAGGCCCAGGCCGTGCCCCTGGCGTTCGGCCGCCAAGGTACCGGTCTGCTCAAACGGCGCCAGCAATTGCTTCTGCAAGCTGGTATCAAAACCCGGCCCGGTATCGAGCACCTGTATCTCCAGCCCCAGGGGGCGGCGGCGTACCCCAAGCAAGATCTCGCCCCGCTCGGTATAGCGCACAGCATTGCCGACCAGATTATCCAGTATACGTGTCAGCACCAGGCCAGAACCCGCAATGGTGGCACTGCTGGGGAAGTAACGCAGGTACAGTCCCTTGCGCTCGGCCGCATGCTGGTGGCGGGTATGCGCCTGCACCAGCAGGTCTTCCAGGCTCAATCCTTGCTGCCTGCTGGCGAAACCCGCCTTGGCCTCTGCCATCAACGACTGCAGCAGCGACTCGGTGTAGTCGAGCGCCTTGTCGATATGCTGGGTAGCTGCTTCATTACCCGCCTGTACTCGCAATGCAGCCAAAGCAAAGCGGATCGATGACAGCGGTTGCGAAAGATCATGCCCCGCCGCTGCCAGCTGCAACTGCTGTTGCTGGGCAGCCTGTAGCGCCTGGTGCTTGTCGGCCTCGGCACGGGCCAGTTGCTCTGCCTCCTCCAGCCGGTGCCGCAGGGCGGCCTCGTGCCGTTGGCTCAGGCTATGCAACTGCTGCCCCAGCGCCAGGGCAAACAGCACAGCCTCCAGCAAATAGCCCAATTTGGGGTAAACAAACACGTGCACCCCCGGCAAACCCCAAACCCCAGATACGCCAAGGCTGAACAGGACATTCATGAACACCGCCAGGCTGATGGCACCTGCCAGAAAATGCCCCGCCGCCGGTAGTTGCCTGCGCCATACCAGCACACCCACCCATACCGGTAAGGGCATGAACAGCAGCGAGACCAGCAACAGGGGCCAAGCCAGATCCGCCCCCAGGAAGGCGGCCAACCCCAGGAGCAGCAGGACCGCATAGGCCTGATAGCCACGGTACAGTGTGGGGAAACTCAGGTTCAGCTTGAACAGGCTGGTGGTGAACAGGATATGCGTGAGATGTACCGCCACCACCAGCACGGCAGGTGCGTACTGATTCCATTGCCCAGCCCCAGGCCAGAACAACGCAAAGTTGTAACCCTCGATCTGCAGCAGGAACAACACCACAAACAGCAGCATCAGGGCGTAGTAGCGATACGCCTCCCGCCGCAAGGCTCGGTACTGCAGCAGGGCAAACCCCAGCAATGCCAGCAGCACACCCACCAGCACACCATTGAAAAGATTGCCCAAACCAAGAGCCTGGGCGAACTCGGCTGGATCCTGCAATACCAGTTGCAAGGGGGTATCGCCGTGGATGCGATAATGCAGATACAGCGTTGCCGTTTCACCGGCCGCTAGGCTGATCGGTACAGCCAGCATACGCGAGGGCACGCTGCGCTCAGTAAAGCGACTGTCGGGTCGCAAGCTGACCAGTTGCGACGTCTGCCCTCGGCAGATCTGGTATGCCTCCAGCCGCTGGATGTCAGGCACACCCAGGTTCAGCAGCCACCTGCCGGGCTGGCTGCTGTTATTGTGCAGTGCCAGTCGAAGCCAGCGTCCACCTGAGCTGAGATCGGGCCTGCGCTCGATCAGCGGGCGAAACCGCGCTCCGGGCGACATGGCTTGCGCCAGCGTCGCCGCCGGTACCTCGCCCACGTAGAATACAGTCTGCTGCCGCAATTGCTCGGCTGTGGGCAATGGGTGCAAGGGCAAGGGTGTGGCAGCCTGCGCCACCTGGCAACATATCAACAACAACAGGCAGCAATAGAGGAATCGGGACATGAAGCATCACGTTAGCGGGAACAAGGCCAACCCAGGCCGGCAAGGAGACTGAGCAATGCGGCTTATTCTAGCGGACGACCATGTCATTTTCCGCGATGGCCTCAAGCTCCTGCTGTCACAGACTGCCGATTTTCAGGTGGTGGCCGAAGCTGGCGAGGCCAGCGTGCTCAAGGATCTGGTAAGGCAGCATCAGCCCGACCTACTGGTGATGGACTATCACATGCCCGGCAATGATGCGGGTGCAGTCCTGGCCTATCTGAAACAGCGCTACCCCGCGCTCAGGATAGTCATGCTGACAGCCGCCCAATCGGGCACCTTATTCAAGCAACTGGTGGACGCTGGTGCCGATGGCGTACTGCTGAAGGAAGGCTGCGCCGAGGAACTGCTCACCGCGCTGCGCCGCATCGCCCGGGGCGAGCAGGTGCTGGCCGCCTTGGTGCGCGAGAAAATGCAGGCCGCCGATGTCCAGCTGACGGCACGCGAGTTCCAGGTATTGGAGATGCTATGCAGCGGCCACTCCAGCACCCGTATCGCCGAACGCTTCTCGCTATCGTCCCGCACGGTCGACAAGCACCGCGAGAACATCATGCGCAAATTGGAGGTCAACAGCACCACCCAGTTGCTCAACAAAGTGACGGAACTGAAATTGCTCTGACCGCCAGGTCAGTAAAGATGGCGCTCCAGCCCCATAGGCGCGAAAATACCGCGCTATAACCCCGCTTTAAACCATCATGCTGATCGATTTCTTCTACCAACTACGCGACGCCAAGCTACCTGTCTCGGTCAAGGAATTCCTGACCTTGCTCGAGGCGCTGGACGCCCGCGTAGTCAACGGCAGTCTGGACGATTTCTACTTTGTCTCCCGCGCCATCCTGATCAAGGACGAGAAGTATTTCGACCGCTATGACCAGGTATTCGGTCGTTATTTCCAGGGGGTGGAAACCCTGCTGGAAAAGCTGGAAACCGATATACCGGAAGACTGGCTCACCAAATTGCTGGAGAAACAGCTGAGCGAGGAGGAAAAGAACCAGCTCAAAGGCATGGGTTGGGACAAGCTGATGGAAACCCTGAAGCAGCGCCTGGCCGAGCAGAAAGAGCGCCATCAAGGCGGCAACAAGTGGATAGGCACCAGCGGCACCAGCCCCTTCGGCGCCTATGGCTACAACCCGGAAGGCATACGCATAGGCCAGGATGGCTCACGCCATCGACGCGCAGTCAAGGTATGGGATGAGCGGGAATTCAAGGATTTCGACGACAGCCAGGAATTGGGCACCCGCAACTTCAAGGTGGCCCTGCGTCGCCTGCGCCAGTTCGCCCGCGATGCCGAGGCCAATATACTGGACATAGACGCCACCGTACGCGCCACCTCCGACAACGCCGGCTGGCTCAAACTGCAGTTCCGTCACGAGCGGCACAATGCCGTCAAGGTACTACTGTTTCTGGATGTAGGCGGCTCCATGGATGACCACATTCAGGTATGCGAAACGCTCTTCTCGGCCGCCCGCGCCGAATTCAAGCACCTGGAGCAGGTTTACTTCCACAACTTCATCTACGAATCCGTCTGGCGCGACAACAAGCGGCGCCACAGCGAGCACCAAGCCACCTTCGATCTGCTGCACACCTATCCCGCTGATTACAAACTGATCTTCGTGGGCGATGCCACCATGAGCCCCTACGAGATCGAGTACCCAGGCGGCTCGGTAGAGCATATGAACGAAGAACCAGGCCGGGTCTGGCTGCAACGCCTGCTGGATCGCTACCCTGCTGCCGTCTGGCTCAATCCGGTAGACGAGCGCTACTGGGAGTTCACCGAGAGCGTACGCATGACCCAAAAGCTGATGGGGGGGCGCATGTACCCGCTCACCCCCGCAGGGCTGGAGACCGCCATGCGCAAGCTGCAGTCCGGCAGCTAAGCGTCTGTTCAAAAACCTTTCGCCGCAGTACCGCTATCTGCCTCCCGCCGCCACTGCCCAGGCGGCATCCCAAAGCGCTGGCTGAATCGCCGGGTAAATGCAGGCTGGTCGCCATAACCCAAGCGCTGGCCGATCTCCGCCAACGGCAGGCCCTGCCGGGCCAGCAGGCCAACCGCCGCATCCAGCTTCAGTCGGGTATGGTATTGGTGCGGCGTAGCGCCAAACGCTTCGCAGAACAGGTCATGAAAGCGCCGCATGCCCCAGCCGAAATGGGCCGCCAGTTCAGCCATGGCTATCGGATGCGCCAATCGCCTACGCAGATAGGCATCGATCTGCGCTACCGGAAAGCCACAGCCCTCACCGGCATCCCCGCCCAGGCTCTGCGCTACCGCACCAGCCAGGCCAACCGCCAGTTGCCAGTCGTACTGACGCTGCCGTAGTGCGGGGCCATACGGTAGCTGCGGCAGTTTGTCCAGCCAGCCCCGCAAAGCCGGCGTAATGGCAAAAGCGCGGGGCCGCCTAAATAGCGCAGCAGGCACAGCCACCGAGGCCACGGGCATATCCACCACCAGCTGGCAGTTATCGCCCTGGCCGGCAAACTCATGCTGGCAATCCGCAGGCACGATCACCCCATGCAGCACGCTGGCCTGAAACTGCCGTCCGTGCATTTCCAGGGTAGCGCTGCCACGCAGGCCCAGCAGCAACTGGCAGTAATCATGCCTATGCCCATCCGCCTCCTGGGCATAAACACGCCGCTCCACCAGCGGGTCGATTGCATTGGTGTTGACCAGAGCCTGCACGGCTTTATTCCTTACGGTGACACAGTATTCCGCCCGGTACCGCCATAGCGCTAGCCTTTGGATTAGGCCAGCAAGACGACTACAACAAACCGCTACCGTCAGCCCCCTCTCCAAGCGACTTTTTCCAGGCGAACTCAGCACCACAGTCTAGCCCGCACAAGCACCAGCAGTCTTGTCGATTCATGCAATGGGTGCAGCCTCATCGGCTACAGTCAGACCAAGTTTGCTGACTGCCTGGCCTCCCCCTGTTCACCAACGCCACCAAGACCAGAACAGCCTCATCGGACACCTTGCACCTGACCAGCCAAACGGAGGAACTGGGATTTCTGGTAGCGCAGGACTGATCATATTCCGCTTGCAATTGTTAAATGATAACCATTATCATTCAATGCATGAACTCAAGCACCCTGACCCTAGGCAAGACCGCCAGCCAGACGCCCAGGCTACGCCTTGAACTGCGTAGCCTGATGCAAGGGCGGCAAGAGATAGAAATCAGCCATCAAGGCGAGGTCTATCGCCTGCGGCTGACCCGCAACGGCAAATTGATACTGACCAAGTAGGCACCAAAGTACAAGCTTGCATGCCCCCGGCGCAACGTGCCAAGCCGGACCGAATACGCTTCACCCTCTCCATGACGATGTAGCCAGCCCGCCAGCTTACGCTGGCCAGCCAGCCAATTTCCCGCTCCCGCCGCTTGATGGCGGCGGGGCGATTTTTTGGATGCTGAACCTGATGACTGGCAAGACCCTCACACGCCTGACACCCCTTGCAGCCTTGCTGGCCGCCCTGCCGCTGATACCCGCGCTGGCCGACAACGCTGCAGATATTGCCGCTGCCGCAACCTTGCCAGCTGTTTCCGTCACCGCAACACGGCTCGCCAAGGACGCCGAAAGCGTCGCCCCCAACACCGCCGTCCTGTCCACCCAGGGAGATGGCGCCGGTACTGCCCGTAACCTGCAAACCCTGCTGGGCGACGAGCCTGGCGTCGATGTCAGCCGTGATCCGGTCCGGCGCGGGTTGGGCTCGGTCGCCATACGCGGCCTGGATGGCAACCGCGTATTGCTGCAGATCGATGGCATCTCACTACCATCACTTTATGCAGGTGGCGGTGGTGCCGCCATCTCCGGCCGCGATATGGTAGAGCTCGACACCCTGAGCGCCGCCGAGGTCGTTAAGGGCCCGTATTCCGGCCTGTATGGCGCCGATGCCATTGCCGGCGTGTTGGCCTATCGCAGCCTGACAATGAAAGACCTGCTACAGGCTGGCGATACCGTGGGCGGCCGGCTGCGTGCAGGGTTTTATGGTGCAGACAGCAGCAACAAGCTGGGTGCTGCGGCAGGCTTGCGCAGCGGGCAATTCAACGCGCTGTTCAGCTATACCCGCCGGGAGGGTGAGAATACCGAAAGCATGGGCACCGATGGCAGTGCCTCCGACAGGCGCACTATCGCCAATCCGCTGGATTGGGACAGCCAGGCCTTGCTGACCAAGCTAGCGTGGTCACCCGCAGCCGGTCAAAGCCTGAGCCTGACCCACGATATCTTCCGGCGTGACCAAGCTGGCGACTTTCTCAGCAATCGCAGCGCCGCTTTGCTGTCCCAGACAGCCAGCGATAAATCGCGCCGCGACCGTACCAGCCTCGCCTATGACTATCGCCGCGATGGCAGTGGCTTGGTAGGCGCCCACCTCCAGCTCTACGCCCAATCGGCCGAGAGCCGCGAAGATGGCCTGGAGCAGTTGCCAGGCAATATCAGGCGCACCAACCAGTCCGGCTTCGAGCAGGAAGGCTGGGGTCTGAATGCCCAGCTTACCCACAGGCTGGATCAAGGCAGCCTGCTGCACAGCGTGGTATGGGGTGCCGAGTACAACACCGCCGAGACCAGCCGGCCACGCTACCGCCTGCAAACCAATGCCAACGGTACCAGCACCACGATTGTGGGGGGCGAGCAGTTTCCACAGAAAACCTTCCCCGACAACACCAGCAAGCGTGTAGGCCTGTTTGCGCAGGACGAGATCACCTTTGCCAGCGGCATGACCCTGACGCCCTCGCTGCGCTACGACCATTACACCCTTACCCCCAAGCCCGACGCCTTGTTCGCCGCCGCCAATCCGCGCGGCCTGAGCGTGGCCGAGTACAAAGACAGCGCCCTGTCACCTCGTCTGACACTGAGCCTGCCACTGGCAACCGGTTGGACCGGCTTCGCCCAGTTGGGTACCGGCTTTCGTACCCCCAATTTCGACGATGCCATGCTGGTATTCAGCAATGCCGCACATGGCTACGAGGTACTCCCCAACCCTGCCCTGAAGTCCGAGAAAAGCCGCAGCCTGGAACTGGGTAGCCGCTATCGCTCCAGCCAGCTGGAGCTGGCTGCAACCTACTTCCATAGCCGCTACAGCGACTTCATCGAGAACGTGCTGGTGTCACCACGCGACACCAATGGCAACGGCATCAACATGGAGTACCAGGCACGCAATGTCACCAAGATGCGCATCCAGGGGGTGGAATTGAAAGCCTTGTGGCGCATGACAAATGCTTGGCATTTGCGCGGTGCGCTGGCCTACGCCCGTGGCGACAAAACCAGCGAAGCCAAACCTTATGACGGGGTGGAGCCCTTGAACGGCCAGTTGGCGCTCAACTACCAAGGTGGCCGCTGGCAAACCGCACTGACACTGCGCGGTGCAGAGAGCAAGGACAGGCTCAGCAACAACACCCTGTTCGCCGCACCCGGCTATGGCGTGCTAGACCTGAGCGCCAGCATGGAACTGGGGCCGGACGCCACCCTCAGTGCTGGGTTGTACAACCTGACCGACAAAAAGTACTGGCTCTGGAGTGATGTCAAAGGCCTGGTCGTCAGTGGCCGAGGCAGTGTGGCGGCGGTATTGGACCGCTACACCCAGCCCGGCCGCAACGGCGCCATCAGTTTCGAGTACCGCTTCTAAGGTTTTTACTGTGTACCACGGCCAGGCCCGCCTCAGCGGCCACGCAGCGGGGCGCACCGTCCGGGAAGCCGGTGCGCCCCAAAGCGTCTTTCCATCGTCAGCAATACCGGAGGCTAACCATGAATGCATCCACCCTGTGGCAGAACTATCTGCACCTGAAAGCCAGTGAACCCAAGCTGCGCGCCCGAGATGCAGCCAGCCGGCTAGGAGTAACCGAGGCCGAACTGGTCGCAGCCGATCCGCTGTCCATCACCCTGTTCCCCAAGTGGGCCGATATCCTGGGCGAACTGGAAAGCCTGGGCATAGTCATGACGCTGACCCGCAACGAGGCGGCGGTACACGAAAAAACCGGCATCTATGCCAACGTCAGCATTCAAGGCGAAGTTGGCCTAGCACTCAATCCAGAGATCGATCTGCGCTTCTTTCTGCAAAGCTGGCGCTACGGCTTTGCCCTGCGTGGCGAGCGCCCCTCGCTACAGTTTTTTGATCGCCATGGCGATGCCGTGCATAAGGTATTCCTGACCTCGGAATCCAGCCAGGCAGCCTATGACGAGCTGGTATCCCGCTATGCCAGTTGCCACGCCACGGTCGAGCCCGATCGCCGGCATGAGCCCACCGCAGAACAACCCGATACTGCCGTGGATACTACGGCCTTCCGCCAGGGTTGGCTCAATCTGGCCGACACCCATGAATTCTTTCCACTGATGCGGCGTTTCAACCTGACCCGCCCCCAAGCATTGCGCCTGGCACCGGTCGGCTATGTACGGGCTGTGTCGCTGGAGTCCGTCTCACTGCTGCTGCATGCCGCCGCCGAGCAAGACCTGCCCATCATGGTTTTTGCCGGCAACCAGGGTTGTCTGCAGATACACACCGGGCCGGTAAAGAAAGTGGTCGCCATGGGCCCCTGGCTCAATGTGCTGGACCCAGGTTTCAACCTGCACCTGCGCATGGATCTGTTCGACACGGCCTTCGTAGTGCGCAAGCCTACACGTGACGGCGAAGTCACCTCGCTGGAATGCTATGACAGCGATGGGCAATTGATTGTGCAGTACTTTGGCGAACGCAAGCCAGGGCGCCCCGAACTACCCGGTTGGGCCAAGCTGGTGCACGGCCTGCCAGACCGTGAGGCACGCCATGTTCACTAAGCGGACCCTGACACGCAGCCTGCTGCTAGGCAGCCTGCTACTGGGCAGCACCGCCCAGGCGGCAGAGCGGTTGGTCATACTGACCAGCGATATCGCCGAAATCGTCGTGGCCCTGGGCCATGCGCCGGACGTGGTGGGGCGCGACCGCTCCTCCCGCCAAGCTGCCCTGGCCCACGCCACCGACATCGGCCTGTCACGCGGGCTGGCCATAGAGCCGGTAGCCCGGCTCAAGCCCAGCCTGGTGCTGGGTAGCCCTATGGCCATGCCCGATGGCATCTGGCAGCAACTGAGTGGCCTGGGTATCAAGGCCGTCAAGCTCGGCACGCGCGAAGATGGTAGTGACTACGCTAACACCATACGGCGGGTGGGCGACCTGATCGGTGCGGACGCTGCAGCCAGCAAGCTGGCCAGCGATTGGCAGCATGCCATGCGGCCAGCACCTTCTATCGGCCGTCGCGTGTTGATCACCTATGAGGGCAAGACGGTTGCCGGCAGCGACACCCCTGCCGATGCCCTGATTCGGGCCGCTGGCGGCATCAATGCTGCGGCCGGCGTCAGTGGCTACAAGCCGCTGGATCCGGAAGCCATCGCCAAACTGGCACCAGAGCTGATCCTGGTGGCAGACCATAACCGTGCGGTTTATGGCGGGCTGGAGAGCTTCAAGCGGCGACCCGACATCGCAGCGACACCTGCGGGCCGGCACGGCCGCGTCTATGAAGTGCCGGTACAGGATTTCTTTGTGGTCAACCTCAGCAGTCCTGCCGCCGTGCAGAAACTGCGCACCCTGCTTTAGGCTCCCCATGCTCGATGCACTGGAACTCAAACCCTTCGTGCCCTCCAGAGATTTCGACCTCAGCTGCCGGTTCTATCGCGATCTTGGTTTTGAGGAGCGGCTGGTTGGCGATGAACTCGCCGAGTTCAGCCTGGGTGCGCAGGCCTTCCTGCTGCAGGACTTCTATCGCAAGGACTGGGCACAGAACTGTGTGCTGCATCTATTGGTGAGCGACGCACATGCCTGGTGGCACCATATCAAGCAACTGGAGCTGTTTGACCGCTACCCCGGTACACGTGGGACACCGCCAGAAGACAAGCCCTGGCACATGTGCCAGTTCTCGCTGGTCGATCCTTGTGGTGTCCTGTGGCACATCGCCCACCCAACGCGCTGACTATGCCCACCACCCGCGCCTATTGGTTACGCCGACCCAGCCATCCGGCCCGCTTACCCGCCGCTGGCAGGCTGCCCTACCTGGCTTGGCCCACGCTGGCGGCATGCCTGCTGCTCTTTGCCGTCGGCTATGCCGGCGACAGCTGGGCTTGGCCAGACTTCAGCGATCCGCTGGTCAGCGGCCTGCGCTTGCCACGCATCGCCGCAGCCCTGATCGTGGGCGCCGCCATGGCCGCCAGCGGTGCCGCGCTGCAGGCGCTATTCCGTAACCCCCTGGCCGACCCTGGCCTCATCGGCACTGCCAGCGGGGCTGCCCTGGCCGCCGTTGCCGTCATGGCGCTGCACCTGACCATCCCACTACCTATTGCCGCCTTTGGCGGCGCCCTGCTGGCTACCTGGTTGTTGCTGTTGCTGGTCAAGCTGGTCGGCGGCGGCAATATCAGCCTGCTGCTGATGGGCCTGATGCTGGGTAGCTTTGCCGCGGCGGCCACCAGCCTGCTGCTGTTCCTGTCCGATGACCTGGCCCTGCGTAGTGCGCTGAGCTGGCTGTCAGGCCAGTTGGGCACGACTGTTGGCGCACCGCTGCTCTGGGCCAGCCCCGTGGCGCTGGCAGGCATCGCCCTGCTGCTGGTTTTGGGGCGGGATCTGGATTGCTTGCTGCTGGGCGATGAAGAAGCCACCAGCCTGGGTGTCAACGTGGAGCGGGTACGCCTGCTGACCGCCATCGGTGCCGCCCTGGCCGCCGGGGCGGCGGTCTCCATCGCTGGCATCATCGGTTTCATCGGCATGATGATCCCCAATGCCTGCGCGCTCTGGCTGGGTGGCGGGCGGCGCCAGCTGATTTTGGTCTCAGCCCTCAGTGGCGCCTGCTTCCTGCTGCTGATGGATACCCTGGCGCGGGGTATCGCCTACCCCATCAACTTGCCGGTTGGCCTGCTCATCGGCTTTATCGGACCTGTGTGTTTCGTCTGGCTGCTCCGTCGCCGAACCGGGAGTCACGCATGAACGCCCCCCTGCCTGCGCAGTTCCGTCCCGCCGCCTTTGCCGATGGCCTGCTGCAGTTCAGCCAGCTAGGCTATCGCCAGGGCAACCATCACTTGCTACGAGATATAGCCGGGCATATTCCGGCCGGCAGTTTCACCGTCCTGCTCGGCCCCAACGGCGCCGGCAAGAGTACCCTGCTGCGGCTGCTGGCGGGCCTGCTACCACCCAGCCAGGGCGATGTGCGATTGGCCGGCCTGCCCTTGCACAAGATGGATCCCCCAAGCCGTGCGCGCCAACTTGGCTGGTTGGGGCAGTTTCCCGCCCATGACCTGCCGCTGACCATAGAACAATATGTGCTGCTTGGCCGCCGCCCTGCCTTGGGCAGCTTCGGCAGACCCAGCCCTGACGACCTGGGGCGGGTGGGTGCAGCTTTGGCAGCATATGACATCAGCCACCTAGCACAACGTCGCTGGGGTGGCCTGTCTGGTGGCGAACGGCAACGTGCCGGCCTGGCCCGGCTGCAGGCACAAGACGCCCCGATCTGGTTACTGGACGAACCAACCAACCACCTGGATCTCAAGCACCAGGCGCAGTTGTTCCGCCGCCTGCGCAGCGAAGCTACCCACGGACGCACGGTGATCGCCGTGCTGCATGATATTGCCCAGGCGGCCCGTTGGGCAGATCAGGTACTGCTACTGGGCGGCGGCCGCCTGCTGGCCCAGGGTCGGCCAAGCGAGGCACTATGCCCCAGTAATCTTCGCCTGGCCTACGACTGCCCCTTGCAACTGTGGCAGAGCGCCAACGGCCATTGGCATGCCTCGGTAGAGGGCTGATTCCCGCCAAGCAGAGGATAGCAGCGCCGGACTCGCCACTACATCGGCCCCATCCGACCACTTATCCCAACGGTATGTGCAAGTCAGATCAAAGCGCTTATAGTTGCAGCTTTATCCTGTCCAGCCGCCCCGTCGGAGATGCAAACTTGGCCCACTCGCCGATAGATTCGGTCCCCCCTACCGCAGCACCTGCACCAAACAAACCCAGCCTGATGGGCAACCTGTTGATGAACATCATCATTCCAACCGTCATCATGACGCAGTTGAATGACGAGAATCGCCTGGGTCCTGTCTGGAGCATGCTGGTCGCCCTGATGTTTCCATTGGGTTACGGCATCCGTGAATACCTGACCAGCCGCAAGACCAACTTCATTTCCATCCTGGGCCTGATCTCCATCATGCTCACCGGTGGCATGGCCTTGCTCAAGTTGCCGCCCGAATACATCGCCATCAAGGAGGCCGCCATCCCCACCCTGCTGGGCTTGTTGACGGTCATTTCCATCAAGACGCCTTACCCGCTGGTACGTACCTTCCTCTATAACGAACAGGTTCTACAGGTAGACAAGATTGCGGCGGCCCTCAAGCAATACGGCAACGAGCGCCGCTTCGATCAGGTACTGACCAACAGCTCTTGGCTGATCGCCTCGTCCTTCCTGCTATCAGGCGTGCTCAACTATGTACTGGCCAAATGGATAGTCGTCAGCCAGCCCGGCACCCCGGCCTTCACCGCAGAACTGGGCCGCATGACCCTGTTGAGCTACCCCGTCATCGTACTGCCCAGCACCCTTGTGCTGGCAGCCACGCTGTATTACCTGATCAGCAATATCGAGAAGCTGACCCATATGGCCATGGCCGATATCATGCAGGCCACTTGAAACGGGGTGTCGCAACCCCATCTACGGCAAATTGAACCCAGAGGACGCACCATGTTCTATGCCATTACCGGCCGGGATGTCGCTGACTCACTGGCGCTACGGCTAGCCAACCGGCCTGCGCATCTGGCACGCCTCAACCAGCTGCAGGCGGAAGGCCGCTTGCTGCTGGCCGGGCCTTTCCCTGCCATTGACTCCCCCGACCCTGGCCCAGCGGGCTTTAGTGGCAGCCTGATCGTAGCGGAGTTCGCCGATCTTGCCGCCGCCCAGGCCTGGGCAGATGCCGATCCCTACCTGGTGGCCGGTGTTTATGAAAACGTGGATGTACGACCTTTCAAAAGGGTGCTACCTGCATGAACATTCCAGACCAAATCCGTGAGAAACTCGCGGTTTTGAATCCGCAGCTGCTGGATTTGCGTGATGACAGCGCAAAACATGCAGGTCATGCTGGCGCAGCATCGGGTGGCGGGCACTATCGCCTGCAGATTGTGTCCGAGCGCTTTGTCGGCCTGACATCGGTGGCACGCCACCGTTTGGTTTACGAAACACTGGGTGAGATGATGCGGCGCGAGATCCATGCGCTCGCCATCGAAGCCCGGACCCCGGGCGAAGCCGCGAGCTGAACCTTACCCGGTTCTGCAGGTGCATCAGCACCCGCGAACCTTGAATCTGCAACTTACCCCCTCAAAGAGCCAAGAAGGACGTATTCGATGCAAACCAAGATTTTCGCCCCCGCACTGATCGCCGCGCTGCTGGCCGGTGCCACCATCGCTGCTGACAAGCCGGTGGCCGTGGTCAATGGCGTCGCCATCCCGCAGAGCCAGATGGACTACATCCTCAAGGAAGTCGCCACTCGCGGCATGAAGGACAGCCCAGAGCTGCGCGCCAAGATCCGTGAAGATCTGATCACCAAGGAAGTGATTGCCCAGGAGGCCAACAAACAAGGCCTGGCCAAGAACCCTGATGTGCTCTTCGAAATCGGCATGGCATCGCAAAACGTTCTGTTGAAGGCCTACGTCCAGAACTATCAAAAGAACAACGTTATCTCGGAAGCCACCCTGAAGGCGCGTTACGACGAAGAGAAGGCCAAGATGGCCAGCCAGAAGGAATACAACGTTCGTCACATCCTGGTGAAGACCGAGAAGGAAGCCAACGACGTTATCGCCGCGCTGAAGAAGGGCAAGAAGTTCGAAGATCTGGCCAAGGAAAAGTCGCAAGACCCAGGCAGCAAGGACAAGGGCGGCCTGTATGAGCGCGTGCAGCCTGGTGCCATGGTGAAGGAATTCGACGAAGCCATGCAGAAGCTGGCCAAGGGTCAGATCACCCAAACCCCGGTCAAGACCCAGTTTGGCTACCATGTCATGAAGCTGGACGACGTTCGTGCAGCCCAAGGCCCATCCTTCGACGAAGTGAAGGGCGCCATCCAGCAGCAACTGCAAGGCCAGGCACTGGACAAGCTGATCGCTGATCTGCGCGCCAAGGCCAAGGTCGAGTAATCCTCGTCCAGCCAGTTACACCAAAGGGCCTTCCGGGGCCCTTTGTCGTTCTTATCAGGAGGAAAACATGGACATGAAGAAGATCGAAGCCGTCATCAAGCCATTCAAGCTCGATGAAGTGCGAGAAGCCCTGGCCGAAGTCGGTGTGACTGGTCTTACTGTCACCGAGGTCAAAGGCTTTGGCCGCCAAAAAGGTCATACCGAACTGTATCGAGGTGCCGAATATGTGGTCGATTTCCTGCCCAAGGTAAAGATCGAAGTGGTCATCACCAGCGACAAGGTCGAATCCGCCATCGATGCCATTGTCAAAGCTGCCCGCACCGGCAAGATAGGCGACGGCAAGATCTTCGTCAGCCCTGTGGAGCAGGTTGTGCGCATACGCACCGGCGAGACCGGTGCCGACGCAGTGTAGTGAATGGATAACAGGCCCGCACTAGCGGGCCTGAACCTACCCTGTTACGCCCATGCCTTGTGCAATCTGGACAGGCTAATAGGCGACCGAAACCTATCTAGGCTCAATGCCGGCCATCGTCCCAAGAGCAAAGCCGGGTTGTAGTCGCATAAGCCCACGATCCCACCTGGCCATTGGCGGTCAATCTGACCCTGAATGTTGCCGTGCCTCGTCCGGACCGGAATTCAAACTGCGTTCCTGAGGGTACAAATTGCCCTGTGCTGAATGGATCCAATTCAATCTCAGCCGTCGCGGGCGACGGGGATGCACCAGAAGCATCACTCCAGACTATCCAGCCATTGTGCAGCTTGGAGTGGCATTCACGATCCTGTACGGAGACTGTCGCGAAAGGCTGCTTAGGCACCATGGTGCAGGTTTCACCATTAGGCCGGCGCTCCACATGGGAAAAAGGAACCTGTGCGTGGCAGAATTGGCTTCTATCCGGGCTATAAAGCGTCACCCACGCGCTCATGGTTTTTTCTTGATAGCCGAACAGGGTGCCATTAGTGGGGAAGCTACCGTACATGCATGATACCGTGCCCGCATACCAGAAAACATCCAGCGTGCTCGGTGCGCACTTTTTGACATAGTCGTCACCAGGTGCCGCCATTGCGCTGCAGCCTAGCAAAGCCATGGCCACCGCTCCCAAAAACTTATTCATTGAATCTCTCCTTCATATTTCCGTTTGGCTATTTGTTGTAAGTACCATCAGCCCATCACAAGGTCGGCCATGGCGCCACGGATTCTATTACCAACAATAACAAGGAGAAAGAATTGCATGCCGACACTTTGGATCGTTGTAGTTTCCCAACGCATATAATACATCTGCACTTAAATACCCAGTACGAATAAAATCCTTTATGGGTATTTAAATGATTACGGAATAAAACCCAATCGGGGTATTATTCATACCCCTGACGATTGATTATGCTTATTGATGAATTATCAGGCAGGTATCTCAAGCAGATTGAAATGGCAAAGCCAGCCCAGCACTAGCCGCCGCCAAACACCTTGGCCAATCGGTAAGCCAGCCGCGTCGCCTCTTCCATCAACCTGTGTATATGCGGTGGAAACTGCGGCAGCGAGAAGTACAACGCCGCAACGCCTATTCCCAAAGTCAGCGGAAAACCCACTGCAAACACATTGAACTGCGGTGCAGCACGCGACATGACGCCGATGGAGAGATTGGTGATCAATAGCGCCGCCAGCACCGGTAACGACAACAACAGGCCCAACGTAAAAATCTGGCCACCGGCGTCAACCAGCAGCTTTAGTCCCGCCAGCTTCATGGGCTGGTCCGAGATAGGCAGTAACACGAAGCTACGGGCAATGGTTTCTATCACCAGCAAGTGGCCATTCATGGCCAGGAACACCAGGATGGTCAGCAGGCTGGCGAACTGCGCCACCACCACGGTATTGGTGCCGTGCTGCGGATCATAGAAACTGGCAAAACCCAAGCCCATCTGCAAGCCCGCAAGGTGGCCGGCCATTTCGATGGACGAGAACACCAGCCGCATGGTGAAGCCTATGGCCAGTCCAATCAGCAGTTGCTGGGCTATCACCAGTATCCCCAAGGCCGATACCGGCTCAATAGCTGGCATGGGTGGCAAGGAGGGCGCAATCAGAATGGCCAGCATCATGGACAAACCCACCCGTACCCGCACCGGTATGCTGCGGCTGGAGTAGAACGGGTCCATGGCAAAAATGGCCAAGATGCGGAAGAAAGGCCATAGCAACATCCCCAGCCATGCCTGTATCTGTGCATCGGTCAGGGTGATCATAGCGGCCGCCTGCTACCTTGGCGCGACCAGCAGCCAGATTGCATATCAGGCCGCCGTGGCGGCTTAGGCGTGGAACGCAACACGGCGAGACTACCCGATCATGGTGGGGATGGCCTGATACAGCCGTATGGTGTAGTCCATCAGGATGGACAGCATCCAAGGCCCTGCCAGCACCGCTACCATAAAGGTGATCAACAGCTTGGGAATGAACGATAGCGTGGCTTCGTTGATCTGGGTGGCAGCCTGGAACACGCTGATGATCAGGCCTACCACCAGCCCGGCCAGCAGCATGGGGCCGCCTATCAGTATCATGACCTCGAAGGCACGCTGGATGATAGTAATGACCATTTCCGGTGACATGACGATGCCTCCTCGGTTTGTTTGATCTCAGTATGAGCTGGAGAGTGCCAGAACCCGTAGCAAGCTAGGTATAGAAGCTTTGCACCAGGGAGCCTATCAGCAGTGTCCAGCCATCCACCAGCACAAACAGGATGATCTTGAACGGCAGGGAAATGGTCACCGGACTCACCATCATCATACCCATGGCCATCAGCACGCTGGCCACCACCATGTCGATGATCAGAAAGGGGATGAATACCAGGAAGGCGATCTGGAAGGCCGTCTTCAGCTCACTGGTCACAAAGGCGGGGACCAGCACCTTCAGGCTGACATCCTCCGGCCCTTGGGGTTTGGCACTTTGAGACAGCTCGATAAACAGCGCCAAATCCTTCTGCCTGGTCTGCTTGATCATGAACTGCTTGAGCGGCACGCTAGCGCGCTCCACCGCCGTATTGAAATCAATCTGCTGCTGCGAGAACGGCTGGTACGCCTCCACCCAAATCTTGTCGAGCACCGGCGACATCACGAACACCGTGAGAAATAGCGACAAACCGACGATCACCTGGTTGGGGGGCGCCTGCATGGTGCCCAGTGCCTGCCGCAGCATGGACAGCACGATGACGATGCGGGTAAACGCCGTCATCATCAACAGGATGGCCGGCAGGAAGGTCAAGCTGGTCAGGAACAGCAGGGTCTGCAGGGTCAGCGTATAGCTCTGCCCTGCCCCGCTGGGCTGGCTGGTCAGCAGGGGCAGACCGGGGTCGGCTGCTACGGCGGGTAGCGCTAGGGCAATCAGGCCAAGCAGGTAGATGCGTGGCCTCATTGCGCTCCCTCTCCCGCCCGGCGGGCCTTGATCACACCGGCCAACTTCTCGGCAAAAGGCATCGGAGCCGCCACCTGTGGCAGATCATCGGGCCTGGGCAGGGTATGCAGGGTTGACACCTTGTTCGGTGTGACCCCAAGCACCAGCCAGGTATCGCGCAGCTCCACCACCACCACGCGTTCCTTGGCACCAACCATGACACCGCCGACCACGCGCAATTGGGCCTGCCCGCCGAAATGGCCGGGGGTCATCCGCCGCATCAGCCAGGCGGAGCCAAAAATGGCCGCAATCACCAGCAGCAGCGAAAAGAACACCTGTACCAGGCTAAGCAGGGACGGGCCAGCCGGGCTGCTCAATACCGGCACGGCGGCAGCAGCCTTGGCCGGCTCCGCACCCAGCACACAAACAGAAACCGCCGCAGAAAGTGCGGCGGCCGATAGAGCGATCAGGCGCATGGGCAGGGTTTACTTGTGCAGGCGGCGGATACGTTCCGCCGGCGTAATGATATCGGTCAGGCGGATACCGAACTTGTCGTTCACCACCACCACTTCGCCCTGGGCGATCAGCGTGCCATTCACCAGCACATCCATGGGCTCGCCTGCCAATCCGTCCAGTTCCACAACCGAACCCTGTGCCAGTTGCAGCAGGCTGCGGATGGCAATCTTGGTACGCCCCAACTCCACTGTCATGGCCACCGGGATGTCCATGATCATCTCGATGCCGGAGGGACCGGTAGGCTTGTCCGGTTGCTGGTCAAAACTCTTGAAAATATCTGCCGGCGACGCGGTCGGCATGGCTACGGCGGGCGTAGAGACGGCTGCCTCCATGGCAGCGGCTTCGGCGGTCTGCTGTTCTGCCAATGCGGCAGCCCAGTCATCCAGCCCCTGTTCGTCCATTTCGTTACTCATTGTTCAACTCCTCAGGCTGCTCCTCATCGAGCATCAGGTTCTCCGCCGAGGTGAGTATCTTCTCCACCTTGAGGGCATACTGCCCGTGCAGCGTACCATAGTGCCCTTCCAGCAGTGGCACCCCGTCCACCTCGGCAATGATGGTTTCCGGTATATCAATACCAATCACATCGCCCGCCTTGAGGTCCAGGATATCTCCCAGCGTAATCTTGGCGCTGCCCAGGTTGCAGATCAGTTGCACTTCAGAATTCTGCACTTCGCGCGATAGTAGCTTGACCCAACGGTTGTCCGACTCCATGCGGTCTGCCTGCATGGAGCTGTACAACATGTCGCGCAAGGGCTCGATCATCGAATACGGGAAGCAGACATGAAAATCGCCGCCGCCCGAACCGAGTTCGATCTTGAAGGTAAAGGCCACCACCACCTCGGTAGGGGTGGCGATATTGGCGAACTGGGTATTCATTTCCGAGCGCACATAGGTGAACTCGGTCTTGAATACCGGCTCCCAGGACTTGCGGTACTCGTCCATCACCACTTCCAGCAAGCGCTGGATGATGCGCTGCTCGGTGGGGGTGAAATCCCGTCCCTCCACCCGAACATGGTAACGGCCATCCGAACCGAACATATTGTCCACCACCAGAAACACCAGGTCCGGATCAAAGATGAACAGGCCGGTGCCGCGCAGCGGCTTCATATGGATCAGGTTGAGGTTGGTAGGCACCACCAGATTGCGGATGAATTCGCTGTACTTCTGCACGCGCACCGGCCCGACCGAGATTTCGGCCGAACGACGCATGAAATTGAACAGGCCTATGCGCAGGTTACGGGCAAAGCGCTCGTTGATCACTTCCAGGGTCGGCATCCGACCGCGAACGATACGTTCCTGACGGCCAATGTCGTAGGCGCGTATGGCCGAGGAATCCAGCCCCTCGTCCGCGTCTTCGTCTTCACCCGTCACCCCACGTAAGAGGGCGTCTACCTCTTCCTGGGAAAGTATGTCGTCGGCCATGATACGGACCCCATTACCGCTTGCGTTGCCTTACTGGATGATAAAGGTCTTGAATTCAACGCTCATCACGCCGTCCTCGTCGTCCTTTGCCCCCAGCACCTTGTTGACGGTCTGCTTGATCTCGTCCATCAACTTCACCTTGGATTCCAAGGTCGTAATATCTTCCTGCTTCTTCGAGCTCAGCAGCAGGTTGACCTGGCTGCTGATACGCGGCATATAGCTTTTCACCAAATCCGCCTGCTTCTCGTCCAGCACCTGAGCGTGTATCTCGGTCTGCAGTACCACACCGTTCGCCAGGTTCACCGTAAAGGTATCCAGCTTGGTAAAGACCGGTGGCGCATCGCTCTCCGCCTTCTTCTTTTCCTTCTTCTTGTTGCTCTTGCCCTCGGCCTCACCCGTGTCGGCCGATTGCTCGGTAGCGGCTACCGGTTCACCAAAACTCTGGTTGGCCGAGATCGTCAGGAACAACCAGGTCGCAAATGCCCCACCCACCACGATCACCAGTATCAACAAGGCAATCACGACATAAAGAATGACGTTTTTCTTACCCTTGGGCGCGCTGTCCCCAGCGTCTGCCTGCGGCGCAGGTTTCTTGGCTTCTGCCATAAGAATTATCCTTTAGGAGTGCGTATTGTTCTAAACAAAGCGGGTGCATACATATTGCTCACCTAGTCTGTTTATAAAGCAAACCCGCCACAGGAACAAGCATTGGCGCGGGTTACACGCAATCACGGACAATTCCCCTACACGCCCCTACGCTACGCCGGCCGGCGCCCCGACCGGCACGCGCATATCAAACAAACAGATTCACATTGCCAGGCAGACCTGGCGGCAGCTTCACCCGCCAGGTATTCGCGGGTGCCTGCACCTCTTCGGTCTGGGCAGAGAAGCTACGGCCAGCGTGGCGGCCACTCCTGTCATCCTGTCCCTGACCACCCTGCCCGGCCTGCGATTCCACATGGGCTTGATTCAACTGGATGCCACTCTCCGCCAGCATCTCGCTTAGCCTGGGCATGGAGGCCTGCAAGGCCTCGCGCACCGGTGCCTGGGCCGCGAAGAAAGTCAGGGTGGCCTGGTCCTGATTCAGCGTCAGCTTGACCTCCATCGGTCCCAGGTGGGGCGGGTTCAGATGCATCTCCACCTCCTGCTGCTGATTGCTCACCATCATGACGACCTTGTTACCTACGGCGCGATCCCAGCCCTCGCTGCCCACAGGCTGGTGGATGGCATAGGCGGAGCCACGTGTCGATTCTGTCGTATGGCTACGTGGCAACTCCATCCGTATGGCCGCCGTGCCGGATTGCTGGCGCAGGGTCGCCGCATCGGTCGATGCCAGCTTCTGATCCAGCGCAACCTGAAAGCCGCTCGCCACCTGATCCAGTAACATTGCTTCCGCATCAGCCTGCGGCAAGTCCTGCCGCAGGCCGGCAAGTTTGTCCGTAGCCTCACCCAGCAGTTGCTGGGAAAAACTCTTGTCCGATTTATCTTTCACGGCTTCACGGCCATCGAGCAAGGCTTGGGCAAGGCCTGCATGCTGCAATAGCGGGTCACCCTTTACCTCGGCCTCAGCCTGCAAGGCAGCCAGGCCACAGTCCACGTAAACCTGCAATTGCGCCACCATGCCGGCAGCTGCAGCTTGCTCTGCACTCCCTTCGGCCCCCTTGTCCTGATCTGGCGCCTCCGACCGCTCCTTACCCGCTTCACGGGTCGCCGGCTGTTCGCTCGCAGGTGTCGTCTGCTCGGGTGTTTCTGCCATCTTGCTCGGCTCGGCCGCCTTTTCCGGCTGCTTGGCGGGTTCCGCGGGCTTGGCCACGGCCACCGGTTTGACCGCCTCCAGAGGCTTGGCCTGGTGCTGTACAGGCTTGCTTACCTGGGCGTCGCGCGCCAGTTGCTCATTCTGGCGGCTCTGCATCTGCCGGTTGAGCGATTGCTCAAACAGGTTGTTGCCCACCGATTCCTCGGCCCGCAACTTACCCGGCACCGTCACGGAGGCAGCAAGCTGGGCAATGATATTGTTGGTCTGGCTGGCGGTAGGCATGGTGCAGTCCTTGTCCTGAGTCTCTCCCCTGTCGGGGTCAGTACACTCTCAGCAAAAACAATGCCACCCACCCGAAATCAATGCCCCGATGCATCGCGCCGACGCTGTAGTATCGAAGCCCATTCATCGGTCAGTTTCTGATCCTGCTTGGCTTCACGCTGCGTCTCACGACTCTGGTGCCGGTCCTGCAGGGTCTCATACGCCTTGACCTCGCGCTCGCAGGCCTGCCAGGCCTGCTTGCGGGCCTCCAGTTGCGCCTCGCAACGCGCTTCTTCAGCCAGCTGTTGCTCAACCGCAGTATCCAGTTTGGCCAGGAACAACTGAAAATCGTTCCATTGATGAATACGCATGCCTCGCGATGCCGTATCCGTCAGGCGCGTGCGGTACTCCTCACGATACTGCTCAATCTGTGCCCGCCGCGCACGCGCCTGCTCCAGCCGCTGCAGTGCCGCGCTGATGGCGCGCGCCGCATCTTCGCGTTTGTCGATGGCGAGTTCCAACAGGAATGCAAACTGAAAAGCCTTGGCCACGACAGCAACCCGGAGTTAGCACCACCACCCAAGGCAGCGGTTTGTTGGTGGTACATAAGTTTATTCGCCAAACAGGGCCGCCAATCGCATCCTGGCCCCGGCATAGCCCTCACGCTCGAAAATACCCTGCTGCAGAAATGCCTCCATGGCCGGCATCCTGGCTATCGCCTCGTCCAGCAAGGGATCAGACCCTCGCACATAGGCACCCACATTGATCAGGTCGCGGCTACGCTGATAGCGCGAATACAGCTGCTTGAAGCGCCTGACCAGATTGTATTCCTCTGGCTCGATGATGTCGGTCATCACACGGCTGATGGATTGCTCCATATCGATAGCCGGATAATGGCCTGCATCGGCCAGTTGCCGACTCAGCACGATATGGCCGTCCAGGATGGCGCGGGCACTGTCGGCGATGGGATCCTGCTGATCGTCACCCTCGCTCAGCACAGTATAGAAGGCGGTGATGGATCCCCCACCCTCCTGCCCATTGCCCGCCCGCTCAACCAGCGCAGGCAGCTTGGCAAAGACCGAAGGAGGATAGCCCTTGGTGGCCGGCGGCTCACCGACGGCCAGGGCAATCTCGCGCTGCGCCATGGCGTAGCGCGTCAATGAATCCATGATCAGCAGCACATTGGCGCCCTGATCGCGGAAATACTCGGCAATCGCTGTAGCGTAAGCTGCACCATGCAGGCGCAGCAAAGGTGGGGTATCGGCGGGGGCTGCCACTACTACCGAGCGGCGTAGGCCTTCCTCGCCGAGGATATTCTCGATGAAGTCCTTTACCTCGCGGCCTCGCTCGCCTATCAGACCCACCACCACCACATCAGCCGTGGTGTAGCGGGCCATCATGCCCAGCAGCACACTCTTACCCACGCCCGAACCGGCAAACAGGCCCAGGCGCTGACCCCGGCCCACTGTGAGCATGGCATTGATGGCGCGCACCCCGACATCCAGCACATCATGCACCGGCACACGATCCAGGGGATTGAAGGGGCGGGAGAACAGCGGCACATGGGCTTCAACCTGCAGATGCCCCAGCTTGTCCAAGGGCCTGCCCAAGCCATCCAGCACGCGCCCCAGTAGATGCGGACCAACAGCCGCCTGGCGCCCCCGGTCTTCCAGCCTGCGCCGTGGTGCATGGGTCAGGTTGAAATAGGGCACCCGATTGGCCAGGTCTTCATAAGCCACCACCCAGGCGCCCGGCTCCAGGCCATAGACTTCCGCCACAGGCATCAGAAACAGCTTGTCGCCGTTAAACCCCACCACTTCGGCTTCTATGCTGTGACCAGCCGGCAGAATGATGTGACAGCTTGCGCCCACAGGCAGCTTGATGCCCACCGCCTCCAGCACCAGCCCGGCCACCCGGGTCAATCGCCCTTTGGGCAGCCAGGGCTTGGTCGCCGCCACGGTATCGCAACATTGCTCGGCATAGCGCTGCCAGCGCGCCAGCACGGGTGGTGCCGATGCGGCAGGCGCAACGTCATCCTCAGTGCTCATCGTCAGCTACCCAGGGGTCGCTGCGCCCCAAGCCCTCAACAATCCGCCGCCACCGGCCAGATAGCGACAAGTCCAGCTCGACACTGGCATTGCTGATGCGGCAACCACCCCGCTCCATTTCGGCAACCGGCTCCAGCCGCCATTGCAGGGTAGCCAGCTCTCCTGCCAGCAAGGTCTGTAGCAATGCCAGGTCATCCGGGTGCAGTTCCAGCTTCAACGGTCCTTGCAGCTCCGGCAGGCTGTTGATGGCCTCGCGTACGACGGCCAACAGCGACTCGGGCGATTGGCTCAGCTGCTGCCGCACCATCTGGCGCGCAGCGGCAAGGGCAATATCCAGTATGGGCTGGGCCAGCGCGTCCTCGTAGTCCGCCACGGCCGTCGCCAGTTGCGATACCAGCAGCTTGAACTGCAGCACTTCCGCCTCAGCCTCCTGCCGCCCCACCTGCAAGCCTGCTGCATACCCGGCGGCATGGCCCGCTTCGCGCCCGGCCACCTCACCCTCGGCAAACCCTGCCTGCCTGCCCTGAGCGTGACCATCGGCATAGGCTTCCTGATGTGCCGCCAGCTTGAGCTGGTCCAGCTCCACTTCAGCAATCATGGGAACCATGCTGATCTCGGCCTCGGCCACCACCGTGCTTTCCTCCACGGCCTGCTCAGCCACGGGCTCCTGCTCTGCCGGTACTACCTCAGGCACATACACATGCGGCCTTTGTACCGACGTGCCGCTGAGCTGGGTCATATGCCAGGGTTCCAGCGGGGGTACATCCTCGCGCCTTATGATTTTCTTCTCACCCCAGGCCTTCATTGCATCACCTCAGCGCCCATACTTGTTAAGAGCCACCAACAAAACCCTTCTGGCGTTGTTGTGCGAGCTTGCCGTACCCACGTACAGACTGCCGCACGCGCCTGGCCACAACCGCCATGCCGGCCGGGTTAGCAGCGCTAAAACCGCTCGCGCGGCATTACTCGACAAACCCTTCGCCACCACCCTTGGCAATCGCAATCTGGCCTTCATCAGCCAGGCGGCGCACCACCTTGAGTATCTCGCGCTGCTCGGCCTCGACCTCGGACACCTTGACCGCACCCTTGGCCTCGAAATCGTCGCGCAGCATCTCGGCCGCACGCTGCGACATATTCTTGAATATCTTGGTACGCAGTATCTCGCTGGTACCCTTCATGGCGGTAATCAGGGAGTCGGACGATATTTCGCGCAACAGCAACTGTATGCCGCGATCGTCGATATCGATCAGGTTCTCGAAGGTGAACATCTTGTCCTGGATACGCTGCGCCAGTTCTGGATCGTATTCCCGTATGGCATTGATGGCCGAAGCTTCGACCACCCCCCCCATGAAGTTGAGGATCTCGGCTGCCATGCCCTCGCCGCCCATGGCCGACTTCTTGACGCGATCCGCACCAGACAGCAGCTGGGTAAGCACATCATTGAGTTCACGCAAGGCGGTAGGCTGCACCCCTTCCAGGGTAGCGATACGCAGCAGCACATCGTTGCGCAGGCGCTCAACAAACTGGTTCAGCACCTCGGACACCTGGTCCGGCTCCAGATGCACCAGGATGGTGGCAATGATCTGAGGGTGCTCGTTCTTGATCAATTCGGCCACCGCGACCGAATCCATCCACTTCAGCGACTCGATACCGGTATTGTCCCCCCCCTGCAGGATGCGATCCAGCAGGTTGGCCGCCTTGTCCGACCCCAACGCCTTGGTCAGCACCGAGCGGATGTACTCGTCAGCCGCACCGAAGTTGGCGCGATTCATGGTGGAGCCCAGGAAATCGCCCACCACCTCTTCCACCTGTTCGCGGGTAACGTTATCCATGCTGGCCATGGCCAGGCCTATCTTCTGCACCTCTTTAGGACCCAGGTACTTGAAGACTTCTACAGCAGCCTCCTCACCCAGGCTCATCAACAGGATGGCACTGCGGCGGATGGCTTCATCATTAGCGGCCATGCTGGCTCCAGAAAACGGTGCGATAGGCACCCTGATTCACATCGACGCCTGCAAGGCCCGGCGGCCGGCGACACCCACCAGCCCAGCCGAACCAACAGACCAAGACTTAACCGGTTTTTTGATCAGAAGGATCGGCAGTGAGCCATTCGCGGATGATGGTAGCCACCATGCGCGGGTCTTCCTTGGCCATTTCCTTGGCGCGCTGCAGCAGCTCGCTGAAAGCCGCCAACTGCGCACCCGCCTCGGCTTCGGCCACCACCTCGGCCTCCACCTCAGACTGCGCCAATTCCTCTGCCGTCAGGGCCACGCCACCTTCCTCGCCCCCCATGGCACCCTTGTCCTGGCGTGGGCGTATCACATCGCGCAGGATGGGGCGCACCACGCCAAACAGGAGATAAGCCACCACCAGGGCAATCAGGATGACCTTGAGGATATCGGCAGTATTGGCAATCAGGTATTCGGTCAGTTTCTCGAAGAAGGACTTGCCCGCCACATCCAGTATGCGGTCTGCAAAGGCAGCATTGACCACCTTCACTGAATCGCCCCGATCCCGGTTGTAGCCTATGGCTTCCTGTACTAGGTTGGTCACCTGGTTGATCTCGGGCTGGGTCAGCGGTTGCGACTTCACGCCGCCATCCTTCTGCTGCACCCGCTTGAAGTTCACCACCACAGCGGCATTGACCCGCTTGAGCACGCCCACCTGCTGGCGTACATGGGCAACGGTCTTGTCCACCTCGTAGTTGCGCGTCATCTCCTTATGCGAGGTGGAGGACGGCGCATTGTTGACAGTCACGCCCGGTGGATTGGGCAAGGTAATGGGCGCACTGGCGGCACCGGGTGGCTGGTTCGACAAGGCACCCGGCACGCCGGAAGGCTGGCTGGCATTGGCACCCGCCCCTTCGCTGGACTGCTCGCTGCGTATGGCCGAGGCATTGGGTGGTGAATTGGGCTTGAACGTCTCCGACGCCTGCTCCACTTCAGAGAAGTCCATCTGAACCGTCACTTCGGCCTTGACGTTATCCTTGCCGACGATAGGTTCCAGTATTTTCTGGATACGCTCGGACAGCAGCGACTCCTGCTGCGCCACCAAAGCCATCTGCCGCTGGTTGAGCGAACCATTGCCACCATTGAGCAGGTCGGGCATGTTGGACAGCAGGCTGCCATCCTGATCCACCACCGTGACATTCTTGATAGGCAGATCAGGTACGCTGCTGGACACCAGATGGATAATGCCGGCAATCTGCGCCCCATCCAGCGCACGGCCCGGATGCAGGGTCAGCAATACCGAAGCGGTGGGTTTCTGCTGTTCACGTAGAAATACGGTCTGCTTGGGCATGGCCAGATGGATGCGGGCGGAAGCCACAGCCGAGAGCGACTCAATAGACCGCGCCAACTCACCTTCAACCGCACGCTGGTAATTGACCTGTTCACCGAACTGGCTGATGCCGAATTTCTGGTTATCCAGCAACTCGAAACCCACGGTGCCGCCCTTGGGCAAACCCTGTGACGCCAGTTGCAGCCGGGCCGCATGCACCATTTCGGCCGGCACCGAGATCACGCCGCCGGGTTCAAGCTTGTAGGGGATATTCTGCTGTTGCAGTATCTGGACGATCTGGCCGCCATCCTTATCGGAAATATTGGCGAACAGTATCTTGTAGCCGGGGTCGCGCGCCCACAGCACACCAATGACCAGCGCCGCCACCACGGCTGCGATGACGGCTATCGTGAGTATCTTGCGCGTATTGGGGAGTTGATTGAACTGCTGGATGAGGTTGGGACGCTCACCCTGCTGCAGATCTCGATTGTCGACGGCTACGACCGCGTCATCCATATATCAGGCGATATCACACCTGCATGTTCATAACTTCCTGGTATGCGGACACCAGC
Source organism: Chitinimonas sp. JJ19 (assembly GCF_036961565.1). Classification (NCBI taxonomy): domain Bacteria; kingdom Pseudomonadati; phylum Pseudomonadota; class Betaproteobacteria; order Neisseriales; family Chitinibacteraceae; genus Chitinimonas; species Chitinimonas sp. JJ19. The sequence goes on from NZ_JBAMDD010000004.1 coordinate 153,304, forward strand.
TTGTTACGAACCTGCACCATAGTCTGGAAAGACAGGCTCGCCTTCTGCAGCGAGACCATCACGTCTTGCAGGTTGGCGTTGGGGTCGCCCATTTCGAACGCCTGCTGCTTGGCCTGCGAATCGAGTTGCATCTGATTGACCTGGTCCAGCGACGACTTCAGCACAGACGCGAAATCACCACCTTCCGGCAAGGCCTCTGCAGCGGACGAAGACTGCCCGGCCGCCTTGGCGGACATGGCCTTTAACTCGCCCAGCAGGTTGTCTATCCCTTGCACGCTCATGATGCACCTCGAAACTGCGTGAAATTGTATGTGTCTCGCTTGAACAATAGCAAGCAATCCGCAGGCCAACAGGCCTTTTATTACTCTTCCTGCCAACCTTCTTCGCGATACTGCTGCAATTTGTAGCGCAGCGTACGTTCACTCATGCCCAGCTTTTCTGCCGCCAGCTTGCGCACACCCCCGGCCTGCTTGAGTGTATCGACTATGTGCTGCCGCTCCAGCGAACGCATGTCGGTCACTACAGGCGCAGCAGGCGGCAAATCCGGCTGCGGCATATTTGCCACCGGCGCGGCAATTCTTGCCGCCACCGGCAATACTTGCCGGCGCAATTGCGGCAAAAACAGGTGTTCAGGTTCTATATCGTCACCGGGAGCCAAAATTAAAGCCCGCTGCATGACATTCTCCAACTCCCGGATATTGCCATCCCAGCTATGTGACGTCAGGGCAGCCGCAGCGGCGGCACTGATTGCCGGCACCCGCCGCTTACCCGAGGCTGCATGCCTAGATAGCATGGCCCGTGCCAGGGGCACGATATCGTCCGGGCGCTCGCGCAATGCCGGCAATGCCAGCGGAAAAACATTGAGCCGGTAGTACAAGTCCTCGCGGAAGCGGGCAGCAGCCACCTCGGCAGGCATATCGCGGTTGGATGTCGAGAGTACGCGGATATCAATGGCGATCGGTTTCTTGCCCCCTACCCGCTCCACTTCCCGCTCTTGCAGCACGCGCAACAGCTTGGCCTGTAGTTCCAGTGGCATTTCCGAGATTTCATCGAGCAACAGCGTACCGCCATCCGCCTGCTCGAACTTGCCGATATGTTGGTTGGCCGCGCCGGTAAACGCCCCTTTTTCGTGGCCAAACAGGGTGGACTCCAGCAGCTGCTCGGGTATGGCGGCACAATTGATCGCCACAAACGGGCCGTCCGCACGGGACGAGTGGCGATGTATATAGCGCGCCAGCACTTCCTTACCGGTACCGCTCTCCCCGGTAATCATCACCGCCGCCTCCGACATGGCCACCCGCTGGGCCATATCCAGCAAGTGCAACATGCCCGGATCTTCGGCAATCACCGCATCGTCGTCCACCGCCGGCAGCATGTACTTGGCCACCGTCGCCAGCAGGTCATCCGGCTCGAATGGCTTGGGCAGGTAGTGCGCCGCGCCGGCATGGAGTGCCGCCACCGCCTTCTCGATCACACCATAGGCCGTCATCAGCACCACCGGTATATGGGGATAGGCCAGCTTTACCTGCTTGAGCAGCGTCTCACCATCCATGGGCTGCATCTGGACATCCGACAACACCATGCCGACCTTGCGTTCAGCCAGCACCAACAATCCGGCTTCGCCATCCTCGGCACTCAGCACTTGATAACCCGCCAGCTCCAGCGTATCGGTCAGCGCCTCGCGCAGGTCGTTGTCATCCTCGACGATCAGTATGGGCAGTGCGGGCATGGCTCTGTTTCTGCGTGTAAAGGGTTATGCGGCCGAGCTTACACGGCACCCGGCGCTTTGGGGAGCGCTGTGCGCAGGCACGCCTGCAGGCGGCCAGGCAATTCGTCCAGTGGCACCACCTCGTCCACCCCCCCCAGGGCGATGGCTTCCTTGGGCATGCCGAATACCACACAGCTGGCTTCGTCCTGGGCGAAATTGTAGGCACCGGCCCGCTTCATCTCCAGCATGCCCTGGGCACCATCACGCCCCATGCCCGTCAGTATCACGCCCAAGGCATAGCGCCCAGCATGGTTGGCGGCGGAGCGGAACAGCACATCGACCGATGGCCGATGCCGGTTGACGGGATGTGCCTTGGACAACTCACAGACATAGTGCCCGCCGGATAAGCCCAACATCAGGTGAGAATGCCCCGGCGCAATATAGACATGACCGGGCAAGACGACTTCGCCTTGCTCAGCCTCCTTGACGTGCAGGGCACACAGGCTGTCCAGCCGCGCCGCAAACGGCGCGGTAAACATCTCGGGCATATGCTGTGCCACCAGCACAGCAGGCATGTTCTCGGGCAAAGGCTGCAGAAAATGCTTGAGGGCCTCGGTGCCGCCGGTAGAGGCGCCGACGATCACTACGCGCTCAGCAGGGCCGCGTACCGGCTTATCGAACAAGGGCAGCACCACATCGGCACTGTGGCTAGGGGGTATTTCCAGGCCACCTTGGGCCTGCTCGGTAGAGCGCTTGCCGTGATCGTGTGCGCTCATAAGGCTTGTCGCGTCAGGTAGCAGGCCTCAACCGTATTGCCGTTGCCGAAGAAACGCAGCGAGGCGCACAGCGCATTCACCAGTGCAATGCCACGCCCACTGGGCCGCAAGGTATCCGGCGCCTCCTGCCAACTCCAATCAAAGCCCGCCCCGCTATCCGCCACGCGTATCCTCAACATGGTTCGGCCGCCCAGATCGTAGCCGGCCAGCTCTATCTCTACCCGGCCTTCGCGCAACGCGACCAGACGACGCGCACGCTCCGCCAGGTAGACCTCCATGCCGTCAGTACCCTCCTTGATGGCGGACGACAATTCCAGCAGGCCATGATCCACCGCGTTGACAAACAACTCGGTGAGAATCAGGAAGATATCCGCATGTGCCTGGGTCAGCGGTTTGACCTGGCTGATAAAGCCCATGATCAACGGCACGGTATGCAGCGTCTTGAGTTCCTCGGCACCGAGCGACAACACATAACGCCAGCGAGCCTCGCCGGCAATCTGCGGCAACTCGCCCACCTCCACATGCTCGGGCAGCGGCAGCACAGCATCCGGATCCAGATCGACTATGGCCAGCGATACATCGTCATGGCAGCTGGCGCCACCAAGGAAGTCGGACAGCATGTCGACCGTCCGCGTCAGCGCCTCAGCCGCAGGGCGGCCGCCGCAGGCTAACCCCAGCCGGATCACGCCAAAGGCCTCACCGACTTCATTGCGCGCCTCCAGCAGGCCATCAGAGCAGAGCACCAGATTGGCCCGGCGATTGAACTGGTAGCGTTCGGTTTCCAACTCCAGCGCATCAATGGGCAGGATACCCAGCGGCAGATGACGGGAAGGCCAGCGCTTCAGCACGCCTCCCCGGTCGTCATACAGCTGCAACTCAGGGATGCCGCCATTCCATACTTCGATGGTGCGCTTGACGAAATCAACCGCCACGAAGGCCACTGCCACGAATCGGCCCACCGGCAGGACCTGTCGCACCTTGCGGTGCATTTCCATCAGGATATCGGTCAGCGCAAACCCGCGCTCGGTCATGGCATAGAAGGGCTGGGTCAGTGGCAGCACATTCAGCGCCGCCGTCAGCCCATGCCCTATGCCGTCAGCCAGCATCAGATGCAATACCTGACCAGGCGTACGTGCAGCCGCCACCAGATCGCCCGAAAGGCTCTCGGCTGGCGCAATCCAGCTATGCAATTGCGGGTCGGACAAGCGTTCGCGATTGACCAGCTGCTCCATCAAATGCCGGGCAACCCGTTTTTCCTCTTCCGCACGGTCGAAATAGCCTGCCAGTTTCTCGGCTTGCTCACGTACCTTGCGATTCAGCTCAACGGTCCGCTCTATGGCCTTGATCTTGGCTTCCAGAATACGGAAATTAACAGGCTTGAGCAGGTAATCGTCGGCGCCGATCTCCATGGCATCGGCCAGCTTGGTCACTTCTTCCACCGCCGTAATCAGCACGATGGGCACCCAGCGTGCCGACATGCGCTGCTTGATCTGGCGCCCAGCCTCAGGGCCATCAAGCCGTGGCATCAGCATGTCCATCAACACCATGTCGGGTTGCTCGGCCATGCATTGCTCGACCGCCTCGATGCCATCGTTGGCCAGGATCAATTGATGACCCAGCGACTCAACAAAGCGACCGATCAGCAGCCGGACAACTTCAGCGTCATCTGCCAGCAGGACTTTCATGGCTAGGCGGGCTCAACCTTTAGCGGATGGTGAAAATCTTGCCGAAGCAAGCGATCTCCAGTACCTGGCGCACGGTATCCCGACAATTGACCAGGGCCAGCGTCTTACCTGCCGCAGCTGCCTTCTCCTTCAGCAGCAGCAGCATGCCCAGGGCAGAACTATCGAGGTAGTCAACCTGCTGGAAATCCACCAGCACCTCATTTACCCCGGCAGCGCCCAGCACTTCATCGCAGGCTTGTCGAAAATCGCGGTGGGCGCTGAAGTCAAATTGACCTGAGAGCAGCAAGCGGCCGGTTTGGCCGTCAATTTCAACGATGGCAGTCATGATGATTTCGTTTTTCCTAATTAATCAGGACGAATTGAATAATAGATGGACTATGTCGTTATCACGATAGGGAGCTAATGCGCGACTGGCAACAGAATCGTGAATCGTGCACCCTCGCCCGGCGCCGAAACCACATCGATCTCCCCACCCAGTGCGGTCACCAGATTGCGCACGATCGCCAGACCCAGGCCTGTGCCTTCCTTGCGGGTGGTGAAGAAAGGCTCAAACAAGCGTTCGCGCACTGCCTCGGCCATGCCACACCCCTGATCCGCCACCTCCAGGCGCCACGCCACGCCCTGCTGCTGCAAGGCCAGCGCAATTTCCTGGCCCGGCCCGGTGGCTTGCAGCGCGTTCTCCAGCAGGTTGATCAAGGCCCCGGTCAGTTCCTTGCGGTTGGCCCTGACCCAAGCAGGCCCTGCTGGCAGGCTAAGCTGCCACACACGATCCTGCCCAGCATCCTGGGGCTGCACAGTCTGTATGGCCTCCTCTGCCACAGCCACTAAATCTACCTGCTCAAACTCCGCCTGCTGTCCACGTACAAACAGCAGCATATTTTGTATCAGCGTTTCGAGGTAGCGTAGTCGAGCCAGCGATTTCTCGCCAAACTTGATCCGATCCGCCTCCCCCAGCTGAGGTCGCGCCAGGTTGGCTGTATACAACAATGCCGTCGCCAAGGGCGTGCGCAACTGATGTGCCAGCCCTGCCGCCATCTCACCCATGGAGGCCAGGCGCTTATGCTGTTCCAGTTGCCGGCGCAGGCGCCAGCTTTCGCTGACATCATGCACCAGCAAGATACGCTCGCCGCCTGGCAACTGGCTGGTCACGATGCTGAGGCGCTTCTCCACGCCGTCGGGCAGCAGCAACTGCCACTCATTGACTACCGATGTCGCCACCAGCTCGGGCTCGATGGCTTCATGCCAGTCCAGCCCAATCAAAGCCGCGCCAAATATGGCAGAGGCGGCCGGATTGGCCGTCAGCACCTGGTTATCCCCATCCAGCTCCACCACCCCACCAGGCAAGGCCGCCAGCAGCGTCTCCAGCCGGCTCGACAAGGCGGCTTTCTCCTCGAACTGTTGGCGCAAGGCACCGTTGGCCACAGCCAACTCCTGGGTCAGCGAACCCACCTGCTGCTCCAGCTCCTGATAGGACTCGACCAACTGGCGGGATGCCTCGTTGAACAGGCTGAATGCCTGCTCCAGTTCAGCACGGTCTATCTTGTCGCCGCCCGCAGTGGCATCGACTGGTTTTGCTTCCAATGTGAGCGTCCTTGTTGAGCGTATTGTTTTGGATTATAAAAATTTCGACAAAGTCGTGCTGAAAACCGCACTCAGCTTGCAATCTGGGCCATGGAGGGCGATAAATAAAACGAAGCTGCCCCTCAGGATTGCGCCAGTACAAGGAAGTGCATGCGCAATTCAGGGTAAGGTAGAATATTCGAAGTGACTGATGTTTGCCGGTATCCCATGCCACTGCGCATGCTTGCAACGTCACAGCCTCCCCAACATTACCGCGGAGCCGCAACCGTGTCCGACTTGCTCAAGAAAATCGACGCGCGCACCAAACTCGCCGGCACCAACAAGCTAGAAATCCTGCTGTTCACGCTGGGTATGGATACACGTTCGGGCCGGCGTGAAAACTTCGGCATCAATGTATTCAAGGTGCGCGAAGTGATGCGCACTCCCGAAATCACCCAGGCACCCGAGATGCCTCCTGCGGTGGAGGGCATGGTCAGCCTGCGCGGCAACCTGATACCCGTTATTGATCTTGCCAGCTACGTGGGCGTCAAGACCGACAGCAAACCCGACATCATGATCGTGTCTGAGTACAACGGTCACACCCAGGGCTTTCTGGTCGAAGCCGTGGACACCATCCTGCGGCTGGACTGGTCGCAGATGCGGGTGCCGCCTGAAATGCTCAACAACAATCTGCGCGGCCTGGTGACCGCCGTTACCGAGCTCGATAGCGGCAAGCTGGTAATGATGCTGGACGTGGAGAAAGTCCTAGCCGAAACCAATCAACTGGACGATTCCGCCGAATTCAAGACTATCCGGCCGGTCAGCGACCTGGTTGGCAAGACGGTGTTCTATGCCGATGATTCGGCCATTGCCCGCAAGCAGATACAACGCACCCTGGATGCGCTCGAACTCAACTATGTTGAAGCCATCAATGGCAAACGGGCCTGGGACGAGCTGCAACGCATTGCGGCGCAGGCAGAAGTGCTGGGCAAGCCGGTCAGGGATTTCGTGCATATGATACTGACCGATGTGGAAATGCCTGAGATGGATGGCTACATGCTGACCAAGACGGTCAAGGGAGATCCCCGCTTTGCCGGCATACCCATCCTGATGCATTCTTCCCTGTCGGGGATGTCGAACCAGAAGCTGGGGCAGTCGGTTGGCGTTGATGCCTATGTCGCCAAGTTCGAGCCGCACAAGTTGACGGAAGCGATCACCACCATGTTGCGTAACGCCGCCCAGCACTGAGCCACAGATAGATCTGCGTACAAGGGAAAGCCATGTCCAACGCAAACTCCACCCTGCTCGACAGCGTCGATGCCCGCACCAAGCTGGCGGGCTCGAACAAGATGGAAATCCTGTTGTTCTCGCTGGGTACCCGCGAGACCTTCGGGATCAACGTCTTCAAGGTCAGGGAAGTCTCGCAGACCCCCAAGATCACCAAGACACCGAATATGCCGGTAGGCGTGGAAGGTGTGATTTCACTACGTGGCAATATTATCCCGGTCATATCCTTGGCCAAATTCGTCTGCCCCAATGATCCGGACGCGCAGAACGAAGAAACCATGATCGTCACCGAGTTCTCCAAGCACACCCAGGGCTTTCTGGTGCGCTCGGTGGACCGCATCATCCGGGTGGACTGGAACAAGGTGCGCGCACCGGAAACCATGCTGGCCGGCAACCAGGCGCTGATCACCGCAATTACCGAACTCGACGATGGCAAGCTGGTATCGATACTGGACGTCGAACAGATACTGGCCAGTGTCATCGGTGAAACCTTTGTGCCGGATATTCCCTCGGTCAGCGTGGACCAGGAAAAATTCATGTTCTTTGTGGACGACTCGGTGGTTGCCCGCAAAGAGATCGTCAGCGTGCTCGACAAGATCAGCGTCAAGTACCAGCAAGCCAACAATGGCGCCGAGGCCTGGGACAAGTTGCAGAACATTGCCACCCGTTACCAGCACGACAGCCAACCCCTGAGCCACCATCTCAAGCTGATTCTGGTCGATGCCGAAATGCCGGAGATGGACGGCTATGTGCTGACCAAGCACATCAAATCCGATACCCGTTTCCAGGGTATTCCGGTCGTCATGCATTCCTCGCTGTCATCCAATGCCAACCGGGCCATGGGCAGCAGCGTGGGCGTTGACGCCTACGTCGCCAAATTCGATCCTTTCGTATTGGCGGAAACCATTTCTCCTTTCCTGCAAAGCTGAACTACACCGTAACGCGGTTAACCGCACGCCCGTACGCGGGGTCTCTCGGAGCAAGACATGACGGACAAGAACATTCGATTTCTGGTGGTTGACGACTTTTCCACGATGCGCCGCATCGTTCGTAACCTGCTCAAGGAGCTGGGCTTCAGCAACGTCGAAGAGGCCGAAGATGGCCAGGTCGCGCTGCACAAGCTCAAGTCCACCACTTTCGATTTCGTCGTTTCCGACTGGAACATGCCGAACATGACGGGTATCGAACTGTTGAAGGCTGTGCGTGCCGATCCAACACTCAAGCACCTGCCCTTTTTGATGATCACCGCCGAGGCGAAGAAGGAGAACATCGTCGAGGCGGCGCAGGCAGGCGCCAGTGGCTATATCGTCAAGCCGTTCACGGCAGCTACGCTTGACGAAAAACTCGGCAAGATCTTCCAGACCCTCAACAAATAAGACGGGAGTCCAACGTGAGCGATAAAGCCATCAACAGCGGTGACTCCGACGAACTGCAAGCCTTGTTCGATAGCATCGTCAATGCCAATCAACCCGATGAGGCCCCTGCTCCGGCAGCCGCCGCGCCTGCGCCCGAACCCGTTGCCGAGACACCGTCCCCAGCAGCCCCCATGGCCGCCATGAACATGGACGACCCGGCCCGCTCGATGTTTGCCAGCATCGGCCAGCTGACCCGCAAGGTGCACGACGCCCTGCGCGAGATGGGCTACGACAAGTCGCTGGAAAAGGCCGCTGCCGCCATCCCCGATGCGCGTGACCGTCTGTCCTATGTTGCCACCCTGACCGAACAAGCCGCCAACCGCACCCTGAATGCCGTTGATGTGGCCCAGCCGCTGCAGGACAAGATCGAGGCCGACTCCGAAGCCCTGGCCAGCGAGTGGGACAAGCTGTACGCCAATCAATTGTCGGTCGAGGAATTCAAGCAACTGGCGGCGCGCACCCGCGAACACCTGAAGACATCTGCCGCCAATGCCCGCGCCACCAACTCGCAGTTGCTCGAGATCATGATGGCGCAGGATTTCCAGGATTTGACCGGCCAGGTCATCAAGAAGATCGTGGAAATGGCCAAGGAGATGGAAGGCAGCCTGTTCGAGTTCCTGGTGCAGTTCTCGCCGGCCGGTACGGGCAAACCCCTGCCCATAGGCGAAGTCGATGCCAGCCTGGAGAACGGCCCGGTCTACAATGCAGATGGCCGTACCGATGTTGTTACCAACCAGGAACAGGTGGATGACCTGCTTGCCAGCCTGGGCTTCTGATCTGGTCTAGCCAAAAGGATGATGCCATGAGTGATTTTTCGGGCATGGAAGACCTGCTGCAGGATTTCCTCACGGAAGCCTCCGAGCTGCTTTCCGACGTGGACAACAAGCTGGTCGAGCTGGAGAAGCGGCCCGATGACAAGAACCTCCTGAACGTCATCTTCCGGGGCTTTCATACCATCAAGGGCGGTGCGGGCTTCCTGAATGTCGACGCTCTGGTCAACTTGTGCCATCGCACCGAGAACCTGTTCGACAAACTCCGTAACGGCGAACTCAAGCTGACGCCCGAGCTGATGGATGCCATTCTTGCTGCCACCGGTGTGGTGCGCGATATGTTCGGCTCGCTGTCGCAATCACGGCCACCAGCACCAGCGGATGCCGCCTTGCTGACCCAGCTGGACGACGCGCTGGAAGGCCGACTGCCCAGTGCAGCCGCCCCCGCCCCGGCACCCGCTCCAGCTGCTCCACCGGCAGCAGCACCTGTTGCAGCCCCTGCCAGCCAGGGCAACGAGCCCGATTGGGTGATGCTGCATGCAGCCATCACCGGCACCCCCATGCCCGCAGCCAAACCGGCCAGTGCGCCGGTTCCCGCCGCACCGGCCGCAGCACCGGCACCCGTGGTATCGGCCGCATCGCTGCCAGCTGCCCCCGTATCCGTCCCCGCCGTCACCACGCCTGCCGCACCGGCCATGGGGCTCAAGCCTGCGGCGCCCGCGCCGGCATCCAAGCCGCAACCCGCCGCCCAGCAACTGGCTGCTCAGGAAACCACCATCCGGATCGATACCAACCGGTTGGATCAGGTACTCAACCTGTCGGGCGAAATCGGCCTGACCAAGAACCGCCTGACCACCCTGCGTACCGACATACTCAACGGCAAGACCGACACCACTACCCTGAAGGCACTGGATGAGGCCATAGGCCAGCTGGATCTTCTGGTCAGCGACCTGCAGAACGCGGTCATGAAGACCCGCATGCAGCCCATAGGCCGGCTGTTCCAGAAATACCCCCGCCTGGCGCGTGACCTGGCCCGGCAACTGGGCAAGGATGTGGAGCTGGTCATCAGTGGCGAGGAAACCGAACTCGACAAGACCATGCTGGAGGATCTCAACGATCCCCTGGTTCACTTGGTACGCAATGCCGTGGACCACGGCGTCGAAACCATAGAAGAGCGCATTGCCGCTGGCAAGCCGCCCAAGAGCATCGTGCAGCTGTCGGCCACCCAGGTGGGTGACCATATCCTGATCGAGATCGTCGATGACGGTAAGGGCATGCGTGCCGACTTCCTACGCCGCAAGGCCGTGGAGAAAGGCCTGATCGACCTGGAAACCGCCAATAGCCTAGATGACAAGCAGGCGCTGCAACTGGTCTTCATGCCAGGCTTCTCCACCAAGGATCAGATCTCCAGCGTATCGGGCCGTGGCGTGGGCATGGATGTGGTCAAGACCAATATCCAGAAGCTCAATGGCCGCATCGATATCCACTCCGTGGTGGGAGAAGGCACCCGCTTCGCCATCTCCCTGCCGCTTACCCTGGCCATACTGCCTGTACTGGTGGTCAAGGTCTGCGACCAGCCCTTTGGCGTACCCCTGGCCATGGTGCGAGAAATCATCCCCATCCGCTCCGAGCAGGTTCAGGAGGTCTCCGGCCGCGCCACCATCGTGGTGCGCGATGAGATCCTCTCGGTACGTTCGCTGGCACGGCTGCTTGGCTGGCAGGAAACCCAAACGCCGCAGTTCGGTGTATTGATGCAATCCGGCGAGAATAGCTTCATCCTGGCCATAGACAGCTTCATCGGTCGCGATGACGTGGTAATTAAACCGCTGCAGAACATACGCCCACGTGGTGTTGCCGGTGCTACCTTGTCCGGCGATGGTTCAGTCGTACTGGTACTTGATATGGAAGACCTGCTTGAAGACAACCAGTCTGATCAGTCTGCCATCAAGACGTCGCAATTCCTGGAAATGCTGTCGAACAAGGCCTGAAGCCAAATTGCCAAGGGGGTCGGCGGTCTGCATAATGAAGGCCGCCGTATAGAATCCATCCGACTGCTTCCGCCTACCGCGAGTCACTATGCAGAACAACGCCTTTATCGGCCGTCAGCCCATACTTAACCGCCAGCAGCAGATCATAGGTTATGAGTTGCTGTTTCGACTGGATCAGTCCTCCCTGACGGCGGACTTCTCCAGCGACATGCAGGCCGGCACCAATATTCTGGTCAACACCCTGTCCAATATGGGCGCGGATTGGCTGGTAGGTAGCAAGCTGGCCTTCGTCAACGTCGCCACCTCCATGCTGGAGAGCAACTTCCTCGAGTTGCTGCATCCGCAGCGTGTGGTGCTGGAGATCGTCGAGTCGGTCAATGCCACCCCCGAGTTGCTGGCACGCGCCAAGGAACTACGCGCCCAGGGCTTCGGTATTGCGCTGGACGACTTTACCTATACCCCGCAGACGGCCCCCTTCCTCGAGTTTGCCAACTATGTGAAGCTCGATATCCAGCAACTGGGCCTGGAGAACGTAAAGAGCCTGTCCAAGGAGCTGCGCAAGTTCCCTGTGCTGCAGGTGGCGGAAAAGGTCGAGACCAAGGACGAGTTCAAGTTCTGCCTGGATGTGGGCATGGACTGCTTCCAGGGTTATTACTTCGCCCACCCCGAGACGCTCTCGGCCAAGGTGATCAACCCGGCCTACGCCAATATCCTTACCCTGCTCAACATGCTGCGCAACAACGCCGAGATCACCGAGATCGAGAATGCGTTGAAGCGTGATGTGGCCCTGTCGTTCAAGCTGCTGCGCTATATCAATTCGGCGGGTTTTGGCCTCTCCTGCGAGATCCACTCCTTCCGCCACGCCGTCACCATACTGGGCTACCAAAAGCTATATCGCTGGCTCACCCTGTTGCTGGTTACCGCCAGCTCCGACGCCGGCACCCCGCCAGCACTGATGAAAACCGCCGTCACCCGTGGCAGGCTGGTCGAGTTGCTGGGCAGCCACATGCTGGACGGAACCGATCGCGATAATCTGTTCATTGTTGGCGTGTTCTCGCTGCTGGACGTGATGCTGGACATGCCCATGGAGAAGATCCTCGAAACCTTGCTGCTGCCGGATGCCGTCTCTGACGCACTGCTTAGCCGCACCGGTATCTATGGTCCCTTCCTGGAGCTGGCCGAAGCCTGCGAAGACCCTGAGATGGCCGATGTGCCGCGTTTGTGTGAGCACTTGCAGCTGACCCCGGAAATGCTCAACAAGGCCCATGTTTCGGCCTTGGCTTGGGTAGAAGAACTGGGTGTCTAAGCACCCGCCAAGCGGCAAAAGCAAGATCGCAGCAAAAAGCCACCATGCAGGTGGCTTTTTGTTTTTCTGTACTACCGCAGTACAGGCTAGGCCTGCTACTGCACGGTTAGTGCTTGCCGGTACTACCGAAGCCGCCCTCACCCCGATCGCTGGCGGGGAACTCGTCCACGATATTGAAACCGACCTGCACAACCGGCACCACGACCAGTTGGGCAATACGCTCCATGGGCTGGATCACAAAAGGCTCGTTGCCACGATTCCAGACCGAAACAAAGATCTGTCCCTGGTAATCTGAATCGATCAGCCCCACCAGGTTACCCAACACGATGCCATGCTTATGCCCCAGGCCAGAACGCGGCAATATCATGGCGGCGAGGTGGTGATCGGCCAGGTGGATGGCCATTCCGGTAGGTACCAGCTTGGTGGCACCCGGCTGCAAATCCAATGGCGCTTCCAGGCAGGCACGCAGGTCTAGCCCGGCTGAGCCACCGGTGGCATAAGCCGGTGGGTGCTCTTTCAGGCGGTCATCCAGCAAACGTACGTCGATCTGTTTTTTCATGGCTTATGGTACTCATGGTAAAGCTTGGCAGTGTGTTGCACGATGGCACGGGCAATCTCCTGCTTGGGGGCACGCGGCAGCTTGTGCTGGCCGTGGTCGTCAAGCAGAAAGACTTCATTGTCGTCAGCCCCTATGGCTGACTGCACCTGGTTGGCCACCAGCAAAGGCAGTTTCTTGCGTCGGCGTTTCTGTTCGCCATACTCCAGCAGGTTTTCACTCTCAGCGGCGAATCCCACACAGAATGGTGGATCAGCCAAACCAGCCACATTGGCCAGGATATCGGGATTGGGTGCCAGCTCCAGGGTCAGGATATGGGCATCCTTCTTGATCTTCTGCTCGGATGGATTCAGCACATAGTAGTCGGCCACCGCCGCCACACTGATAAAGATATCAGTCTTGCTGACTGCCGCATTGACGGCAGCCAGCATGTCCTTGCTGCTTTCCACGTCCAAGCGCCGTGCACCCACCGGGGTTTTCAGCGATGTGGGGCCGGCAACCAGCGTCACTTCGGCACCGGCCTCCAAGGCCGCTCGGGCAATGGCAAAACCCATCTTGCCTGAGCTGGAATTGGTAATGCCTCGCACCGCATCGATACGCTCAAAGGTCGGCCCAGCAGTAATCAGTACCTTCTTGCCCTTCAGGTATTTGGGCTGGAAAGCAGCCTCAACCAACTCAAACAGGGCTTCTGGCTCCAGCATGCGGCCAAAACCCGTTTCACCGCAGGCCTGGTCACCCTCATCCGGCCCCAACACCAGCACGCCATCTTGCCGTAGCTGCTGCACATTGCGTTGGTTGGGTGGGTTCTCCCACATCTGCCGGTTCATGGCAGGCGCCACCAACAGGGGGCAATCCCGGGCAGTGCACAGGGTAGACAGCAAATCATCGGCCGCGCCATGGGCCAGCTTGAACATAAAGTCGGCTGAAGCAGGCGCCACCAGTATCAGATCTGCCTCTCGACCCAGATCGATATGGGCCATATGGTTATCGACCCGGCTATCCCACAGATCGGTAAACACGGGCCGGCCTGACAAGGCCTGAAAAGTGGCCGGCGCCACAAAGCGGGTGGCCGCCTCGGTCATCACCACCTGGACATCATGCCCAGCCTTGACAAACAGCCGTGTCAGCTCCGCCGCCTTATAGGCAGCCACACCACCGGTCACACCCAGCAAAACACGCTTGGGGCGGTTCATGCTTGCTGCTCTCGCATCAGAATTCCTTTACAAATAAGCCTGCTCAGCCCGAAAGTGTAAAGCATCCCTCTCGCCCACCCAAACCCATGCCGATAACCGACTGGCCCACCGACGAACGCCCCCGCGAAAAACTGCTGCAACATGGCGCCAGCAGCCTGTCCGATGCCGAGCTGCTGGCCATCTTCCTGCGGGTAGGCATACCAGGCAAGAATGCGGTGGACCTGGCGCGCGAGCTGCTGCAGCACTTTGGTTCGCTCACCGAACTGTTTGACGCCAGCCTGACCGAGCTCTGCCGCATCCCCGGCATGGGCGCTGCCAAGTACAGCCAGTTGCAAGCCATACTGGAAATGAGTCGCCGCGCCCTGGGAGAGCAACTGAGCCGCCCCCAGGCCTTCAGCCAACCTGCAGCGGTGCGCGACTACCTGCGCCTGTGGCTGGGCGGAGAAGACCGCGAATGCTTCGGCGCACTTTTTCTGGATACCCAGCATGGCCTGATCAGCGCCGAGGTGTTGTTTCGCGGCACGCTGGACCAGGCCAGCGTCCACCCACGCGAGATCGCGCGGCGCGCACTGCAATTGAATGCCGGTGCATTGATCATTGCCCACAACCATCCCTCGGGCGTCAGCCAGCCCAGCGAAGCCGATCTGCACCTGACACGCACCGTCAAGCAGGCCTTGTCACTGCTTGATATACGGCTGCTCGATCATTTCGTGGTAACCCGGCACGGCAGCCATTCGCTGGCGGAACACGGCCAGATGTAAGAGCCTGTTCGCCAGGATATCCTTGCGTATCATCAAGTTATCCTGTGCCTTGCCGATATCCTGGCATAAAGCCGTTGACAGGCGGCCAGGAGAAAACAAGATGAAAATCGAGCAATCGCAGGTCCAGCTTGCTGGCCAGCGCGAGGCTGCGCGCCGGCAAACCGTAGAGACGCGCATCAACACCAGCTTCCGCCCTGCCCCACCGCCCCCACAGGAAAGCGTTGCCCTCTCCAGCCAGGGTGTCACTACCCAGGCGGCCGACACGGGCTACAACCTACGCTTGGCACTGGAGAGCAACCCACTCTGGCCGCTGGTGCGCCAGTTGGTCAAACACCTCACCGGCCGCGACCTGGAAACCGAGAATGTTGTGCCTGCGCAACGCAACATCGGCGCAACGACCAGTGGCGAGGCCAGCGCCATACCCGCCGGCCCAGCGCAGGCCGAGTGGCGTATCGACTATCACTACCGGGAAGTGCTGGAAGAAAGCGAATACACCCGCTTTACCGCTGGCGGCCGCGTCACCACGGCAGACGGCCAGGAGATTGCCTTCAGTGCCGCACTGGACCTCAGCCGCTACTACCGCGAAGAGCGCGAGTTCAGCCTCACCGCCGCATCGCCCGGCATGAAGAAAGACCCACTGGTCATCAACTATGCCGCCGCCACCGCCAGCCTGGGCAACGATAAAGTCGCCTTTGATCTGGATGCTGACGGCCAGCTCGATACCATGTCCTTTCTGGGCCAGGGCAGTGGTTTTCTGGCACTGGATGCCAACCAGGATGGCACCATCAACGATGGTAGCGAGCTGTTTGGCGCACTGAGCGGCAATGGTTTCGCTGATCTGGCCCAGCACGATCAGGATGGCAATGGCTGGATAGACGAAAATGATGGCGTCTGGGCGCAACTCAAGCTATGGACACGGGATGCCGACGGTGTAACCCACCTGACCGATCTCAAGAGCCTGGGTATCGGCGCGCTCTACCTGGACAACGCACAAACCGATTTTTCCCTGACAGATCAACAGAATATAGAACATGGACAGATACGGCGCTCTGGCATCTATCTGTCCGAGACCGGCAAGGTCGGGACCATGCAGCAACTAGACCTGGTGGTATGAGTTAGGGATTACCCGCAAAGCCTTGGTACAAGCCAAATTCGCGGTTTTACGACAGGGCTTATCCCACGTTGACAAGCGCAAAAGTTGGAGCGCAATATTCC
This sequence comes from Chitinimonas sp. JJ19, assembly GCF_036961565.1. Classification (NCBI taxonomy): domain Bacteria; kingdom Pseudomonadati; phylum Pseudomonadota; class Betaproteobacteria; order Neisseriales; family Chitinibacteraceae; genus Chitinimonas; species Chitinimonas sp. JJ19. The sequence continues at coordinate 169,524 of NZ_JBAMDD010000004.1, forward strand.
GCACGCATTTTGGCTCGTTGTCGGATTGCGCATACAGTGCAGTTCCTAATTTCGGAATACCGCGTTTGTCAAAAGGGGAACATTCATGACCTTGGCTCGTTACAGCCTGATCGCCACCGCCGTACTGGCACTCGCCGCTTGCGGCAAACAAGAAGAAGCGCCGGCACCTGATGCAGCTGGTGCACCCGCCGCTGCCGCACCCGCCGGCGACGAAGTGATCAAGATCGGTCACGCAGCACCGCTGACCGGTAACATCGCCCACCTGGGCAAGGACAATGAAAACGGTGTCCGCCTCGCCATCGAAGAACTGAACGCCGAAGGCGTTGAGATCGGCGGCAAGAAGGTCAAGTTCGAGATGATCTCGGAAGATGACCAGGCTGACCCCAAGACCGCTACCACCGTGGCCCAGCGTTTTGTGGATGCCAAGGTTGCCGGCGTGATCGGTCACCTGAACTCGGGCACCACCATCCCGTCCTCCAAGCTGTATTCCGATGCCGGCATCCCGCAGATTTCGCCATCTGCCACCAACCCGCAATACACGCTGCAAGGCTTCAAGACTGCCTACCGCGTGATCGCCAACGACGTCGCCCAAGGCGGCGCGCTGGGTGAGTTTGCTGCCACCAACCTGAAGGCCAAGAAGGTCGCCATCATTGACGACCGTACCGCCTACGGCCAAGGTCTGGCAGACGAATTCGAGAAGGCCGCCAAGGCCAAGGGCGTGGAAGTGGTGGGTCGTGAGTTCACCACCAACCAGGCCACCGATTTCATGGCCATTCTGACCACCATCAAGGGCAAGAAGCCTGACGTGATCTTCTACGGCGGCATGGACGCCCAGGCAGGCCCGCTGACCCAGCAGCTGAAGAAGCTGGGCATTGCCGCCAAGGTGATGGGTGGCGACGGCTTCCAGACCGGCGAATACATCAAGCTGGCTGGCGACAACGCCGAAGGTCAGTTTGCTTCGCAGCCTGGCATGCCCAAGGACAAGATGCCTGGCTTCGCCGACTTCGATAAGAAGTACAAGGCCAAGTTCAACACCGACATCCAGATCTACGCACCGTTCACCTACGATGCAACCCGCCTGATGGTGGAAGCCATGAAGCGTGCTGGCTCGGCCGACCCGGCCAAGTACCTGCCCGAACTGGCCAAGACCGATTACCAAGGCGTGACCGGCCCCATCAAGTTCGACGAGAAGGGTGATATCGTCGGCGGCCAGGTAACCGTGTACCAGGTCAAGGCTGGCAAGTGGGAAGCAGTGGCCACCGTGGGCAGCCCAGCTGCCGCACCGGCAGCCGCAGCAGCGCCTGCTGAGCAACCTAAGCAGTAAGGTTGTTACAACAAAGGCGGCGTCGAAAGACGCCGCCTTTTTCACTTCCGGTTTTCCCCAACTACAACTGTAGTCATACCCCAGTCACAATCAGGCCCGCCTCAATATAATAATTCTGAGGCACACGGGGTTTCGTTTGCCTACCCGGCACGATTCGCTTTCCCTCACGCAACAAGACGAGGAGTCAACGCGTGGACATTTTCATCCAGCAACTTATCAACGGCCTGGTAGTCGGCAGCATCTATGCGCTGATCGCTCTGGGCTACACCATGGTCTACGGCATCCTGCAGCTCATCAACTTCGCCCATGGCGAAATCGTGATGATGGGCGCCATGATCACCATCTCGGCTGTCAGCATCCTCTCGGGTAGCGGCGTCAACCTGCCAGGGCCACTGCTGGTCGTGGCCGGCTTACTGGTCTCCATACCCATTACCATGCTGCTGGGCTTCACCATCGAGCGGGTAGCCTACCGACCGTTGCGTAAAGCACCACGCCTGGCCCCCCTGATCACCGCCATCGGTATCTCCATCGTGCTGCAACAGGTTGCAGTGCTGATCTGGAAGAACAACCCCCGTTCCTTCCCCGATCTGCTGCCCCATGCCTCGCACGACTTCATGGGCGCCGTGATTACCGATCTGCAGATACTCATCGTTGTACTGGCCCTGGTTGTCATGGGTGGCCTGCTCATCATGGTCGAGAAGACCAAGTTGGGTCGTGCCATGCGCGCAGTATCCATGAATCAGTCGGTTGCCAGCTTGATGGGCGTCAATATCAACTACGTTATCTCCATGACTTTCGTCATCGGCTCGGCGCTCGGTGCTGTGGCCGGCGTGATGGTTGGCGCCAACTATGGCCTGGCCTACCCCACCATGGGCTTCATGATAGGCCTGAAGGCCTTCACCGCAGCCGTGCTGGGTGGTATCGGCAACCTGGCTGGCGCAGTCGCTGGCGGCCTCCTGCTGGGCATTATCGAAAGCGTTGGCGCTGGTTACCTGGGCCCGATTACCGGTGGTGTGCTGGGTAGCCACTATCAGGACATCTTTGCCTTCATGGTGCTGATCCTGGTGCTGGTATTCCGCCCCAGCGGCCTGCTGGGCGAACGTGTCGCCGAACGCGCCTGATCGGGAGAGAGAGAACATGCTAGCCAACATCAAACAATCCAAGCCAGCGGCCTACGCCGGCATGGCGATCTTCGCCGTGGTACTGGCGGTGCTGCCGTTTGTCATGGGCGCCACCCTGGGCAATACCTGGGTGCGTAACCTCGACCTCGCCATGCTCTACATCATGCTGGCGCTGGGTCTTAACATCGTGGTGGGCTATGCCGGCCTGCTGGACCTGGGCTACATCGCCTTTTACGCTGTGGGGGCCTATGTCTATGCCCTGCTGAACTCGCCACACCTGGTGCCCATGCTATCGGGCACGGGCTTCGAGTGGCTGCTGCACATGCCTTTGCTGGTGGTGTTACCGCTGGCGGCGCTGTTGGCGGGCATATTCGGTGTGCTGCTAGGTTCACCCACACTGAAACTGCGTGGTGACTACCTGGCCATCGTGACCCTGGGTTTTGGCGAAATCGTCCGCCTGTTCATGAACAACCTGGATCGCCCCATCAACATCACCAACGGCCCGCAAGGCGTGAACCTGATCGAACCCGTGTCGCTGTTCGGCCACAAGTTCTCCCAGGCCATCACCGTGTTCGGCATCGAGTTCCGCAGCGTCCACCTCTACTACTACCTGTTCCTGGCACTGGCGCTGTTGATCATCGTGGTCTCCATCCGCCTGCAAAGCTCGCGTATCGGCCGTGCCTGGGTAGCCATACGGGAAGACGAAATTGCGGCACAGGCCATGGGTATCAACACCCGTAACGTCAAGCTGCTGGCCTTCGCCATGGGCGCCAGCTTTGGCGGTGTCTCCGGCGCCATGTTTGCCAGCTTCCAGGGCTTTGTGTCCCCCGAGAGCTTCATCCTGATGGAGTCCATCGTGGTGCTGGCCATGGTGGTGCTGGGCGGCATGGGGCACATCCCCGGCGTCATCCTGGGTGCGGTACTGCTGTTCCTCACCCCCGAGGTACTGCGTGATGTGGTCAACCCCCTGCAGGACAAACTGCTGGGCGAGCGCCTGGTCAACCCCGAGAACCTCCGCATGCTGCTGTTCGGCATTGCCCTGATCTTCGTCATGCTGGTACGTCCGGAAGGTCTGTGGCCTTCCAAGCAACGCAAGGCAGAGTTCCACGAGGATGATGACCCGGCCAAGGGTGCAGAGAAGGAGGCCGCTCATGGCTAATCAAGCAAATGGCGAAGTCCTGCTGGAGATTTCCGGCATACACAAGCGCTTTGGCGGCCTGCATGCCCTCAGCGATGTGGCGCTGTCCATCAACAAGGGCGAAATCTATGGCCTGATCGGCCCCAATGGCGCCGGCAAGACCACGCTGTTCAACGTGTTGACCGGTCTGTACCAACCCGACGAAGGCAAGTTCACCTTCAAGGGCATAGACCTGTTCCGCAAGAAGCCCAATGTGGTGGTGGAAAGCGGCATCGCCCGGACCTTCCAGAACATCCGTCTGTTCCACAACATGACGGCCCTGGAGAACGTCATGGTCGGGCGCCATGTCCGTACCCGTGCCAACGTGCTGGGTGCGGTCTTCCGCGATCCCAAGACCCGCGCCGAAGAGGCTGCCATCCACGAACGGGCGACCTCACTGCTCGACTACGTGGGGATACGCAAGCACGGCGGTGAGTTTGCAAAGAATCTGTCCTATGGCGACCAGCGCCGGCTGGAAATCGCCCGCGCGCTGGCAACCGACCCCCAGTTGCTGGCGCTGGACGAGCCCGCTGCCGGCATGAACCCCAAGGAAACCGACGACCTGAAGAAGCTCATGGAAAAGATCCGCAACGATGGCGTCACCATCCTGCTGATCGAACATGACGTGAAGCTGATGATGGGCTTGTGCGACCGTATTGCCGTACTGGACTACGGCAAGAAGATTGCCGAAGGCGTACCTGAAGAGGTCAAGAACAACCCGCGCGTGATCGAGGCTTACCTCGGCGCGTCGCCGGACTGAGCGGGTAAGGACATAGCATGAGCGAACAGAAAACACTGCTGGAAGTAAAAGGCCTGCAGGTTGCCTATGGCGGCATCCAGGCCGTCAAAGGCATAGACCTGGAGATCAAGCAGGGCGAGCTGGTGGCCTTGATCGGCGCCAACGGCGCCGGCAAGACCACCACCCTCAAGACCCTGGTGGGCATGGTCAAGCCGGCTGCCGGCACCATCATCTACAACGGCGAGGACAGCACCCGCATACCGGTGCATCACTATGTCTCCCGTGGCCTGGCCATGGTGCCGGAAGGCCGTGGCATCTTCCCCCGTCTGACGGTGGAGGAAAACCTGTGGATGGGTGCCTATTACCGTAACGACAAGGCCGAGATCCTGATGGATCTGGAGCGGGTCTACGGCCTGTTTCCCCGCCTGAAGGAACGCTACAAGCAGTTGGCCGGTACGCTGTCCGGCGGTGAACAGCAAATGGTGGCCATGGGCCGTGCCATTCTCAGCCGCCCCAAGCTGCTGCTGCTGGACGAGCCCTCCATGGGCCTCGCCCCCATCATCGTGCAGAAGATCTTTGAGATCATCCGGCAGATTGCCAGCGAAGGCGTGACCATGCTGCTGGTGGAACAGAACGCCAAGCTGGCGCTCAAGACCGCCAATCGTGGCTATGTGATGGAAAGCGGCCGTATCACCTACGCCGACAGCGCCGATGCCCTGCTGGCCAATGAAAAGGTACAGCACGCCTATCTGGGCGAGTAAGCTCGCCGTACCGAGTCATGCAGCCCGTTCGGCCCGCCCCTAGGCGGGCCGTTTTCATCGTGCCATGATGGCAGGGCACCTTGGCCCTGGCAGGGTCGCCAGTACCTATCGACAAGGAGTCTCCCCAGCATGCCCCAGCAATTTGGCGTGATCATTGTCGGCGACGAAATCCTCGCCGGCCGGCGCGAAGACAAGCATTTGCGCTTTGCCACCCAGGAACTGAGCAACCGCGGCCTACAGCTCGCCTGGGCCCGCTACATCGGCGACGATCCAGCCGCACAGACCGCGCTCTATCGCGAGACGCTGGCGGGCGACTGTATCGTCTTCAGCTTTGGTGGTATCGGCGCCACGCCCGATGACCACAGCAGGCAGGCTGCCGCAGCAGCAGCGGGCGTCCCCCTGGTACAGCACCCGGAAGCGACCTCGCTGATTACCGAACGCTTTGGCGAAGCAGCCTACTCCAATCGTATCCGCATGGCGCAGCTACCCGACGGCTGCCTGCTGATCCCCAACCCCATCAACCAGATCGCCGGCTTCAGCCTGGCCCGGCACTATTTCGTACCGGGCTTTCCCGAGATGGCCCACCCCATGGTGCGCTGGGTGCTGGATCAGCACTATCGCCACCTGGGCATTGCAGAAGAACGCGCCAGCCTGATCGTGCCCGACGCCAAGGAGGGTGACCTGATCGATCTGATGGAGGACCTGCTGGCGCGCCATCCGGATATCAGGCTTTCCTGCCTGCCCAGCTACGGCAACGCCCGCCACAGCGGCCTGCATATCGAGTTCACCCTGAGCGGCCGCCCAGGCTTGGCCGGCCCGGCCGCTGAGTGGCTGTCACAAGCCCTGCGGACGCAAGGCTACCAACCCGGCCCGGTTAGCCTGAGCCAGCCACCAGCAACCGCATAGCAGTTCCAGCTAATTGGCCAATCGCCGGGCAATGGCCGCCGCCAGTGCATCAGCCGCAGGGGGATGGAAGCGCAGGAACAACTCCGGCTCTATCAGCTCCAGTTCCATCAGGCGGCAGCCTGCTGCTGTCACCACGAAATCCACCCTGGCATAGGCCGGCAGGCTTGGGCAGGCAGCAACGGCGGCTTCGGCAAAGTCCACCTCAGCCCTGCTCGGCACATAGGGCTGAACCGTGCCCCCATGGTCGTCCTGCACCCGAAAATCCCCCGCCTTGGGCGATTTGCGTATGGCGTGGGTGTAACGGCCATCCATCACCATCAGCGACACCTCGCCCAGTGCAAGTATCTCAGGCTGGAATGGCTGCAGCAGCATGCCCTCGGCAGCCACACAGGCCGCAAAGACAGCTTGCAGCGCCTGCAGCTCCGGGCCAGTGGCACGGTAGGTCAATCGGGCACTGCCAGACACGGCCGGCTTGAACACCACGGCATCCCAGCCCTGCTCTGCCGCCAGCTGCGCCAGACTGGCCGTTTCTCCCCGTGCCACGAAACGGGTAGGCACGATCGCCACACCAGCCTGTGCCAGATCGGCCAGGTAGTGCTTGTCGATATTCCAGCGCAGCAGTGGCAAAGGGTTAAGCAGCATGGTCTGGCCGTCGGCACCCGCCAGCCAGGACGAAAAGGCATCGTAACGATGGAAATAGTCCCAGGTAGAACGCAGCACCGCACAGCGAGTCTGGCGCCAGTCCACCTGGCCATCAGCCCAGTCTGCGCGCTGGCACTGCAGGCCCAGCGCGGCCAGCGCCGTTGCCAGCAAGCGCTCTTCATGGTGTATCTGGCTGACATACCAGTCATCAGGCTGTGCCGCCAGATAGGGGCCAGCCGTCACCAGCGTCACGTCCATCAGCCCGCCTTCCCTTGCATGGCGGCCACCGTATCGCGTATCAGGTGTCCCGCTATGCTGAAACGCGGCGGTATGCCCGGCAGGCCGTCCAGCGGAAACCAGGCAGCATGCTCTATCTCCCCGGCCTGTGGCACGATTTCGCCCCCTACCCAGCGCGCGGTAAAGGCCAGCATAAAGCTATGGGGAAAAGGCCAGCTCTGGCTGCCGTAATAGCGTAGATCGCTGACCTGCAGACCCACCTCCTCCTCCACTTCACGCACCACGCACTCCTCCAGTGTTTCGCCCGGCTCCACAAAGCCCGCGAGCGCGCTGTAAATGCCCGGTGTAAACCCCGGCGAGCGCGCCAGCAACAGCTCACCCTCCCGCCACACCAAGGCCATCATGGCAGGGCTCAGGCGGGGGTAGGCCAGTTGGCCGCAACTAGGGCAGACGCGCGCCCGCTCGCCAGGCTTGTGCTCGGTTGGCGTGGCGCAGGCGCCACAGTAGCGGTGAGTCCTGTCCCACTCCACGATCTGTGCCGCACGTACTGCCAGGCTGAGCAACGCTGCCGGCATCTGCATCATGGCTGCGCGCAAGGCCATGGGCTGCCAGCCGTCCGGCACATCCAGCAGGGTGATGGCCCAGCAATCCAGGCCATCCAGCCTGCCCAGATAGTGCCGGCTACTCGCCGCCGGTTCGAAATCCAGTACAGGCACCGGTGCCAACGCCGCCCCCTCGACTGCGGGCAGCAATAATTTGCCCGCCACAAAGAACAGGCGCCAGGCCAGCGGGCTTGGGGTATCCAGCAGTTGCACAGCAGGAGAAAACATCATAACTAGAGTCAGGAAGCGGGGAAGTGACGCAGTATAGCTGCCAGGATATCGGCTATCGCTTATAGTTTCCTCATAAAAAAGCCGAGTCAACGCGGAGAACAAGCCGATGCGCAAGCCACTGAAATGGACCTTCAAGCTCCCCCACCTACCTGCCGCCAAGCCCGGGGGCTGGTCGCTGCGCAACCGCTCTCTCAAGTTCAAGCTGCTGGCCATCTTCTTTGTCGCCAACTTCATCACCGGCGCGCTCTATACCGGCTACGCCTACTACCTCAAGTCGCAGACCGTACTGGCCGGCATCGATGGCAAGTTGGTCGCCGCAGCCAGCGCAGCGCCCGATCTGGTGGGCGACAGCTATATCTCACGCGGTAGTTCGGCGGGCGGGATATCCGATACCGAATACACCCGGGTAGGCGAGAAGCTGAGACAGCTGGCCGACAAGGTAGGCCTGAGCTACCTGTATTTTGTTGGCAGCAGCGACGGCAAGCTGGTTTACCTGGCCGACGGCTTCAGCGCCGAGGACAAGAAAAAGGACACCTACCACAAGCACTTTGCCAGCTTCACCAGCGCCCCCCAGGCCGCCAAGGCCGCCCTGAGCCAGGGCAAGGAGAGCTATGCCGACTATGACGCCAATGGCCCCCTGCGGGCGGTCCTGGTGCCCTTCAAGACAGAGAGCGGCAAGGTCTATCTGATCGGCGCCGATGTCAGGGTAGACCATGTCGGCAAGGAACTGGCCACCACCTTCCTCTACTCGGTTGCCATTGGTGCCCTGGGCTTCATCCTGGGCATGCTGGTGTCGTACCTGCTGGTAGGCATCATCGTCAGGCGGGTACAGGCCATCAGCCAGACCATCGATACCATCGCCCGCGACAAGAACCTCACCCTGCATGTCGATGCCAGCCATGGCGATGAGCTGGGCCATATCGCCCGCAATCTCAACGAACTGATGGCCAGCTTCCGGCAGGCACTGGGCGAAGCCAAGTCAGCCTCAGGCGGCAATGCGCGCATCTCCACCGAGTTTGTCGAACAGACTGCCGCCATTTCCAGCGACACCATACAAGCCGCCGAGGGCCTGGACGTGGTTACCCATCGCGCCGACGAGATCGCCAGCGTCACCGCCCAGTCGGCCGAGCGTGCCAATAGCCTGCGGGCCGAGATAGGCAAGGTGGAAGCCAAGCTGGGCAACGCCCGCCAGCAAATCGACACCATGACTGGCCAGATCGAAGCCGGCGCCCAGGCCAATCGTGAGTTCACCGGTGCCTTCAAGACACTGTCGGGCAATGTCCGCGAGATCACCGGCATACTTCGCACCATTGCCGATATTTCTGAGCAGACCAATCTGCTGGCGCTGAATGCGGCCATCGAAGCCGCCCGTGCCGGTGAAATGGGCCGTGGCTTTGCCGTTGTGGCGGATGAAGTACGCAAGCTCGCAGGGCAAACCAAGGAGACCCTGGGCAAGACCAACGAGATGGTCAGCCGCATCCTGTCCACCATCGAAGCCACCAGCAAGCAGGTTGACGATCAGGCACGCCAGATAGATGGCCTGGTGGCCGCCTCCGGTACGGTAGATGCCGCTATCGCCAGCACAGCCGAGCTGATGTCCCAGACCAGCGGGGTGGTCGGTGAAAGCGCCCAGGACGCCGATGCCGCCCGGCAATCGGTCGATGCCATACGGGAGGCGCTGCTGGCGCTGAACGCCACCATGCAGGCCAATCGCGACAAGGCCGAGGGCATGGGCGAGGCAGCGCGCCAGTTGGGTGAGACCTCACAGCAGCTCGATGGCACGCTGGCAGTATTCCGCACCGAATAAGCCTCTCTGTCACACGCCTGGCAGCGCTAATGCCAGACAGCAAAACGGCGACCTAATGTCGCCGTTTTGTTTTCTGTGCAAGCCGCCCAACACTTCAGGTCAGTATCTGGACAATCTCCAGGCCAATTTCATAGGTCAGCCCAGCCTCGATCTCATGGCAGCGACGTACCTTCACCCTGGCCGTCATCGGCGGTACCGCCTTGCCACCGTTGCGCGGCGGCATCACTGTCACCTCAAGCTCCTCGTCGTGGCGGGGCACGAAGTTGCTATGTATCGTGAGGCCGCCAACAGAAAGGTCAGTACAGGTACCGTAATAGCTCGGCCCGATATCCAGCGTGCGGATACGGGCGGGACAAGCTACCGGAACGCGGCGGGCTGTACGCTTATCGCGGCTCATGGCCGGCCTTTGGGTTGAGTTCGCATGCTATGCAGGGATGAATGGCTCTCTCCATCAGCATAATCTGAAAAAGCCGCATCCAGAAACATTACGATGCAGACAAACGCCTTTTCAAAAAAGAACAGCCATGTCCGCACCAAGGACGTTACAGCGGTTGCAGTGGTGACGGTGGCACTGGCCGTATGCGTAGCCGAGACTCTGCACCCTATCACCCCACAAGCCCCTACCATGCTACTTGCACTGATCAGCCCACTGGCGCTGGCTACCCACCCAGTGCCACCCTATACCGCCGCCCTGGCCCAATTGCCAGACCGGCCATTCCGGGGCGTAGCCCTGATCAGCCAGGCGGGTGCCATCCAATGGCAATACCAGCAACTCGCCGCTGCAGATCTACCGCCGCGCTTTGTCATTGGCTCGCTGACCAAACAGATCACCGCAGCCATCGTCCTGCGCGAGGTGGATGCCGGCCGCGCCCAGCTGGATGCACCGGTAGGCAAGTACCTTCCGCAGCTCGACCCTGCCTGGCGTAGCCAGGTTACCTTGCGCCAGCTGCTCGATCACACAGCAGGGCTGACAGGTGAAGCTGGCCCACCCAGCACCCCGCCAGGCAGCCAGTTTGCCTATTCCAATCGGGCTTACGACCTGCTGGGCCATGTTGCGGCCAGCAGCAGCGGGCAAAGCTATGAGCAGCTGGCCAAGGACGTATTCCGCCTATGTGGCATGCACAGCGCCGCCGTGCAAGACCAGCAGCCCAGGCAGCCCGGCTTGCAGGAGCAAGAGGATGGCGCACTGCAGCCAGCTAAAGGCGCCACTTCGGTCGCTTCCGGCGGCATCGTTGCCAGTGCCGATGACTTGGTACGGTGGCAAGCCTGCCTGCACGGGGGCAAACTACTCTCGTCGGCCAGCTACCGCGCCATGGTCACCCCCAGCAGCCAGCGGCCACATCGCTGGGGTACGCTGGCTTATGGCCTGGGTTTGCAGATCAGCCAGGCCGATGGCTTGCTCGAATACAGCCATAGCGGCTATACCGCAGGCTATATCGCCACCCTCAGCTACTATCCGGCCAGCCAGACCAGCATGGTGGTATTGGAAAGCACCAGCTGGCGCAGCAGCGATATCGTCAGGGCCTTCGCCCCCCACGATAGCCTGAGGGCCCTGTTAAGACAGCACCTCCAGGCCCCATCGGCAACTAGGCCGCCAGGCTAACCCGCGCAACTGCATCGGCCAGCTCATCTATACGGCTCTCATCCAGGCCCGCCAGATTGATGCGGCCACCTGCCACCAGGTAGATGGCAAACTCATCGCGCAGCCGTGCAATAGCCGCCTCGCTTAGTGGCAACATGGAGAACATACCCTTGTGCTGGCGCAGATAGTCTGCCGCCAGGCCGCGCTGCGCCAATGCCGTCGCCAGCTTGTCGCGGCTAGCCAGCATGCGCAGGCGCATGGCTTCCAGTTCGGCCTGCCAGTTGGCCCGCAAATCATCAGACGCCATGATCATGGCCACGATCTCGGCACCATGGTCCGGCGGCATGGTGTAGCTGCGCCGCGCCAGTTCGAACAACTTACCGCGCACCAAGGCAGGTTGCGCCGATTTCACCATGGCCGCGCCAGTACGCTCGCGGTACAGGCCAAAATGCTTGGAGCACGAGTACACCAGCAGCATCTCGGGGCAAGCCGCAGCCAATACCCGCAAACCGGCTGCATCCTGTTCCAGCCCATCACCAAAGCCCTGGTAGGCCATATCAACAAACGGCAAAAATCCCTGCGCCTGCGCCATGGTGGCAATCGCCTGCCAATCCGCCAGGGTCAGGTCCAGGCCACTGGGGTTGTGGCAGCAGCCATGCAATAGCAGCACATCATCCTGGCCCAGGCCTGCCACCGCCTCAAGAAAGGCCTCGCGCCGCAGGGTGCCAGTTGCGGCATCCAGATAGGGATAGCGTTCAACACCCAGGCCAGCAGCCTGCATGATGGGGGCGTGGTTCACATAACTGGGGTCGCTGATCCAGATCTTGGCATGGCGCCGGCTGGCGGCAATCAGGTCTGCCACCAGGCGCAAGGCACCGCTGGCGCCAGGCGTCTGTATGGTCACCCAGGCGCTGGCATCTGCCTCCTGCCCCAGCACCAGTTGCTCCACGCAACGGTTGAAGCGCAGATTGCCCGCCAGGCCCACATAGCTCTTGCTGGGCTGATTGGCCGCAAGCTGCTGTTCCGCCTCGCGCACCGCCGCCATCACCGGCGTATTGCCGGCTGCATCGCGATACACCCCCACGCCCAGATCCAGCTTGTGGGTACGGCCGTCTGCGCGGAAAGCCTCGGCTACCGACAATATCGGATCAACAGCCGCAGGGCTCAGATTCTGGAACATGGGTGACTCCAAGTAAAAATAGGTAAGAAACACGCAAGCGCGCAGCAGACAGTACGTGGGTACGACAAGCTTGCACAACAACGCCAGAAGGTTTTGTTCGTGGCGCTTAGAGAGTATGGGCTGGCAGCCGCGCCAACCCTATCGGGACAAACGGTGAGTCAACACCACGCCAGCCACGATCAAGCCCATGCCCAGCAGGGAGGCCAGCGTGGGGACTTCGCCAAACAAGGGCAGCGCCAGCACCGACGCAACGACCGGCGTCAAAGCGCCCGCCGCCGCAGCCCGGCCAGCACCTAAACGCGCAATGGCATAGGCGTAGCAAAGCGTGGAGAGCAAGCCCACCCCCAAACCCTGCACCGCGACATGGAAACCCAGCGACGCCACCGGCAGGGCCAGCAAGCCGACGGGCGGGTGCATCAACAGCCAGACAGCCAGCAAGGCCAGCGAGCCACAAGAGATAACAGCCGCCCCTTCCCAGGGGCTCAGGCCAGACTGCTTGAGCGACACCGTGAAGTTGGCCCACATCAAGCTACCCAGCAGAAACAGGCCATAGCCCTGCCAGATATCGCCACTGCCATGATTGAGCAACAACATCAGCACCACGCCAGCCGCAATCAAGCCCAGCGCCCGCAGCTTGACGCTGGCCCAGGCCTGGCCGTAAAGCAATACGGAGATGGCCGCCACGAACAGCGGCAAGGTGCCCGGTATCAGGGTAGCCCCATCGCTGACCGGCGCGTGCCGCATGCCCATGCCCGCCACCAGAAAATAAGGCAAGCCACTGCCCGCCAGTATGCCCAGCAGATGGCGCAGGGGCACGGCCGCAATACGCCGCCACTGCCGCAGCAACACCGGCAGAAACACCAGCCCCGCCGGACCAAAACGCACCAGCGCCAGTTCATCCGGTGCCAGGTTGGCACGCGCACCCGCGCGCAGCGACAAAAAGAAACCCGCCCAGATCAATACCGTCACCACCAGCGCAGCCACCCCCAGCATAACGCCACGACGCTGCGCATCAAGGGTGTCGACCAGGCCACCGGCAGGTAGCGTCAATCGGGCATCGACAGGGGTAGTCATGGCAGAACTCCAGCGGGGCGGGGAATGCGCAAATTATCCGCCGCAAGCCTGGGTGTTTATGGGCATAGTTCACATAGGCACTCAGCAATATTGGCAATATCCACCAATCAACCCCACAATATGAGTGGAAACCACCAAGATCACCTAAACCATGGATCGCATAGACAGGCAAATGCTGCAGTTGCTGCAACAGGAGGGCCGGCTCAGCACGGTAGAACTGGCCGAGCGCGTTGCACTCTCGCCCTCCCCTTGCGCACGCCGGCTCAAACGGCTGGAAGACAGCGGCATCATCAGCAGCTACCGCGCCGTACTCAACCGCAAGCTGCTGCAGCTGGCCACCACGGTATTCGTCAACGTACGGCTCATGCACCACCGCGAAGATGCCGTCAGGCTGTTTGAAGAAGCCGTCACCACCATGGACGAGGTGATCGCCTGCCACGTGGTCTCGGGCGCATTCGATTACCTGCTGGAAGTCGTGGTGCGTGATCTGCCCGATTACGAAAAACTGGTGCGCAAACTGCAGGCGCTCAGCATGGTGCAGGACATCACCAGCAACTTCGCCATACGCACCGTCAAGAGTGGCACGCCGCTGCCTTTGCCTGGGCAGCTTTGAGCGCTGGCACGCGCAGCAGGTGCGTGCAGCGGACAATACGTGGGTACGGTGCGGATTCTGCTTGAACTGATTACGCGTTCTTGCCGCTCAAGATCGTGCCGCAGATTTTTCATGTGTACATTGCTGATTGGGGGGCTAGTGATGAATCGTTGGCCGCTTGTCGGCAGAAACGGTCATTGGTTGCTCTGTAAGATGGGGCCAGTCAGAGGCAGAAAGAGGGCTTTGAGGCCTGGGCGCCTTTCGACGCCCGGTTTCGTTGCACCTGAGCGCATATTTTCTACCCGTTGCTGACCTTCGTGCGGTCTCGGGTTAAGCGGCAGGTTACAAATCGCTACTAACGCCAGAAGCGACACGTCACCGACAAGTTATCAGGTTGGGTTGTCATCGCGATCCATGCTAAGGTTTATCACCTAAGGAACGAAAGCCCTTCACAGTGCAAACGCCACTAAATGCCTCCGCTAGCAGTGCTGGCGCCCTACTTTCCAGCTCAACATTTGATATCCCCCCGTTCCAGCGCGAGTATTCGTGGCAGGAAGATGAGGTCTCAGAGTTCTGGAGCGACTTACGCAATAGCATAGAAGCAGAGTCGTACTTCCTTGGTCTTATAATCCTAACCGACGAAGAAAAAAGAAAACACGTCGTAGATGGGCAGCAGCGCTTGGTTACGCTTACATTACTAGCAAATGCGCTTTATTTCGAAGCCGTAGAACGAGATCGGAAAGCGCTGGCGGACCGCATACAAGCTGACTTTCTTCGCTCTATAGACTATGCGACAGATCAGACAGATCCGCGTGTAAGGCTGACTGATCAAGCAGATAATGAAACCCTTCAGTCAATTCTCTCCACCGGACAGCCGCCAGTGGATACAGGAGAAGAAGGATCCGTATCTAGCCGAATGGTTCATTCATACAGATACCTACGCGAAAAACTGAGAGACGATCTCAAATCCGATCCATTCAAGCGGCTAGGCAAGTGGACCGAGTTTCTAACGCACAGAGTTTATTTTGCAGTTTTTGTACACCCGGACCCTGCTTCCGCGTACCAAGTTTTTGAAGTTATCAATACTAGGGGTAGAGAGCTCACAACAGCCGACCTACTTAAGAACTATGTTCTGAGTCAGACCGCACCACTGGAGCGCGAAGCCCGTTATAAGCAATGGCATTCAATCTCATGCCAGTTCTCGCCCGTTGGATCAAACTCTTTCGTTCAATATATCAGGCACGTGGTTACAGTGCAGAGCGGGCACATATTACCAAAGGACTTGTTTGGCTTTCTTGCACAACGTACTGCCAATTCCGATAAACACCCTCCGGCACCGACCAAGTTGATAGAGTTGCTAGAAAATCATCTGCCCTTATATATGCAGATGATTGACCCCTCTCTTGCTGGGCCTGCTGAACCAGAAGCACTAAAAGTCTTCGGAGCACTCAACAGTTTAGGCGTAATTGCAGTCCGACCAATTCTTTTGGCCGTCTCTAATGTGCCTGACTCCCTAAGTGGGATGAAATATGTTCTACAACTAGTACTACGTCGAATCGTTGTTGGGAACCTTGGCACTGGGAATGTTGAAAGAAGATTGGGTGAGGCTGCGAGAAGGGTGCATGAAACCGGAAATTGGAAGTCGCTTGTAGACGACCTGAAAGACTTGAATCCGACCAGGCAAGAATTCGTTGATCAAATCTGCAAACGATCCTTCAATAAGGGTGTACTCACATTTCTTCGCCGATCAATTCTCGCGAATAGCATTACACCGGATCCCACAGGCACGCTTCACTTCATTTGGACACGCCAAGCACCTCAATGGAATGGCATGAGCGAGGAGGACGGGGCATTTTGGGCCGCCACCATCGGCAACACGATCCTCTCGACACTAGATCGTAGACATAAAGCCGCTACTGATTGGCAAGGTTTCATTGAGCACATGCTATCTTCTACAATTCATGGCGAATGGGCGAGCAAATTGGGGGAAATTAATGAGTGGGACGCTGCCGCGATTGAACAGGTCGGTAAGGAATTGGCTAAGGTCGCTGGCGATGTTTGGTACTGATAAGGCCGATTTTCAGGAAAATTTACCTGAACAAGTAAGCCTATTTAATGTTCTTGATCGACGAACTGCGATCGAGTCTTTAGATGCCTTAGTCTACGCTTTGCGTCCATCGCATACGGCTACCCTCTTGGGGCGCACTGCGATTGGCCTAGACGCAAATGTTTTCTTGCGCCTTAGCGGGCATGCGAAAAGTGTGGACATCATCGACTACCTCAGCGCGACTCATTCTGCGCCATTGATTCTTCCTGGCCAAGCTATCCAAGAATTCTGGAATAATCAGCTCCAAGCAGTAGATACTGTAACATCAGGCCTAAGAAAGAAGTTTGATTCGCTGAAGGCAGACTTTGGGAAAGTTGATAAAAATTTTGGCGATTATGCCGCCCAAATCGATGAGCTACTTGAAAAGTTCAGTGCGGAACATGGGCACATCTATGAGGAAGGCACCGTACGTAAAACACTAGCCCTCTTAGAGATGCTGCAGAAGAAAGCTCTTGTACCTTATGCACCAAGGCTAAAATTTCGTGAGATTGCAGCTCAGCGCAAGAAGACAAAAACCCCACCTGGATTTAAAGACGAAGGAGACGGCGATTTTTTTATTTGGGTTGATCTATTAACTGGGCTTCAAAAGGCCAAAGCTGCCGGTCATGATTTCGACCTAGCAGTACTTATCTCGCATGACCAAAAGATCGATTGGAGCCGGGCTGGAATAGCTCATCCCATTCTTGTAGCAGAGGCTAAGGCGCTAGTCGGCGTGCCATTTGAGATTTGGACCATTGAAAAGCTGGCAAGCGAGATCGCCAACGCCACATGATATAGCTATGTCCTGGATAATCCGGAAATGGCGTACATTTCCGCTGAATGGGCAATTAGTGCTGTAAACCGGCAGTGACCGCGCTTTCTCAGGGAGATGAAGACTTTCCTGAGGAGTGGAAGGCTGCCAGAAATCGTCGGTTTAGCGCGCTTGTGTCCCCTACCCAAAAGTAAAAACCCCTCTCCATCCAGAGAGGGGTTTCCATCACCCTGCCCGCATACCAGCAGGCAAGGCGCAAACCAGCGTCACCGCAACAGCGGTTTTATTGCTCGTTCAAGCGATACGGCGTCAGCGTCATCACCACATTGCCGCCTACCCCCGCCCAATCGGTATAGGCACGGTTCTTTTCCAGGGTGTAGAACGCGTCCATATAGTCGTCGTCATTGGCGAACCAGTGGCTGGGCATGGCTTGCACAATGGCATTGGCTACCGTCGCGATAATGGCGAACTCCGGCTTGAACACACCCAGTATCTTCTCCACGCCCGAGGTCAGCGCCAGTACCAGGTCCTTGTAGTTGGTATTGTCGTCATGCTCGTAGAACAGCACATTGGCTGCGGCATAACGGAAATCCGCCCACTGGATCAGGATCTGGTTGGGGTTGTAGGTGGTGCCCGAGTAATCCAGGTAAGGCATGTCTACCGCCACGATCTGCGCCTTGGCTTGGTCTGGCTGTACGCCCGACACCAGCGCGTACACCTCGGCCGCACCCGAGATCCAGGGTTCCTGGTCATCCTTGACCGAGATACGGTCCAGC
The DNA here is from genome assembly GCF_036961565.1 of Chitinimonas sp. JJ19. Classification (NCBI taxonomy): domain Bacteria; kingdom Pseudomonadati; phylum Pseudomonadota; class Betaproteobacteria; order Neisseriales; family Chitinibacteraceae; genus Chitinimonas; species Chitinimonas sp. JJ19. The sequence continues at coordinate 187,133 of NZ_JBAMDD010000004.1, forward strand.
TTGGCGGTATCGACATAGCCACCAGCCTGCGCCCGTGCTTGCTGGGCCAGCTTGCCCGGCGCGGTCTGCATGCCATGCTGACGCAAAGCCTGGTTGATCAGCTTGAGGCCGGCACGCATGTCTTCGCGGGCATCGATGTCGGCCACCAGCACCGGCACATTCGGTGCCGATCGGGCATCGAAGCGGTGCACATTGCCCTGGCGGTCGTAGGCTTCGATCACCTTCCATTGCTTGTCGTCGCCAGCGGGCTCAAAGGCCACCAGGGTATTAGCCAGGCTGACCTCGGTGCTGGCCGTGGGCTGGTACAGCCGCACTTGCAGCAAGCCATCGCTATAGCCCTGCAGACCCTTGTGGCGCAGCGCCTCCTGATCCAGCCGCTTCAGCCCCTGGCTGTTGACCACCTGCTTGCCGGCAAAGCGCTGTACCCGCTCATACTGGGCCAGCACATTCCGCAGCGACGCGGCCTTGGCCTGCCCTGGTTTGGCTTCGACCTTCATCCGCTGCGCTAGGCTGGCGGCAAAATCCGGGTCGTTCAGCAATTGCGATACTTCATGTGCAGCCTGGCGCTTTACCAGGTCTACCGGTGTAGCGACTGCATTCAGGTCTTCCGCCTGTACACCCAATGCCAGCAGGCAAGCAGCACCTACCAGGCAACGTCGGGCCAGATGTTTCACACTCATGATTTCTCCTTAAGTTTTTATGGGTACTACATCGGTACGCTTTATCTCTACCAAGCGACCGATAGGCAAAACCTTAGTTGAGAGATCATGACAAATCAATATTTTGACGAAAATAATTCTCGCCAGAAAAATCGGGAAGCACCCTATGCCAGCCGCTTGGAAATCGCGAGGTACCCAGCCAAGTACCCGATATCTAAAAGGAAAATAGCGCGCATCATCCTGCCACAACCGCCGGCCAGGCCCTACTGGTAGAAGTAATGGGCTTTGTGGATAAAACCACGCCGTCCATATACATTTGTGTAAATGTATACAGGCATGCTAGTTTTAGCCCTGCGAACTCCGGCCCAGGCCGGCAGCGAACAGAGCAGCTTCCACCAGCGCCTCCGGGCGCTGTTTTTTTCTGTGCCCGCCCATCCCCCACCGGCTCTTGGTGAAATAGTTCGCCGCAAGCTCTAGAATCCGCCCATTCCCTTACTACGGCGCAAGCCAATGCCTCGCCCCGACCACCCTCTGGATGTAGAAGTACTGCAACAGTTCCGGCTGATTTTCCAATCCGTGCGCAAGCATTTTCAGTCGGTAGAGAAGCAATGCGGCATCTCTGGTTCGCAGCTCTGGGCCCTGGCTCGTATTGCCCAGCAGCCAGGCCAACGGGTTACCGAACTGGCCCGCGCCATGGCCATACATCAATCCACCGCCAGCAATCTGATAGAAGACCTGGTGCGCCAAGGCTTGATACGGCGCGAGCGCAGCCAGCAGGATCAACGCGCGGTACTGCTGCACCCTACCGAGCAAGGCCTGGCCGTCTATCAACGTGCCCCGCAGCCGCTGCGCGGACTCCTGCCCGACGCCTTGGAAAAGCTCGACCCCGCCGTCTTGCACGCGCTGCACGCCCAACTGGACACCCTCATCCGCGCCATGGGCCAGGATGTCGACCCCAAGGCCAAGCACACACCGCTATCGGATATACACTAGCTGGTTGGCGGGCGGAGAGTGGCAATACCTGGACAGTCTTCAGATTCCGGGGTAGCTGCCCACCTACACCGACGCATTCTCAGCGCTTCAAGAATGCCGCGCTGGTGATGGCAGCTTGCGGTTGATACGCTTCCAGCCAGATCGAAATTGCTATGTCACGTCTCGGCCAGAAGCGGAAGGTCGAGAACCCTCCCAAAAGCGGTCACATGCTCGTCCTTCAAGTCCTCAAGAAACACTAGGTGCCATATGTCGTCCACGCTCTCATACGCACAACACTGGATCGAACGAGCTTGGTCGGAAATGGGCCAAAACTTCGAGGCGAATCTTGTGCCGGTCTCTCGGTTTGACCGACTTGAAGTTGACGATATGGCGTTTCCATTCAAGAACGTCGCACTTGAGTCTTGGTGCTTGAAGGATGGGGTGCTAGTGAAAGATCCAAGTGCAAAGATAGTTCGTGTTCCTTTTATCGCGTTCTCGGTTGATGACAAGGAGAACACTATGAACATTCAGGTCCATTGGGCCGGTCGTTGTGGCTACGGTTTCGAGATCGTATTCGAAGAACATGGTAGCGTTCTCAATCAGAAAATGCGGTGGATTTCCTGACCCAACAGCCGCCTAGCCATTGCATTGAGGGTGCCTGCACGCCGGGCTTGCATGCACCTTCTGTCCTTTGGGCTCTGGCTGCCCCTCACTTACCAGCGCTTTGGTCAGCCTGAGCCAGCACGACTGACAGCGACCACCAGCGTCCGCACTCAACCCAGCCCAGACGCCGCCACGCCACACATCCCGCCCCAACCCTAGCTTGCATTCGCACTGGCGCACGCTTGTTGGCATCATGCGCAGCAATTGCAATTCACGAGACTCGCGCATGAAGTACCTGCTCCTCCCCCTCGCAGCGGCCATCCTCACCGGCTGCGCCAATCTATCGACCAGCCAGCCCGGCAGCCGCCTGGATGGATCGGGCTATCCCGTCGAAGTCTGTGCGCCGCGCTATGCCGGGGTTGCCGCCAGTTGCCAGCTGTCGGGCGCAGGCAGCAAGCAGGTCTGGCGGGCCAACCTCATCAGCGATGGCAAGCTCTATATCGGTGGCGCCCTGCGTGTAGGCAGCGATGGCAAGATAGAAGCTACCGGCTGCCAAGTTGCCAACGACGATGCCGTCGTGGTCGACTGCCCCGGCGCCTTGCTATCTGCCGGCCTGATCAACTTGCACGAGCATATCGACTACAGCTATCAGCAACCGCCACAGCCGCCCAAGCTCACCTGGCAGCATCGGCACGAGTGGCGCAAGCTACTGCCGGCCGAGCGTGGTTTTGAAGGCGACGCCCCCAAAGACCCCCAGGCCCGTACCGAGGTATCCGAACGCGCCATGCTGAGGCATGCCCTCAGCGGCACTACTGCCCTGGCAGGCGCCAAGGACTACCGCGTGTTCCTGCGCAATCTCAAGCTGGTAGACGGCCAATTGGCCACGCCTGCAGGCAAGCCCGTCACCGACAACACCTTCCCGCTCAACGATGCCCGCAGCATGCAATGGCCGCTGGCCCCCTGCACCCGCGAGCAGCTCGCCCAGATCAAGTTCGACCCCGCCCACCCCTATGTGCCCCACGTAGGAGAAGGCACCAACGACGGCGCCCGACATGAGATCGATTGCGTACTGGACGCCATACGCGACAAAGCCAGCCCCAGCGCCTTCATCCACGCAGTGGCGGTCGCCGGCCCACAACTGCAGCGCCTGGCCGAGCAGAAAGTCGCCGTCGTCGCCTCGCCCCGCTCCAACTTCCAGCTCTATGGCCGCACAGCTCCTCTGGCCGAGTTCAAGCAGGCCGGCGTCAATATCGCCCTGGGCACCGATTGGTCGCCCTCCGGCTCGCTGACCGAACTGGACGAAGCCCGCTGCCTGGCCCGCTACAACCGCGACAGCCTGCAAAGCCTGTTCAGCGGCGCCGACATCCACCGCATGATGACCGAGAACGCCGCAGCCGCCGTCGGCCTGCAGGGCCAACTCGGCAAACTGGCCGTGGGCGAGCAGGCCGATTTCGTCCTGTTCGATACCGAAGCCCGCCCCTCGCTCGGCGCCGTCCTGGAACACAGCGCCTTGCGCCAGACCCTCGCGGTCTTCATCGGTGGCCGGGCAGCCAGCCTGCCCAGCAGCTGGGCCGGCAAGCTCCCGCAACTGGAACACTGCATGGCCGACCCCCGCGACCTGTGCGGCCAGCAGCGCACCATCTGCGGCGCCCACCCCCAACGCAACCTGGCCCAGCTACTGCAGCAAGCCACCTACACCATAGACGACGCCAAAATCTGCCAACCGCAGCCAACCAACGATTGCGTGCTGCGCTAAGAGCCTGTTTAAAGACTTTTCGCCGCGTCGTTCGCAACCTTGCCGGATGAAGGGCAAGGCGCAAGCCGCGCAGCGGTACGGGTACCGTAAGCGGCTTGCAACGCCGCCATTCGCCGGCAAGGCTGCGAACCCGTAGGGCTGATCTGGAAAACGGCCATCCACTGCGTTGTGGCGCTTGGCAATAACTGGTTATTGCCTGCGCACCACGCCTTGTGCCTGGCCTTTTTCCAGATCAGCGACACGGCGAAAAGACTTTGAACAGGCTCTAAGACACGAACTGAAATCGGTGTTGGGGTATGCGCAACTGCACAGGCGCCAGGGCAACCGGATAGCGCCTGGCAGCTAACCCGCCATTGCGCTCCCCAGGGTCTGTTGCAGTAGCTGAAACACCACCTTGATACGCATCGTCTCGCGCAAATCGGGGTGGATCAGCAGCCAGAGGGCCGTTGCGCACTCGGGTATGGGCTCCCCCACCCGCTGCAGTGAGGTAGCGGCATCACCGAGTATGCAGGGCAGTACCGCCAAACCCAGGCCGTGGATACAGGCTTCCCGCACCAGGCCAAAGCTGCTGGTGCGGTAGCCCACCTGCTCCAGCGGCTGGCGCGCAGCCAGCCAGCGCAGGGTGCGGTGGCCGCTGTAGGTATCGTCCAGCGCAATCCACGCATGCTCATCTGGCGCCAGCGCTGTAGTGGCAGCCAGATAGGGCCGCGCACCGTAAACGCAAAAGTCCAGCGGTGCGATACGCTTACCTATCAGGTAATCAGGCGGTTGCGAGGTGGGGCGGATGGCGATATCGGCATCACGCTTCGATAGATTGGCCGAGCGATTATCGACCTCTACCGTCAGGCTGATCTGCGGATACTGCCGTCGGCACTGCGCAATGATGGGTTGCAGCAGCGCAAGGGCTATGGTGTCTGTGGTGGAGATACGCACCTGCCCGCTGGGGCGCATATCTCGCCCTGCCACTCGTAACAAGGCCTGGGTAGCCGTACTGTCCATCTCGGCCCCCGCCCGTATCAGCTCATCCCCTGCCGCAGTAGCGTGGTAGCGACCACCGCTGCGCTCGAACAGCCGCACGCCAAGGCGGCCCTCCAGCTGATTCAGCCGCCGGAACACCGTGGCATGGTTCACCCCCATACGCCTGGCGGCCCCAGCCAGCGAGCCACTTTCCCCTATCCAGGCAACCAGGCGCAGATCGTTCAGGTCTTCCACTTCTTGCATTTTTGCAAACTCAGCTTTTTGTTATTGGCAATTCTATTGCAAATATCGAAAACATAGAATGCAGCCATCCCAACCAGAGCTGGAGACCAACATGAAACACAATCTGATCAGCACCACCCTTGCCGTACTGTTTGCGGTGGGCACGGCCCACGCCGCCGAGCCCATCTGGGATGGCAACACCGTGCAGATGGTGAGCGAGAAGCTGGGCGATGGCACCTATGCCTTCTATGCCGACAATGCCCGCGAGCTGAACGCCAAGGGGGGTGCAGCCGCCACCAGCGGCGGCCTCATCGTGGGCAGCAAGGGGGCGCTGCTGGTCGAGACCATGCTCAACCAGCGCCTCAACACGCAAGTGCAGGCACTCAGCCAGAAACTGGGCAAGAAACCGCTGCTCTACGCCGTCAACACCAGCGCACACGGCGACCATGCCTACGGCAATATGTATCTGCCTGCCGGTACCGTCGTCGTGCAGCATGCCCATACCCGACGCTATATGGATCATCACCTGGCCGACGACAAGGCCTTCATGATCAAGCACTTCGGCACCGGCCGAGGTATCGAGGAGATCAAGGCACGTACCGGCGATGTGTTGGTACCCGCTGGCGGCACAGTCAGCCTGGACCTTGGGGGCAAGACCGTAGACGTAATGGATTTCGGCTTTGCCCAGACCGGCGGCGACCTGTGGGTATGGGAACCCCAGGCCAAGGTCCTGTGGGCCGGCAACGCAATCATCGCCAGCAAGCCGGCCCTGCCCTGGCTGCTGGACGGCAAGCTGGAAGCCACACTGGCCACGCTGCGCCGCGTCTACGATTTCCTGCCGGCCGATGCACGCATCGTCCCCGGCCATGGCGTACCCTTGGCCAAGGAAGACCTGAAGTGGCACATCGACTACCTGGCCACCGTGCATGCCCAGGTCAAGGCCGCCGTAGCGCAGGGCCTTAGCCTGGAACAGACAGTCAAGCAGGTCGCCATGCCAGAGTTCGCAGGCTACGCCTTGTTTGGCTGGGTACACCCCGGCCTGAACGTACCCGCCGCCTACAAGGACTTGAGCAACAAGTAGGCGCAGCACAGCAAAAAGGCGGTGCCGGATTCTGGTATCCGCACCGCCCTTACGCATTGCGCTGCCACTCGACGGTGAGGCCAACCTTCAAGCACCCCATCACCCCAGCTAACGCCTATGCACCACCACCGTATGCAGCCTGCCCACCGACGGCACCTTGGTGCAGGTATCCGCAGCGCAACCGCCCTGCCGGCGGTAGCTGCAGCGCAGGCAGGGGTCTACCCGCCAAGCCAGCCAGCCTACTCCCAAGGCAACACCCAGCAGTAGCAGGCCGGCCATGATCATGCTATTGCCCCGGCTCGGTCACAAAGCCCAGCTTGTGCACACCGGCCCGCTGCGCCGCTGCCATGACCTGGGCAACATGCTCATATTCCACCTTGCGGTCGGCCCGGATATGCACCTCGGGCTGGGGCTGCTGCCTGGCCAGTGTGGCCAACCTGGCTTCGAATTCCGCCTTGGCGACCACGGCTTCGTTCCAGTGTATGGCGCCGTCCTGGGTGACGGCGATGGTCACCGTCTCGGGCTTGATCTCATTGGGGGTATTGTCGGCCCTGGGCAGATCCAGCTTCACCGAATGGGTGATCACCGGCACGGTGATGATGAAGATGATCAGCAGCACCAGCATGACGTCCACCAGCGGTGTCATGTTGATCTCGCTCATCACCCCGCCGCCGCTGGGGCCATCGAAGTTGCCGCTGCCGAAGGCCATGATCAGCGCCCCTCTGCGTGGCTGGGCTTGACGCTGGTCAGCACCGGCTTGCCGCCCGGCTCGGTACGTACTGCCGGTGCGCCGGTGACAAAGTAGGCATGCAGGTCGTGGGCAAAGCGGTTGATACGGCCCAGCAAGGCATTGTTGCCACGGGTCAGCGCGTTGTAGCCCAATACCGCTGGGATGGCGACCACCAGGCCGAAGGCCGTCATGATCAGCGACTCCCCCACCGGGCCTGCCACCTTGTCTATGCTCACCTGGCCCGAGAATCCAATGCTGACCAAGGCATGAAAGATGCCCCAGACCGTGCCCAGCAGGCCCACGAAGGGGGCGGTGGAGCCGACCGAGGCCAGGATGGAGAGGCCGGACTGCATGCGCTCTACCGATTCATCAATGGCGCGCTTGAGGCAGCTGGTCACCCAGTCGCTCAGGGTCAGCTGGCCGTGCAGATCGCCTTGGCTGTCGCGGTGATGCGCCACGGCATCGCGGCCTTCTTCCGCCAGGTTGCGGAAAGGATTGTCCTCCCGCGTGCCGTCCAGCAGGTGCAGGCCTTCGGAGAACGACTGGGCGTGCCAGAACTCGGCCGTTGCGGCGTGGGCCATGCGGCGCTGCTGCATCTGGCGCAAGGCGCGGGTCACAATCACGTACCACGACACGATAGACATCAGCAGCAGGGCGATGGCTACGCTGCGGGTCACGAAATCGCCCTGCGCCCACATATTGGCAAGGCTGAAATGGTTGGGGTTCATACCAAGAAGTCTCCGGTGTAACAGATCAGGTGGCGGGTACGGCGTGTACCTGCCACCGTATTGGGCAAATCAGGCGTCCAGCGAAAAATTGATGGGCAGGTCATAGCGATAGGGGATGGCGGCATCACCCTGCTTGGCTGGCACAAAGCGCCAGCGCTTGACGGCTGCCAAGGCGGCGTCATCCAGGCGGTCGTGACCGCTGGTGCGCTTGAGCTTGATATCGCCCACCGAGCCATCGGCCAGCACATACACCGACAGCACTACCCGCCCCGCTTCGCCCAGCTTGCGCGACATGGCCGGATAGGCCGGTGCCTGGTTATTGAGATAGCTGGCATTGCTCAACGGCGGCACGATGGGTGCCGGTGCGGGCTCAGGTGCTGCTGCAGGCTCGGCCTTGGCCACCTCGACCGGCGGTGTCGGCTCGACCGGGGGCGCCGTAATGGCATTGGGTGCAGGTGGCGCCTGCTTGATCGGCGGCAGCGGCGTAGGCGTAGGCGTAGGCTTGGGCCGGACGATAGGCTGGGGCTTGGGCGGCTGCGGGGTGGGCTCGCTGGGGGGCGCCACAACGGGCATGGGCTGGGGTAGCACGACAGCCGTGATTACCTCGGGCGGCTTGATAGGCAAGGGCCTATCCATGCCCATGGCTAACCCGCCCAAGGCAAGCGCGTGGGCACCGCAAACCAGCAGCAAGGGGGTAAAACCAGGGTTCAAGGCGCGAAGGCTGAGCATGAAACTACAATCAAAAACAAAATGAGTTTGCGAAGTATTCTCATTTTATTGAGAATTGTTTTCAATAGCAAAAGAAATTGCTGCCGTGCAACAGATTTGCATCAGCCCTTGGCCTCAACAAAACAGCAGCTTAGCGCCCCCCTCTGCAGATCGGTACCCGCCATGCATGCCATCCAGGCCCTTGCCCTGCCCATGCGCCGTACAATCAACGCCATGAGCCATTTGCCTGCCTACCACCCTCCCCGCTGGCTGCTCGGCCCGCATAGCGAGACCATCTATCCCGCGCTGGCCCTCAAGCGCCCTGCGCCGCCCTATCGCAGGGAAATCTGGCCTACACCCGATGGCGACGAAATCGCGATCGATTGGCTTACCACCCCCAGCAAGGCACATGCGCCCCTGCTGGTGCACTTTCATGGCCTGGAAGGCAGCGGCAACAGCCACTATGCCGTGGCACTCATGCAGGCGGCAGCGCACCGTGGCTGGCGGGCCGCGGTGGCGCATTTCCGGGGCTGCGGCGGGCATCGCAACCGCAAGCCACGGGCTTATCACGCAGGCGATAGCGGCGAGATAGACTGGATACTGCGGTGTTTTCGGCAACAGCACGATGGCCCCATGCTGGCAGCAGGCGTATCGCTGGGCGGCAATGCCCTGGCCAAATGGCTGGGCGAGCAAGGCAATGCCGCCCATACAGCCCTGGATGGCGCGGCCGTCATCTCGGCTCCCCTGGACTTGGTCGCCGCCGGCCAGGTACTGGACAAGGGCCTGAACCGCGCCATCTATACCCGCGAGTTCCTGCGTACCCTGCGGCCCAAGACCTTGGCGCACCTGGCGGCGTTTGAGCAGGAGCTGGCTTTTTTGGGCGTGACCCCGCGCGAGATTGCCGCTGCCCGCACCTTCAAGGAATTCGACAACCGGGTGACCGCCCCCCTGCATGGCTTTCGCGACGTACATGATTACTGGTCACGGGCCAGCAGCAAACCCTGGCTGCAGCACATCACCGTACCCACGCTTGTCATCAATGCCAGGAATGATCCATTCCTGCCAGCGGCGGCGCTGCCGGGCCAGCACGAAGTCAGCAGCTCGGTTACGCTGCTGCAAACCGAGCGTGGTGGCCATGTGGGCTTTACCGAAGGGCCCTTCCCTGGCCGTATAGACTGGCTGCCACGGTGCCTGCTGGCCTACTTCGAGCCGCTGCTGCCTGCCTGAGCGCCCGCGCAAGCTTGCCGGCCAGACACTACAATCGTCATTCAACCTTGAGCCCAACCCCGCCATGCCACAGATTGCCCCCCAGATATTCAAGGCCTACGACATACGCGGCATCGTCGGCAAGACGCTGACCACCGACGCCGCCCTGCTGATAGGCCGCGCCATAGGCAGCGAGGCCTTGGCGCGGGGTCAGGCACGGCTGGTTCTGGGGCGTGACGGTCGTCACGCCAGCCCCAGCTTGGCCGAGGCCTTGTTGGCCGGGCTGCAGGCCTGCGGCATCACGGTCATCGACCTGGGCGTAGTGCCCACGCCCCTGGTCTGGTTTGCCGCCCATCACCTGGAGACGCTGTCCGGTGTCATGGTCACCGGCAGCCATAATCCGCCGGAGTACAACGGGGTCAAGATCATGCTGGCGGGCGAAACCCTGGCCGGCGATGCCATTCAGGCCCTCCGCGCCCGTATTGAGGCGGGGGATTTTGCCACCGGCGAGGGCAGCTATAGCCAATACGACATCCGCGAAGACTATCTGCACCGCATCAGCAGCGATCTGCAGCTACAACGCCGCGTCAGCGTGGTGGTGGATGCCGGCAACGGCGCGGGCGGCGGCATTGCGCCTGTCCTATACCGCCGTCTGGGCTGCCGTGTGCGGGAGCTGTTCTGCGACCTAGACGGCGACTTCCCCAACCACCACCCCGATCCCGCCCGGCCCGAGAACCTGGCCGACCTGGCCCACGCCCTGGCTGTCACCGATGCCGAGCTGGGACTGGCTTTCGACGGCGATGCAGATCGCCTGGGCGTGGTTACCAAGGACGGCACCATCATCTACCCCGACCGCCTGCTGATGGCTTTCGCCGCCGATGCGCTCAGCCGCCAACCGGGCGGCAGGGTGGTCTACGATGTCAAATCCAGCCGGCTGGTAGCCCCCTGGGTCAAGCAGCACAAGGGCCGTGCCGTCATGGCGCGTACCGGCCACAGCTATATGAAGGCCAAGATGAAGGAGAGCGGCGCTCTGGTCGGCGGCGAGCTCAGCGGCCATCTGTTCTTTGCCGAACGCTGGTATGGCTTCGACGATGGCATCTATGCCGGTGCGCGGCTACTGGAGATACTCTCGCAGGTCGACGACCCCAGCGCCCTGCTCAACGCCCTGCCGCAAGGCCAGAGTACGCCAGAGATACAGATACCCATGGCCGAAGGCGCCGCCCACGCGCTGATAGACAAGCTCAAGACCAGCGCCCGCTTCCCCGATGCGGAAGTGATCACGCTTGATGGGCTGCGGGTAGAGTATGAAGATGGCTTCGGCCTGTTGCGTGCGTCCAATACCACACCCGTGCTGGTGCTGCGCTTTGAAGGCGACGACAGCAAGGCCCTCAAGCGCATTCAAGCCACCTTCCGCAAGCTGCTGCACAAGGAACTCGGCACCACCGAACTGCCGTTCTGAGTTCCACTACGCTGGGCCGGCACCAACCCAGGCCGCCCCTTATCCAGGCGGCCCTTATCGCCGCGCCACCACAGAGAGCGCCATGTCGCGTACCCGCAAAGCCCTGCTGTTTTCAGTGCTGTTCCTGATCGCACCTGTCGTATTGGCCTACTACGCCCTGCCCAGCGCCTTCGTAGCGCCGCTGCTCAGTCTCAACCGCTCGCTCTCCAGCCTGCAGGAACACACCACCACGGTTGCCGGGCACCAGGTCCATTATCTCGATGGCGGTAGCGGCGAAACCGTCATCCTGCTGCATGGCATCTTTGCCGAGAAAGATCACTGGGTGGATTTTGCCCGCGAGCTGACGCCTGGCTACCGCGTCATCGCCCCCGATATCCCCGGTTTTGGCGAAAGCTCACGCCTTGCCGATCAAAGCTATCAATACGCTCCCCAGGTAGAACGGCTGCATGCCCTGGTCCAGCAACTGGGCCTGCGCCAGTTCCACCTGGCCGGCAACTCCATGGGTGGCACCATCGCGGCGCTATATGCCGCAAAATATCCCGGCGAGGTGCTCAGTGTTGCCTTTATCGGTGCACCGCACGGCATACGCTCGCCCAAGCTCAGCGAGATGGAACAGCGTGTCGCCCAGGGCGAAGCCCCGCTGATTGCCCGCAACGAGGCCGAGTTCGCTGGCATGATGAAGATGCTGTTTGTGGAGCCACCGTTCCTGCCCCGTCCCATCCTGCTCGACGCCCAAGCCAGCGCCATCCGCAATGCCGCATCCAACCTGCGCCTATGGGAAGACCAGCGACGCGACGGCTACCAGTTGCAAGCCGCCCTACCCCAGTTAAAAGCACCTACCTTGGCACTATGGGGGGCGCAAGACCGGGTGTTCGATATCTCAGGCCTAGCTGTGCTGGGCTCGCTGCTACCCGCAGCCGAGCAGGTTACCCTGCCCGCAACGGGCCATCTGCCCATGATGGAGCGGCCGGCCGAAACAGCCACACGCTACAAGGCGTTTCTGGACAGCTAGCGCACTGCCACCGCCCCCACCTCCACCCCATGCACGCCAGTTACCCGCCCCTCTGGCACATAGATGGTCTGCACCAACCAGCGCTCCCGGCCATTGGCCAGCTTGCCCAGGCGGTAGATGATCTGCTCGTGCTGGTCGGGGTAGCTCAGTTTCAGCTCATTGGCTATCGCGGTCCATTGCAGGCCATCGCTGCCGGTGCCATCGGCATTGAGTTGCAGGCTGACGGCGCGCACGGGAAAGCCCGGTACGATCAGGCGGTCCGGCAGGCCAGCCCAGGTTTTGCCCGCCAGCTCTGCGGCAGTCAGTTCCTGCAGGGCGTTGCCATCTATAAAGGCCGCTGGCTGCGCCAGCCTGCCCAGCGGCGTAATGCTTTGCAGCACATTGTTGCGCAGTACACGGTGCTCACCCACGGCTCTGTAGCTGGCCAGCTGCAGGCCTGGCAGGCCACGTAACCGCTTGACCTGCAACTGGCTGTATTCGCGCCGCTGCGTGACGATGACACCGGTTTCCAGCTCCAGCTCGTCGTTGCTGTAACCGGTGCGGGTGGGCAGTGTGATGCCCAGGGCGCCATCGCTAACCACCCAAGGCGCCGCTATCCAGTAGTTGCTCTGGTTGCTCAGGCTGCCCTCGGCCAAGCCGGCCAGCCCCAAGCTGATTTCAGCCCCTTCCTGCAAAGCGGTGTAGCTCCCCGGCAGCAGCCGTATCACGCTGTCGTCCACCGCCGGGTTGATTGCCCGCAGGTAGTAACGGTCGTCCATCAGGCGCTGCATGGCCCCCTCAAAACCCTCGGCCGGCGTGGCTTTAAGGGCGTTCAGGTGGGTCTGATAGGCAGTGCTGTTGCGCAACAATGCACGGGTGTCGGCAAAGCCGGCTGGCAGGCTGGCGTCAGCGTCGCCGGCTCGGCGCACCACCGCTGCCATCTCCACCAGAGCCTGCGGGTCCAGCTGCGGCAGCAGCGCTTCCAATTCGTCGCTGCTGCTTAGGGGCGCACCCTTGTAAAGCTCGGCCAGGCGGTAGCTGGCGGTATTCAGCTCGTTCAGCTCCAGCGCAGGCAACTCAGCCATATCGAGTACAAAGTCGTTCCCGGCCAGGAAAATCAACCCACCCAGGTCGCCCAGCACGGCATACAGCCCAACCCGACGCCGGTCGCCTGCCCCCACGGCCTCCAGCGACACCGGCTCGCTACCGTCACCGGTTTCCAGCTCGATGCGGTAATTGCCGGCACTATCGGTACTGGCCAGCACTTCGCGCGTGCCAACTTTGGCGATCACGCTGGCTGGTGCAGCAGCCCCCAGGTAAACGCTGCCACGCAGCAGCAAGCGGGCATGTATGCTCAGCTCCACCCGGCCGGTCGCCGTATTGCCATGGCCATCGCCTATCACATAGCTAAGGGTTTCATCGCCATAAAACCCCGGTGCCGGGGTGTACAGCAAGCGGCCGCTGACCACCGCCACCGTGCCATTGACGGCACCGCTGGCAGAGATCAGGCGCAGCGTCTCGTTCTCAGGCTCCCTGTCATTGGCCATCACATCCAGGCTGATGGGTACATTCCAGCTACCCGAGTACACATCGGTCACGGCCACGGGTGCGAAGTTACCGCTGCTGGAACCACCGCCGCAGGCCAGCAGGGCTTGCAGCAGCATCAGGCTCAGCAGTATTCGAAACGGCGGCAGCGACATGAAGGATTCCTTGCTGGACATCAGCGGCGGTGTAACCAGACAAGCTTGGGCTTGCCATTATCCCGGTTGATCAGGGCACTGTAGGCGACTGTCACACGGCCAAAGCGGGCGGCGACGTCCGACTGGACATACTGGCTCTGTATATCCAGCAGTCCCTGCTGCTGGAACAGCGTCTGTACCTGGCCCTGCAGTGTCTGGGTGTAGTCGTTCAGTTCGGTGGTAGTCTTGAAGGGCTGAGTCTTGCACTTGGTCGCCAAGGCCGTGGCCTCGGTCATATTCATTGTCGTCACCGCCGCAATCACTTCGGCGGGTGCAAAATTGATATTGACCGGTGTGCCAGGCGGCAAAGCCGTCACAAAAGGCGACAGGGCCTTGATTGTCTCTTCCGAGAAGCCCCGCACCAGGCGCAACTCATTGATATCGAACAGCACCCGGTTGGCGGCGCGTCGTGCCGGCTCCAAGGCCAGGTACTCCATGTCCTCGGCACCGCCCGGGTAGGTAGTCTGCTGGTCGGCATCTATCCAGTCGATCACCGCATTGGCCAGGTCAGGCGACAGTTGCTTGGCCGTCAACAGGCGCTGAAAAGCCGCCACATCGTCTGGGCTGACCGTCAGGTTGGGGCCGCGCAGCAGATTGTTCAGATTAAAGCGCCCTTGCAGATCAGTCAGCCGCCCACCGGCCTGCCCCTGCTCCACCGGCAAGGTCGGGATAGGGATAGTCCAGGGCTCCAGCGCATGGTCAACCTGGTTCTGCTGGTTGTCGTCACGCAGCGTCATCCGCCCCAGGTTGACGGCCGACCGTGCCACATCGCGCGCCTGCGCCAGATCGTGCTGGTTCTCTACCTGGCGCATCCATAAGCTATGGCGAAACGCCATAAAGCCAGCCAGCGTCGCCACCAGGGCGGCCACGGCCACGGCAGTCACAATGGCTATGCCGCGCTGCGGCTGAAGGCGCGTACTCATGGCAGGGCAAACATCCGCGTTATGGTTTCACCCGTTTCCATGGTCAACTCGATTTCCACCCCCCGTGGCGGTGGCGGCGTGCCTGGCCCTTGCGGCCAGCTCAGTTGCCATTGCCCGTTCGCATCCATGTATCGGGCATTGAAGGTCTTGACCTTGTCGAGCATGGCCAAGGCCGTGGGGCCGCTACGTGGCGCCAAGTCCAGCGAATTCCATAGCAGCAGTTCCAGCTTGCCTTCGCGCAGCCGGTAGCCCATGCGGGTCAGTTGCCCGCCGTCATAACGGACAAACTCCATCTGGGCGCCATTGAAATCAATGGCCCCGGCACTGCCGCGCAAAGGCGGCTGGGCAACACCGCCCTCGTCACGCCAGGATCGGTCGGCCACCTGAGAGAAATCTTCCTCAAAACGCGCCAATGCCACGGTCCATTCGCGCCATTTACGATTATCGGCATCCATCACCTGCTTGGTGGTGGCCATGCGCGCCACGCCCTGGTAGGCGATCACCATCAGCACACTGAACACGGCCAGCGCCACCAGTATCTCAACCAGCGTAAAGCCACGGTGGCGCCCGCCCATGCCCACCGGTTTCGGCCCAGGATTACTGCGACACATAGCTCACCAGCACTGCATCGGCATGATTGGCGTCATTCGGCGGATAGACCCGCACCTCCACCCGACGGAAAGCCTTGTTGGGGGTTTCAGAAACCGTCTCGCGCCAGACAAACTCCAGCCCCGCCTGGTTCGCCACCCCTTCGGTGGTACCGGTATCTGGCAAGGTATTCATGGCGGCATAGTTGGCCATGCGGTTCTGCGCCACCCAGCCGCCGGCCAGATGGCGTCGCAAGGCCATGGAGCCATCCGTCACGGCCAGCGTGGCACGGGCAGCAGCGGCCAGCGCAATGCCCAGCACGGCCAGCGCAATCAACACTTCAATCAGGGTAAAGCCGAGCGAACGCCTCATGATCCACCCGTCGCAGTGCCGGCTGGCAGGCCCGGTACTTCCAACGTCATGCGGCCCAGGGCGTCGGCATTCAGCTTGCGCATGACTTCGCCGGCACGCAGCTCTACGGTAAACGGTGCGTTGACGCCGGACGGCATGAAGACGACGCGGCCATCGGGGGGAAGCGGCAGCAGGTTGACCCGCATATCCGCCACCCGCACGGCCTCGGGCAGTTGGCGGACGCGCAGTATCTGGTTGTCTTCCAGCAGTTGCCACGCCCCCTCGGCATCCTGCTTCCAGAAGCCATAGCCCTGCTCGGCACGCCCGAAGGCCAGCGGCACACCCGCCGCTATCGCCTCGTCCCGTGCCGACTCCAGCAGCAAGGCCAGCCGCTCGGCCTCGTGCTGCAAGGCATCGGTATCGCTGCGGCTGAAGTTGACCGCCGCCAGCGTCACGATGATACCGACGATCACCATCACCACCAGGATCTCAATCAAGGTGAAGCCGGTGACTCGTCTGGGCCGGTGCTGCATGGTGGATTTCAAGATAGCGGCTTAGAGCATCCAGGAGCCGATATCGGCGTCGTGGTTCTCGCCGCCGGCCTTGCCGTCAGCACCATAGCTGAGAATATCGACTTCACCCTTCATCCCAGGATTGAGGTAGAGGTAGTCGTTACCCCAGGGGTCTTGCGGCAGCTTGGGCAGATACGCCTTCCAGTTGCCCGGAATCTGGCCGGTGGTGGGCTTCTCCACCAGGGCCTTGATACCTTGCTCGGTGCTGGGGTAGCGCGTGTTATCCAGCTTGTAGAGGTTCAATGCCTGAAGTATGGCCTGCACATCCTGCTTGGCCGCCACCACGCGTGCCTCGTCCGGCCGGCTCATGATCTTGGGCACGACCAGCGCCCCCAGGATGGCGAGAATGGTAATCACGACCAGGATTTCTATCAGGGTGAAGCCTTGCTGCTTGC
Source organism: Chitinimonas sp. JJ19 (assembly GCF_036961565.1). Lineage (NCBI taxonomy): Bacteria > Pseudomonadati > Pseudomonadota > Betaproteobacteria > Neisseriales > Chitinibacteraceae > Chitinimonas > Chitinimonas sp. JJ19. Next base: position 203,794 of record NZ_JBAMDD010000004.1, read on the forward strand.
GTTGCATCTGCTATTGCTCCTTGTATTGGTGTCGCCCCGTCGGGAAGCGGGTTTCGTTTTTTTCCATCTTGGCGATGATGGCCGCAGCCACATCGATATCAAGGCTGTTGGCAAAGGCCAATGCGTATAACAACACATCGGCCAGCTCTTCGGCCACTTCTGCCTTGTCCAGTTCCACCTCGGCCGGCGGCGTCCACTGAAAGTGCTCCATCAACTCGGCCGCTTCGATGGCAATGCTCATAGCCAGGTTCTTGCCGCTGTGGAAGGGTTGCCAGTCACGCGCTGCCGCAAAGGCGGCGACACGCAGCTTCAGTTCCGCCAGTGTCGTATCGTGGTCGGTCGCCATTATTTCACCAGTTGATTCATCTCGAACACCGGCAGCAGTATGGCCAGCACGATCAGCAGCACCGCACCGCCCATCAGCAGCACCATCACCGGCCCCAACAGGCTGGTGAACGTCGCCACCTTTTGCTCCAACTCGCCGGTTTGTTGCTTGGCGGCTTTGTCCAGCATCAACTCCAGCCTACCGCTGGCCTCGCCACTGGCAATCAGGTGCACCAGCACGGGCGGGAACAACTTCTGCCGCTCCAGCGATTTGGACAGCACCGCACCTTCGCGCACATCGCGCGCCGCGCTGCTCACCGCCTCGCGCAGCACCAGGTTCTCCACCACGCCGGCAGCCGCCTCCATGGCCTTCAGCAGCGGTACACCGCTGCCCACCAGGATCGATAAGGTACTGGCCAGCCGTGCCGTGTTGCCCGCCCGGTTCAGGCGGCCAAACAGCGGCAATCGCAACAGAAAGCCATCTACCTTGAGTCTGAAAGCGGGCTTTTTGAGCATCTGAGCAAAGCCAAAGCCGCCTGCCCCCAGCAGGGCAAACACCACCAGCCCGTATTCGCGTATGCCGCCCGAGATCAGCAGCAAAGCCCGGGTCAACAAGGGCAGCTCCTGCTTGGAGGACTGGAATACCGACACCATCTGCGGCACCACCCACCACAGCATGCCCACGATCACCAGTATCGATACCGACAGCACCACGGCCGGATAGACAAATGCCAGCACCACCTTGGAGGTCAGTGCCTGCCTGGCCTCGATGTAATCGGCCAGGCGCGACATGACGCCGGCCGCCTTGCCCGATTCCTCGCCCGCCCGCACGATGGTGCGGTACAGCTCAGGAAACACCTTGGGATGGCGGCCCAGCGCCACGCTCATGGCAGCACCGGCCAGCACCTCGCTGCGCACGCCTGCCAGCACATCACGTGCACGCGGGTTCTCGGCCTGCTCTATCAGCACCGTCAGGGCCCGCTCTATGGTCAAGCCGGCATCCAGCAAGGTGGCAAACTGGCGGGTAATCAGCGCCAGCTCGCCGGTAGACACCCCACCACGCTGGCGTCCACCGGGTTTGCTGGTCTCGGCCGCGCCGGCCAGCTCCCCCATTTCGGTCACCCACAGGCCTTGATCGCGCAAGTTGGCGCGGGCCTGTTTGGCATTGTCGGCTTCAATGACACCTTCGCTGCTACGCCCATTGGCATCCAGCGCCTGATAACGAAAACCCGCCATCAGTTTTGCTCCTGTTGTGTAGCTGCACCGACATCGGTCGGCAGAGGGGGCAGCAAACCTGCAGGACTGGCCAGCATCAAGGCCAGCAAGACCACGATGAAAACCGTGGGCAGATAAAGCAGCAAACCCACCAGCACATGTTTGATTTCCACACCGGTTGCCTTGCTCAGCGAATTGATCAGCACCGAGAGGCGATAGAAAACCAGTACACCACTGATCGGGATGCCCACGGCAGGCGGAATCATGTTCAGCAGCGGCGCGATCAACTGGCTGCTGCTTGCCAGCACGATCAAAGGGAACAAGGAGCCCTGGCCGTCCCAGCGATCTCCCAGCTTGAGCCACCAGCCAAAGAAGAAGGTCAACGCCAAGGCATGCAGCCAGGTCACTGCAACAAGCAAACCCACAGGGACGGTTATCCCGGCTTTATTCTCCGGCACACCCAATGCGGGTAATACGCTCAGCACCGTCAGCCACAGCACTGGCTGCCACCAAGTGTAGGCATAGTGCGACACAGGCTTCACACGGAAGCAGGCAAGGTCGATGGCGTCTTTGAATAAGGGCAGCATCTGTCATTTCTAAACAACAAGGCCGCCTCACGGCGGCCTTTGCGTAAGCTGGCGGGCTGCTAGCTCTTCACGCAATCAAGACGGTCTTCCACCTGTTGTACCACCAGTTGGAAATCCTGCCGCAGCGGGGCCTCACGCCTGGCGGCCAGATAGTAGCGCTTGCAGGGTTCAATGGTAAACGGCACGTCCTTCTCTACCGGCTGGGTAAAACCCGCCACAGGCGCCGCCAGCAGCCGCAGGGTACGCTGGCCCGGCTCGGCACGGACGGTGTCACGATCTACGGTGTAGTTGCCATCGATGGCCACTATCCGCACCGGATAGAGCTTCATATCGGCACGCCCCATCTCGCGCCGGCCATCCAGCAGGCTGGTATCCGTTACCTTCATGCTGGCGCAGCCGGAAAGCCCGATCAGGGCAAACAAGGCCAAGGTGTTCACGATGCGTTTCATCTTCCCACTCCTTCGCTGATAGACAGCAGTTATTGGCAACAGAAAGATTATGCGCGCCTGCCAGCCACCTGTATGGCCCGTGTTTACAGACTTTTACGCCTGAATCAGTCGAACACAACCGTCTTGTGGCCGTAGACCAGTACACGGTGATCCAGATGCCAACGCACGGCGCGGCTCAGCACGATGCGCTCCAGATCACGGCCTTTCTGCACCAGGTCTTCAACCGTCTCACGGTGCGAGATGCGGGTCACATCCTGCTCGATGATGGGGCCATCATCCAGCACCTCGGTCACATAGTGGCTGGTGGCGCCGATCAGCTTGACGCCACGGGCATGGGCGCGGTGATAAGGCTTGGCGCCCTCGAATGCCGGCAGGAAGCTGTGGTGGATATTGATCACCTTATGGCGATAGGCCGTGCTGAACGACTCAGACAGCACCTGCATATAGCGGGCCAGCACGATCAGATCCACGCCGTGCTCCGCCAGCAAGGCACGCTGCGCCGCCTCGGCCTCGGCCTTGTTGTCCTTGCTGACGGCCACCACATGGAAGGGAATACCGTAAAACTCGGCAATGCGGCGGCAGTCCTCATGGTTGGAGATGATCAACGGTATCTCGCAGGCCAGCTCGCCGGTATGCCAGCGATGCAGCAGATCAACCAGGCAGTGGTCGTACTTGGAGACAAAAATAGCCATGCGCGGCTTGTGGGCGGAACGCTTGAGCTTCCAGGCCATGCCAAAGCGTTCGGCAATCGGCGCGAACGCCGCCTCGAACGCCCCCATATCCAGCGCAAAGCCGTCCAGATCCCACTCGATGCGCATCAGGAACAGATCCGCATCGTCATCCTGGTGCTGATCGGCATGCAGGATGTTGGCGTTGTAGGTGTAGAGGAAATTGGCGATGGCAGCGACCAGCCCCTTGCGGTCAGGGCAGGAGATCAACAGTGTGGCGGTATTCTTCATGATGGCTAGGCTCGATGGAGGGGGCAGTGAGGCCATGGATGCAGACATCGCAACACCCAGGTCACCCTACCCCAGGGCACTGGCATGCCAGGCGGGCCGGTGATTCTGGCAATGCTGAGGGCAGTATGCAATCCCGCAGCCGTGTCGCGCGCCGTTCACATGCACAAATCAAACGCTTGTTTAAATCATTTGTTAGGTGCTAAGTTGTGGTCTATGGCCCGCTGCGGCAGTACCGCCAAAGCCCGGATAGGCCACGGCACACCCCGCGTTAGCCCGCCCTGAAGCACCAGGGCAGCAAGCGCCCGGCATCATGGTGCGGTGACGATATCCCTCGCTGGTGCTATGCTTCAGGCCCTCTTACGTTGACGTCACCTGGATGTCGCGTGTACACGAATTCCTAATCCGATCCCCAGCGGAGGCAGTGTGAAAATCCTGGTCGCAGTGAAGCGCGTTGTTGATTACAACGTCAAAGTCCGTTGCAAGACCGATGGCAGCGATGTCGATGTTGCCAACGTCAAGATGTCCATGAACCCCTTCGACGAAATCGCCGTCGAAGAAGCCGTGCGCCTGAAGGAAGCCGGCAAGGCCAGCGAGATCATCGTGGCCTCGCTGGGCGTCAAGCAGTGCGAAGAAACCCTGCGCACCGCCTTGGCCATGGGCGCCGATCGCGCCATCCATGTCGAGACCGATGCCGAGCTGCAGCCCCTGGCCGTCGCCAAGCTGCTCAAGGCTCTGGCAGACAAGGAACAGCCGCAGCTGGTGATCCTGGGCAAGCAGGCCATCGACGACGATGCCAACCAGACTGGCCAGATGCTGGCTGCCCTGATGAATGCGCCGCAAGGCACCTTCGCCTCCAAGGTGGAATTGGCAGGCGACAAGGTCAATGTCACCCGCGAAATCGACGGCGGCCTCGAAACCGTATCGCTGTCGCTGCCCGCCATCGTAACCACCGACCTGCGCTTGAACGAACCGCGCTACGTCAAGCTGCCCAACATCATGGCCGCCAAAAAGAAGCCGCTGGACAAGACCACGCCGGCAGAACTCGGCGTGGACGCAGCGCCCCGCCTCAAGACCCTCAAGGTTGCCGAGCCGCCCGTGCGCAAGGCCGGCATCAAGGTGGCTTCGGTTGCCGAGCTGGTAGCCAAGCTGAAGAACGAAGCGAAGGTGATCTAAATGTCTATCCTCGTCATTGCCGAACACGACAACGGCTCGCTCAAGGCCGCTACCCTCAATACCGTTACCGCCGCACAGAAGATCGGTGGCGACATCCATGTGCTGGTTGCAGGCCATAACGCCGCTGCCGCTGCCCAGGCTGCTGCCCAGATCGCTGGCGTAGCCAAGGTGCTGCTGGCCGACGCCGCCCACCTGGGCCACCAGCTGGCCGAGAACGTCACCCCCGTGGTGGTGGAACTGGCCCGTGGCTACAGCCATGTGCTGGCACCCGCCACTACTCACGGCAAGAACCTGCTGCCGCGCGTGGCCGCCCTGCTGGATGTGGCGCAGATTTCCGATGTGATCGCCGTCGAATCGGCCGACACCTTTGTGCGCCCCATCTATGCCGGCAACGTCATCGCCACCGTGCAGTCCAGCGATGCCATCAAGCTGATGACCATCCGCACCACCGCATTCGACGCCGCCGCCACTGGCGGCAGCGCAGCGGTAGAGAACATCGGCGCTGGCAGCGACGCAGGCAAATCCAGCTTCGTCAGCCAGGAGTTGACCAAGTCCAGCCGCCCCGAACTGGGCGCCGCCAAGATCATCGTCTCCGGCGGCCGTGCCCTGGCCTCCAGCGAGCAGTTCCATGGCGTGCTGGAACCCCTGGCCGACAAACTGGGTGCCGCCATCGGCGCCAGTCGTGCCGCTGTCGATGCGGGCTACGCCCCCAACGACTACCAGGTCGGCCAGACCGGCAAGATCGTGGCGCCGCAGCTCTACCTGGCAGTGGGCATCTCTGGCGCCATCCAGCATCTGGCCGGCATGAAGGACTCCAAGGTCATTGTCGCCATCAACAAGGATGAGGAAGCCCCCATCTTCCAGGTGGCAGACTACGGCCTGGTGGCCGATCTGTTCACGGCCGTGCCGGAACTGATCGCAGAACTCAACAAGTAAGCATCGTATGAACTAAAACGGTCACCACGGTGGCCGTTTTTTCAGCCCCACGAATCAAGCAAGCGCTCGAATTGGAGATAACCATGAGCTACCGTGCACCCGTTGCCGACATCCGCTTTGTGCTGAACGAACTGGCTGGCCTCAATGAGGTCGGCGCCCTGCCCGGCTATGAGGACGTCAATCCCGAACTGGCCGATGCCATCCTGGAAGAAGCCGCCAAGCTGGCCGAGAACGTGATCGCGCCGCTGAACAAGGTCGGCGACCAGCACGGCAACAAGCTCAGCGACGGCATCGTCACCACCGCGCCTGGCTTCAAGTCTGCCTACCAGCAATTCTCCGAAAACGGCTGGGTCAGCCTGCGCACCCCCACCGAGTTCGGCGGCCAGGGCATGCCCGCCCTGATCGCCATGGCCACCGAGGAAATGTGGTGTGCCGCCAATGTCGCCTTCAGCCTCTGTCCGCTGCTGACCTTGGGTGCCTTTGAGGCGCTGGAACACCACGCCTCAGACGAGCTCAAAGCCACCTACCTGCCCAAGATGGCATCAGGCGAGTGGACAGGCACCATGAACCTGACCGAACCGCAAGCCGGCTCGGACCTAGCCCAGGTCCGCGCCAAGGCCGTGCCGGTCGGTGATGGCACTTACAAGATCAGTGGTCAGAAGATCTTTATCACCTGGGGCGAGCACGATATGGTGGAGAACATCGTCCACCTGGTCTTGGCCCGCCTGCCCGACGCCCCAGCAGGCGTGAAGGGCATCTCCCTGTTCGTGGTGCCCAAGTACCTGGTCAACGCCGATGGCTCGCTGGGTGAGCGCAACGATGTCAGCTGCGTTTCGCTGGAGCACAAGCTGGGTATCCATGCCTCGCCTACCTGTGTGATGAGCTACGGCGACAAGGGGGGAGCCATAGGCTACCTGGTGGGCGAGGCCCACCGTGGCCTGGGCTATATGTTCACCATGATGAACCAGGCACGCCTGGGCGTGGGCATAGAGGGCATGGCTATTGCCGAACGTGCCTATCAGCAAGCGGTAGCCTACGCCAAGGATCGCGTTCAGAGCCGCGAGCTGGGGTCGGACAACCCTGCGCCGGCCGCCATCATCAAGCATGCCGACATCCGCCGCATGCTGATGACCATGAAAAGCCAGATCGAAGCCCAGCGCGCCCTGACCTACTATGCCGGCGCCGCACTCGACCGCGCCGCACGCCACCCCGATGCCGCTGAGAAACAGAAATGGCAGGCCGTGGTGAACTTCCTCATCCCCATCGTCAAGGGCTGGAACACCGAGCAGGTCAACGAAATCACCTCGCTGGGCGTACAGATCCACGGCGGCATGGGCTTTATCGAGGAAACCGGTGCCGCCCAGCATTTGCGCGATGCCCGCATTACCGCCATCTATGAAGGTACAACCGGCATTCAGGCCATGGACCTGGTGGGCCGCAAGACCGCCAGCGAGCAAGGCCGCACCGCCCGCGCCCTGCTGGCCGAAGTGGAAGCCGTGGCAGCACAGCTGAAGACCCAGGGCCTGGCCGAGATAGGCGATGCACTGGATGCCGCCCTGGTCCACGCCCGTGCCAGTACCGATTTCGTGGTGGGCCAGTTTGAAGCACAGCCCAAGGCCGTTGCTGCCGGCTCGGTGCCCTTCCTCAAGCTCATGGGTATCGTACTGGGTGGCTGGCAACTGGGCCGCGCCGCACTGGTGGCCAAGCAGAAGCTGGCTGATGGTGATGCGGACAGCGCTTTCCTCGAAGCCAAGCTGATCACCGCCCGCTTCTTTGCCATACACCTGCTACCCCAGGTAAGCGGCCTCTCGGCAGCCATATTGCATGGTGCTGATACCGTGCTGGCATTGCCGGAAGAAGCGTTCTGAGGGTCTGTACCCAATTGCAGGCAGTAGCATCAGGCTAAGTGGATGTGAGCACCCGGGAAACCCCGGGTGCTTACGATGGCAGTATCGCTAACCTCTACCCCGGCTGCGGCAGTGCGGATGAGCCCCCCGCCACCGGTGACAACTGTTTTCAGGCCTGCTCGGCCGGCATGCGATAGTGGCCGGAGTCGAACCGGTCTATGCCGCAACTAAGCGCACTGATCCAGTCCAGAAATGCCAGCAGCACCGTTTTGCCCACCATGTAGCGGCCATGCTGGGGCACCATCATCAGAATTTCACCGCGCTCCACCATGGGCCTGACCATATCCGCCCAGAGCCGGCATACCTTGTTCGCCACCATATAGCGGCGATGGAAGCCTTCCATGCTGGGTATCAGCCGGGTGAATTCCGCTACGGTGCTGACAGGCTCTGCCACCAACTCGTGCGCCACCATGGACGCCCCCATATCGCCCGAGAACAGAATGCGCGAGCGGGGGTCATAGAAATGGAAATTACCCTCGGCATGCAGAAAGTGGGCGGGCACTGCGGCGACCCGGCTCTCCCCAAGCTTGAACCAGGCTCCCTCATCCGGCACCCCCAGAATGCGCCCAGCCGCATTCCCGGCGGTACAGAAATGCGGTACGAAGCGCGACCAGAGCTTGGATACCACCAGGGTGCACTGGGTACTGATCAGCCATTTATTCAACGAGGCCACAATGTCCGGATCGGCGTGCGAGGCCAGGATGTACTTGAGCTCACGCGCTGGAAAATAGCTCGCCATGGCCATGATAAGGGCGTTGTAGGTCATGTTGCCAGCCGGATCGATCAAGGCGCCTTCACGCCCCGACACCAGCAGAAACTGATTAGCCTGGACGGCGTGGTCATCATCATCGTCCACCAGATCGGCAAACATCAGGCAGCGGTGGCTACCATCGTCGTACAGTGAAATCGCCATACCTGGCCCTTTAAAGACAAAGCGCGCAGGCTATCCATCCTGGCCCCTCCCTATTTTGATGCAGCGCAAGATAAGGCGCGATCAGCCACCGCCCAAGGTCATAGCTAGCACCTTTGCCAGTCTGTCCGGCCATCAGATGGCCGGATACCCGCCCACAGCCAACAGATCAAGCGTTTGACCGGTGGATCGACGTTGGCCCAAGGGCAAGGCAAGGCTACAATCGCCGCTTCCCCAAGTGAAGGAAGAGACAAGATGGGTTTTCTTGCCGACAAGAAGATACTGATCACCGGCCTGCTGTCCAACCGTTCCATCGCCTATGGCATCGCCAAGGCCTGCAAGCGCGAAGGCGCCACCCTGGCATTTACCTATGTGAACGACAAGCTCAAGGATCGCGTGGTCGAAATGGCCAGCGAGCTGGGCAGCGATATCGTGCTGCGCTGCGACGTCAGCTCGGATGAGGAAATCGCTGCCATGGCCGCCGACCTGGGCAAGGTCTGGGACAAGGTAGATGGCGTAGTGCATTCCATCGGCTTCGCCCCGCGCGAGGCCCTGTCTGGCGACTACCTGGATTCCGTCAGCCGCGAGGCCTTCCAGATCGCCCACGATATCAGCAGCTACAGCTTTGCCGCCCTGGCCAAGGCCCTGCGTCCGCAACTGGCAGACAACGCCGCCCTGCTGACCCTGAGCTACCTGGGTGCAGAACGCGCCGTGGTGAACTACAACGTCATGGGCTTGGCCAAGGCCAGCCTGGAAGCCAACGTGCGCTATATGGCGTCAGCACTCGGCGCCCAGGGCATACGCGTCAACGGCATTTCGGCCGGCCCCATCAAAACCCTGGCCGCCGCCGGTATTGCTGGCTTCTCCAAGATACTGCACCACGTGGAAGAGTCCGCACCACTGAAGCGCAATGTCACCATAGAGGAAGTCGGCAACGTCGCCGCCTTCCTGCTGTCTGACCTGTCCTCGGCCGTGACCGGCGAAATTATGCACGTGGACGCCGGCTACAGCACGGTGGCTGCAGGCATGGGCGAGTAAGTCTGGCCGCACTGGCACCAACAACAGCGCCCGGCAAGTCCGGGCGTTGTTGTTGGTGCCAAGCTCATGCAGAGGAAACGTGGCAAGCCCGGCCACGGTATCGCCATAACCCATGGTGCGATTCCCCGCTCCCGTCTCGATAATATATATTGCATACAGATGGTCAAGCTGCCATCAACCCGTCACCGCGATCAAGGCATAGTGTTCGGCAAGGCGTGTAACGCATATACAACCAGTACGGCAGTCCTGCCCGTATCGGCAGGCAAAAATCGGGAGCACTAGCATGCTGGCCCCTATCCGATTCGCCTTGCCCCTGTTGCTCTGTACCATCCTGGCGCAGGCTGAGGTCGTAACATTCCGGGTGGCCTACGAGGACAAGGACACCCCCGATCACACCGGTGCTTCAGAACTGATCCCGGACGATCCGGGCATCTCGGTAGAGCTGATCAAGCTGATCGAGACACGGGTCCCCAACCTGCGCATCAGCTTTAGCCGCAAACCCTGGCTGCGTTGCCTGGCCGAGCTGGAAAGCGGTGCCGCCGACGGTATCTTTGCCAGCAGCTTCAAGCAGGAGCGGCTGAAAATAGGGGTCTATCCCATGAAGGACGGTAAGGATGACCGCAGCTACCGGCTCGATACCAAGTCCTACAGTCTCTACAAACTCAAGGATGCGGCGGTTTCCTGGGACGGTAGCCGCTTCAGCCACCTCAAACAGGACATCGCCGCCATGCGTGGCTACGCCATCGTCGACGACCTCAAAAAGATGGGGGTTGCCGTCAGCGAGGTCGATAAATCGGAGAATGCCTTCAGGATGCTGCTGGCCGGCCGTATCGACGGCTTTGCCCAACTGACCGAGGTCGGCGACTATACGCTGAAGAAAGACCCCAGCTTCCAGCGCATCGTCAAGGTCACACCACCTATCGTGGTCAAGGATTACTACCTGCAGATCAGCCATCGCTTCCAGGCTCGCTACCCGGAACTGACGCTGACCATCTGGAAAACACTGGCAGAACTAAGGCAGACCGAGATGGAGCGTCTGACGCTCAAATACATGAAGGGCTATACCAGTGATTGAGCGGGCGCCTTGCCGATAGATCGAGGTCGGGATGTATGAGCGCTGTACGACGGGCTTGGCTCGCCCTGCATCAGCGCTCGCTCAACCGCCAGCCTTGCTGCACCGTGCCTTCGCCCAGCCCTGCCACACGCAGGCCATCCATGCCCCCTCCCCCCGCACAGACCAAGGCCACATGCAGGCCCAAGTCAGACACATGCCAGCTGGCGGCATTGCCGCCCACCGGCATTGGCGAGGCCAACAGGCGCCGCATCAGGGCGTAATCCAACCCCAGCCCATGGGATTTGAGCCAGGCCTCTTTCAGCGTCCAGTACTCGGTAAATTGCGCCAGTGCAGCCGTTGGCGCCAAACCTACCAGGGTAGCCTGCTCAGCAGGGTGGCACACCATGGCAGCCATGCCCGCAATATCCCGGCCGGGCTTGGCCAGTTCCAAATCCACGCCCACCGGGCCATCGGCCACAGCGCACAACAACCAGTCGCCACTGTGTGACAGGCTGACGGACAACCCTGCACGGCCGACCACGCGTGGCGGCTCCCCTGCCTGGCTATCTATCTGCCAATCAGCGGGCTGCCCACCATACGCCTGGCTCAGCAACCTGCGCGCAAGGTAATGCCCCGCCAGAAACTGCGCTCGCCGCCTTGGCGCGCTGATCGCATCAAGCCGCGCCTGCTCCGAACCGCTCAAAGCAAAAGAGCCTGCCGCCTGCAGTTCAGCCGTCAGCCGATCACAGGGGACAAGCTCCAGATGCAGCATGGCGGACAGCTACTTTCCTATCTTGGCATAGTTGCCCTTGAGGGCCACGCCTATGACGAAGTTACCAGCATGGCATTGAAAAGTGCTGCTGCTCTTGGTCTCGTTCTTCTTGTAGTAGCTGACGATATCAACCACTGCATTGGCACCGCGCTGCTTGGCAGACTCCTGGAACGCAATCAGTGCCGACAGGGCAGCCCACTTGCAACCAAACTCGTCGCTCTTGCCAACACCATTGGTCTTCTGGTTGGACGTATCGCTACCCATTTTCTTCTGGATTTTGGGTGTTTTCTGCCCATTCAGGAAAAACTTGACCGAGCCATCCAGCTTGCCTTCTGCCTCGGGCATGGCCAGCACATCGGCCAGCGGTATATCAAGCACAGAATCACGCGCCATGGCCAAGGGTGAAACAAGCACTGCAGCAGCCAACACCAATATCGTTCTTTTCATGCTTCCTCCGGTCTACGAATGGGGTGCCACACCAATCCAAACTGGCTGGCAGCCCCGCAGACTAATCGCTCCTGGCCTGGCACGGAAGCTTAAAAAGTACCGTTGCCCGCCAGGCCATGAAGAACGGCCGCGGCTGCCGCAGCACTCAACGTCATCATCAGGAGGCTTTGACGTCTTCTGCCACAGCCGGTTCTGCCTTGGCGGGTTCTACCGGATCATTCTCAATCTTCGCCTTGGGGTTGTAGGCCCAGTTGTACAAATCCTTGCTCAGACCTTTGGAAACGTGTCGGAACAGAGCACAGGTACTCCGGAATGGAGTCCAGAACCGGGGTACACCGGAAGTTGCACGCCGAAACTCGACCGTGCGGGTTTCCTTACCCTCTTCCACCAACTCGGCACGTACCATCATGGATTTGCGACCAGACCAACTACCGCCGCCATTACCCACCGCAGATGCTATTTGAACGCGCATCACCGCATAGCCAGCCGTATCCTTATCTTCCTCGACGACACCACGACCATCTTTGTTGCGCTTTGTCAGTTGTTGCTCAAGCTGCTCGGCCAGAACGGCTTCCAAGCTGCACTCATCCTTTATCTTATCCCTGACTTCTGTTTCATCTGAATACACAATGGGGAGAGACAACAAAACCTTATCTGCAGCCAAGCTGGGCAAGGCAATTGGCAGTAGGGCGATGGCAATTACAAGCGTTTTTTTCATCACGTTAAGAAATCTTTCTATTTAGTAAATACAGGTGGATTGGTGCTCATCAGGGCAAGACCATCCTACAATTAAGACGCAGTCGAGTCCTGAATCGCACCGGCAGCTGGTGACTCCTCCACTTTATCTGTGGGTTTTACAGCCTTATTTGGCAAAGCCTGCTCTTCATAAGCCCAAGACACCGCAGAAGCTGCCAACTCGCCACTGGCATAGGAGAAAATACTGCAAGTATCCCTTAAGGGTCCCCAAAACCCACCTCTTGTAGTCTTGCTGAATCGCTTACTTTGCATCACCTTGCCGTTCTCAAGCAAGGCTGCACGTATCGTCAATGCTTTGTGTCCTGTCACACCCCCTCCACCCATGCCCGCCACCAAGGATATCTGTACCTGCAGCACCTTTATGCCAGCATGGTCCATACCAGGCAACAATAGGCTACTACCATCACTGTTCCGCTTGGCCAGCAATGCGCCTATGTCCTCTTCCAGATCCTTCTCGATGGCGCACTCTCGCTTAACCTTCTTATTTATCCCCGAGCCGTCTGCCAAGGTAATAGGCACCTCTAACAGCACCTTGTCGGCAGCCCACACTGGCAGCGAAAAAACAGCTGCCAAGGAAATACTGATTATCTTGTTCATTAAACGCTGCTTTCCATAATGACACTCGACTCTTTAGCGATCATTGCGTCCTCCACCGCTACCAACGACGGAACACCAAAGACGTATTAATCCCACCAAACGCGAAGTTATTGCTCATCACGATATCGGTTTCTATCTTCCTGCCCTCGCCCGTGATGTAGTCCAGCGCACCGCAGCGCGGGTCTACCGTTTCCAGGTTCAGGGTTGGGGCAAACCAGCCGCTGTGCATCATCTGTATGCTCATCCAGGCCTCCAGCGCGCCGCAGGCACCCAGGGTGTGGCCCATATAGCTCTTGAGCGAGCTGATGGGCATGCGCTCGCCGAATACGCTATGGGTAGCTTGGGTTTCGGCCACATCGCCCTGGTCGGTGGCGGTGCCGTGGGCGTTGACATAGGCGATGTCGGATGGCGACAACTGGGCGTCATCCAAGGCCAGTTGCATTGCCACCGCCATGGTCTCGGCATTGGGGTGGGTGACATGGCGGCCGTCGCTATTGGTGCCATAGCCGATGATCTCAGCGTAGATTTTGGCGCCACGTGCCTTGGCATGCTCCAGCTCTTCCAGCACAAAGGTACAGGCGCCTTCGCCCAGCACCAGGCCATCACGGTTGGCATCAAAGGGGCGCGGGGTCAGGTTGGGGCTGTCGTTGTGCTTGACGCTGGTGGCGAACAGGGTGTCGAACACGGCCGCTTCGGTGGCATCGAGCTCCTCGGCGCCGCCGGCCAGCATGGCCACCTGCTTGCCCGACTGTATCATCTCGTAGGCGTAGCCTATGCCCTGGCTGCCCGATGTACAGGCGCTGGAGGTGGTGACGATGCGGCCGGTGATACCAAAGAACACACCGATATTCACAGCGGCGGTGTGCGCCATCATGCGGATATAGGTGGTGGCACTGACGCCATCGACGGTCTTCTCGACGATCATGCGACCAAAGTCACCCATATTGGCGGGCGTACCCGAGGACGAACCGTAGGAGATGCCCATGCGGCCGCTCTTGACCAGCGGATCGCCCAGCAGGCCGGCATCGAGCAATGCCTTTTCACTGGCACGCGTGGCCATCTGCGCCACCCTGCCCATGCTGCGGGTGTTCTTGCGGTTGTAGGTCTCGGGGGGCAGCACAAAGTCCGGCACGGGCACACCCACCTGGGTATGCAGGCCGTCGTACTCCGCCCATTCATGCATCACCTGTACGGCATTGCGGCCTGCCTGCAGCCGCGCCAATACGGTGGGCCAGTCATGCCCAAGCGGGCTGATCGCGCCTATGCCAGTCACCACTACGCGTTTCATCCCATCAACCCCCCATTAACTGAAATCACTTGCCGCGTAATGTACGCAGCATCCTCACTCATCAAGAAACTCACGGTCGCCGCCACTTCCTCCGGCTTACCCATGCGCTTGGCCGGTATCATCTTCAAGGCCTCGTCCAGCACTTCGGCCTCGACCATCTCGGTATCGATCAGGCCCGGCGCCACGCAGTTGACCGTGATGGCGCGGCTGGCCAACTCCACCGCCAGCGCCTTGGTAGCACCGATGATGCCGGCCTTGGCCGCACTGTAGTTCACCTGCCCGCGATTCCCCATCAGGCCCGATACGGACGACAGCGTCACGATGCGGCCGGGCTTGCGCCGGCGTACCAGCGGCATGGTCAGCGGGTGCAGCACGTTGTAAAAGCTGTCCAGGTTGGTATGGATCACCGCATCCCAATCTTCGGCCGGCATGGCCGGGAAGGCATTGTCGCGGGCGATGCCGGCATTGCAGACCACGCCGTAGTAGCAGCCATGTGCTTCCACATCGGCCAGCAGCACCTCGGCTGCGTGGGCGCGGTCGGCCACATCAAACTGCAGCACCCGTGCAGTACGCCCCAGCGCGACGATCTCTGCCGCCACGGCATCGGCCTCGTCCACCCGGCTGCGGCAGTGCAGCACCAGATCATAGCCATCGCGGGCCAGTCGCAAGGCGATCGCCTTACCTATGCCACGGCTGGAACCCGTGACCAATATGGTCTTGTCCATCATTCCTGCTACCTCATTCATGCTATCGCTCAGCTACCATCCGCCTGGCCCGCCAGGAATGCCTCGGCATCCTTGGGCTCGAATACGGTAAGTGCCGCGCTGGCGACCAACTGATCGCCTATCTCTATCCGGCAGTCGAACTGCCCCAATCCATTGTCGGCCTGAAAGGCTCGCCTGGCGCTTACCCGCAGGGTCTGCCCTGGCAAGAAATGCGACACCTGGCAGTCGTAGCGGCGGCTGCCCAGAAGAAACCCAACCTTGGGCTCGCCACCGGCCAGCCTGGCCTGCCATCCAGCCCAGGCCGCCACCGCCTGGGCCATGAACTCAATGCCCACCCAGCCGGCTACGCCATAGCCATCAAAGAACAGGCCGTCGGCACGGATGTCCACCTCGGCCACCAAGGACTCCGCATCCCCCGTCAGCGCACGATCCAGCAGGCTCATGGTGCCGGCATGCGGCACGATGGCCGAAATCGGGTAGTCGATCTGCGTCATGCACCGCTCCGTGCCAGCACCACGCTGGCATTGCTGCCGCCAAAGGCAAAGGAATTACTCAGGGCGTAGTCGAGCGGCCTGCCCAGAGCCTGGCCCGGCTGCACCAGTGCCAGCGTAGGCAGCGCGGCATCTGCCACGCCATCCCACCAGTGCGGCGGCAGCAGGCCATCGGGGTTGTCATGCAAGGTCAGCCAGCACAGGGCGGCCTCCAGCGCACCTGCCGCCCCCAGGGTGTGGCCGGTCAAAGGCTTGGTGGAGCTGGTCGGCGTATGGGCGCCAAACAACTCGCGCACGGCCAGGCTTTCCATGGCGTCGTTCTGCGGCGTGGCTGTGCCGTGCAGGTTGACATAATCGATATCGGCCGGCTGCAGGCCGGCACGTTGCAGGGCAGCACGCATTGCAGCCATGGCGCCACGGCCACTGGGCTCCGGCGCAGAAATATGGTGGGCATCGGACGATTCGCCCCAACCCGCCAGCCGCACCGGCCCCATGGCACGGCTCATCAGGAACAAGGCCGCCGCCTCGCCGATATTGATACCGCAGCGATTGGCGCTCATGGGATTGCAGCGCGCTGCACTGACCGACTCCAGGGCCGAGAAGCCGGCCACCGTGAAGGCGCACAGCATGTCCACGCCGCCGACGATCACCGCGTCGCAAGCACCCATATGCAGCAGCCTGGCGGCGCTGGCCAGGGCCTTGGCGCTGGATGAACAGGCGGTGGAGATCACCAGTGAGGGCCCGCCCAGGCCCAACAGCTGGCATAGCATCATGGCCGACGAGCCCATCTCCTGCTGGCCGATATGGAAGGCAGGCGGCAACTCGCCATGCTGCTGGTGGTGATCAATGGCCTGCTCAGATTCACCTATGCCCGAGGTGCTGGTACCCAGCACGATCGCGACCCGCTCCGGGCCATACTGGGCAATGGCCGCATCCACCTGCGGCCGTATCTGTGCCAGTGCCGTCAGCAGCAGGGCGTTGTTGCGGCTGCGGTGGACGCTGGGCAACCCGGCCACGTCTGCCACAGGCGTTTGTACAGCACCCAGATGCAGGGGGCGGCCGGGCATCAGGCTGGCGTTTTCAG
Source organism: Chitinimonas sp. JJ19 (assembly GCF_036961565.1). Taxonomy (NCBI): domain Bacteria; kingdom Pseudomonadati; phylum Pseudomonadota; class Betaproteobacteria; order Neisseriales; family Chitinibacteraceae; genus Chitinimonas; species Chitinimonas sp. JJ19. The sequence continues at coordinate 220,506 of NZ_JBAMDD010000004.1, forward strand.
CCACGCCACCGGGCGTGGTCGCAAACAAGGCAGCCCTGACAGCAGCAGGGCCATCGCCCAGGGCGCACACGACGCCAAGTTCATTGAGATAGACCGGGCTCGTCATAGCGCGGGTTCCGTGCTTTGTAAACGTGATTCAATCTGCAGCCGATAGCCTTCGCGCTGGTTCTCCAGCACGGCATCCCCCGCCCAGCGCGGGTTTGCGCTATAGCGCACGCTCAGGGCCGTAACACCATCCTGCTGCAATTGCCGCAGACCTTGATCCTCCAGCAGCACCCAGCCTGCAGGCAGCGCCTGGCGTATCGAGTCGGCCGGCCAGTAAGCCAGTTGCACATCCCGCAGCACACGGTCACCGTCGACTTCGGCCGGCAGCTTGGGATGGCGGTTCTGTTGCAACTCCTGCCCATCCCAGCTCAGGGTCAGCACCCGCTGGCCCAGCGCGATACCAGCCAGTTGTACTGTGCTCGGATCAATTTCCAGCAGGGCCTCCAGCACACGCGGCGTTTCCTCGCGCTTGCTGGGCAAACGGTTATCCACCCGCTCCAGCGTCAGGCGCTGTGCCAGGCTGACGCTGCTGCCAAATGCCGCTGGCGCCAGGCGCAGAGCCGGCATGGCCGGGCGCGGCTCTGGCGTGCTGGCGCATGCTGCCAGCAGCAAGGCGGCGGTGGCTATCAGGCGGCGCACAGCTGCTCCAGCGTCTTCAGGCGGCGTGGTTCAGCCACGTAGGGGTTCTGCTTGTCCCAGGCATAGCCGGCCAGGATGGCGGCAATCATGCGGCGTATCTCGGGCGATTGATCCTGATGGAAGATCACGTCCTGGAAGCCGCCGGCATACCAGCTCTCCACAAAGGCGCGGAAGGCATCCACCCCACCCTTCAGGGGCTCGGCATAGTCCGCCTGCCAATCCACCTTCTCGCCAGCGAACTCACGGGCAATGGCGGCCGTGGCCAGGCTGGCCGATTTGACGGCAATGGTGACACCGCTGGAAAACACCGGGTCGAGGAACTCGCCCGCATTGCCCAGCAGGGCATAGCCGGGGCCCCACAGCGATTTGACATTGGCGGCATAGCCGGTCAGCTTGCGCGCCGGGGTATCCCATACCGCGTCCTTGAGCAGGCCCGCCAGGGTAGGCGTCTCGGCAATGATGGCCCGCAGGCGCTCTGTCTCGGTGCCGCTATAGCGCTCGAGGAATTCGGTACGTGCCACCACGCCCTGCGAGCAACGGCCGTTGGAGAAGGGGATGGTCCAGAACCAGACGTCGACATGCTCGGGATGCACCGAGATCAGTATCTTGTTGCGGTCGAAACTACCGCTGGGGATGTTGTCCTGCACATGGGTGAAGTAGGCACCACGCAAGGGGAAAGCCGAGGGGGTTTCCAGATCCAGCAGGCGCGGCAGGATGCGGCCAAAACCGCTGGCATCCAGCAGGAATCGGGCGCTGACCTGGTAGGTCTCGCCTTCCGGCGACAATACCGTCACCTGCGGACGTTCACCGTCCACATTCACGGTCACCACCTGGTGACGATAGCGTACCTCGGCACCGGCCTTTTCCGCCGCCTTGGCCAGTACGTGGTCGAAGTCGGCCCGCTGCACTTGGTAGGTGGTACCCCAGCCCTTGGAGAACTTGTCGCGGAAATCAAACTGGGTCTGCTTCTCGCCACGCTGGAAAGCCGCACCGTTCTTGTACTGAAACCCAGCCTCGACCACATCCTGCAGAAAGCCCGCAGCTTCGATGTATTCCATCGATTGCGGCAGCAGGCTCTCACCTATGGAGAAACGGGGAAACTGTTCCTTCTCGATCACCAGCACCTGCCGCCCCTGCTGCCGCAACAGCCCGGCCGCCACCGAACCCGATGGGCCGGCACCAATGATCAGGATTTCAGTTTGTTCATGACGCATGGTCTTGTTCCTTGTTGCTGGCACAGTGGCAGCAGCGATTTAATGGATGATCTGCCCGGCACGGAGAATGCCCACCACGCCGACCAGGATCCAGAAGGTATTGAGCACGGTATAAGCCCGGTCACGCCGCAGGCTGGAACACCAGGCCAGCATCACGGCATCGATGGTGTTGAATATCCAGACGAACATGAAGGGGCTCTCCGCCCCCATCCAGCTCACCAGGCTGAAGCTGAAAATGCGCATCAGCACCCCTACCATCTCGATCTTCTCGATATGGCGCAGGATGAACTGGTTAAGTGTTGCCACCGGGGCAAGGGCCAGGCTGCTTGTCGTCATGTTTATTGCACTCAGGGTTGATTGTTTGCCGTGGCAAGCTGCGATACCGGGGCGGCTTCTACCTGCTCGCGGGCAAGTGCTTCGCCGGGGCGGAAACAGGGTGTCAAAAGCCAGATCAGCAGCTCGCCCAACAACATAGTCAGGCCAAAGGCCTGCAGGGCCGGCGTGGCGGAGAATGCCAGCAGGCCAAAAGACAGCAGGGTACTGACACCGGCCAGCGCGACCGCCAGCCAGGCGGTGCCGTCACCGGGGTGTTCCAGCAGGAAGATGCCGTAGTCCACCCCCATGCCCAGCAGCAAGACCAGCGCCAGCACGTTGAACAGCTGCAAGGGCACCCCCAGCAGGCCCAGCAAGGCCAGCACCAGCAGGCTGCCCAACAAGGTGGGCAGCAAGGCACGCCAGGCCGCCAGGCGGAAGCGCCAGGCCAACGCTACAAATACCGCCACATAGCCCGCCAGCAGCAGCCAGCTCATGCCCAGGCGATAGCGCGCCAGCAGGCTGGATATCTCCGCTGTCTTGTCCACCCAGCGCACGCCAGGCAAATCGGTGGCCGCCTTGTCCAGCGCCGGCAGCATGGTCGGGCTCAGGCCGCGCAGCATCAGTACGCTGTAGTGCTTGCCGTCCAGTTCGCCCAGCCACTGCGCCGCAATGATCGATGCGGCGGGACTGGCCAGCCAGGTGGCCGGGTCCAGCGCTTGGGGCGCCTGCAGCGGTCGAGCCGGCTGCTCGCCCGTCTGTTCGGCAATGGCCGCCAGCGCATGCCGTTCGGCCTGGGCGGTCAGCAAGGCAGCACGCTGTTGTGTGGCCAGTGAGGGCAACCAGTCCGATACTGCACGGTAGCCCGGCAAGACGCCGTCCCTTACCAGGCCGTCCAGCCTTGCCTTCAATCCTTCCTCTCGCTGCAGCAACTGCTCCGGGCTGTCACCCGCCACCAGGTAGAACTGACCGGGGCTAGGCATGCCCAGCAGCCGCCCTACTTCCATTTGTTCGGCCATCAGGCTGGCCGGTGAGCCCTGCAATTGGCGCAGATCGTCGCGGCTCTGCAGGCGCGACAGGCCCACACCCAGCACTACCAGGAGTATCAATGCCAGCACCCAGCCCTTGCGGTTGGGCTGCCAGCGCGGCCAGCGCGTCAGGCTATTGGCAAGATAGCGGGCGAAGGCCGTTTGCGGCAGTGCACCCCGGTCAAACAGCGGGAACCAGCACACCACGGTCAGAAAGGCCGCCAGCAAGCCTGCCACCGAGAACACGGCCATCTGCCGCAAGCCAGGGAACGGTGCCAAACCCAGCGCCATATAGGCCACCACACTGGTCAGCAGCGCCAGTGCCATACCAGGCAGCAGGCCACGCAGCACCTGCCAGCGCTCATTGGCCGGCCGGCCCTGGCGAGCCGCGAAATAGTGGAAGCCATAATCCTCGGCCACCCCTACCAGGCTGGCGCCAAACACCAGGGTGAGCAGATGCACCTGGCCAAACAGCATGGCCGTCACACTCAGCGCCACACCGCAACCTATCAGCAGCGACAGGCCCACCAGGACAATAGGCCGCAGGGAGCGGAAGGTCAGCCACACCAGCAACAGCACAGCCAGCAAGGAACCCCAGCCTATGGTGCTCATCTCCCGGTTGGCCTGGGCAGCAGCAGCTTCGGCATGCAGCGGCACGCCTGCGGCCAGCAGTCTGATCTCACCCATGCCTTGGGCGGCCAGCTCGGCACGGCTGGATTGCAGTAGTTCGGCCAGCGGCGCCTCACCGGTCACCGCAAAGGCGGCGCCCTGGAATTGGTAATTCAGCAGCGCCCACTGCTGCCCCTTGCCCTGTAACCACAACAAGCCATCACGGGGGCGGGCGGGGGACTCAGCCGCCCGTTCGGCCCACCAGTCCTGCCACAGGCCCAGCGGGTCGGCCAGGCGGTCGCCAAACTGCGGCCCAGCAGCGGGTTGGTACAAACGCATCAGGGCGGTGCTGGCCCATTGCTCGCTTGGTGCCGAGGCCAACGACCGCAATTGTTCCTGGGTCAACAACCGGTCACGCCAGGGCTGGTAGAACGCCACTGCCGCATCCAGCCTGCTGGCATCCACCGCAGCGGGCTGCAATAACGCTGGCTGGGTGGCCAGGCGAGCCTGCACCAGCTGCGCTGCACGGCGGGTCTGCGACCAGTCAGACGCGCCCACCAGCAGCACAATCTGGCGCTGCGACTGCTCCGCCAGCTTGCGGGTAGCCGCACTCACGGCAGGCGCCTGCTCGTTCTCGGGCAGCAGCGCCAGCACATCGGTGTTCAGGCGGGCAGCCCGCCAGAACTGAACCTGATGCAGCACGGTGCCCAGCACGACGACTGCCCACACGGCAGCCAGCCACAGAGAGAGACGCTTAGCGGCCAAGGCGCTTTGCCTCCTCGGCCGTGGGGGCGCTGGCCTCAACCAGCTTGTCAAAACGGATCAGGCTGCTGTCGCCATTGGCCTCTTCCAGCCGCACCAGTTTCACATGCCGCTCGCCTTCCAGTATCACCCGCTTGAATACACGAGCCAGGCCCGGCTCGCGGGGCGTCAGGGCCAATACCCAGGCATCCTTGCCACGCAGGCCGCCATCGGTCAGGAAGCGTTTCTGCAGCACGGCCACATCCCCGGCCAGCAAGGCAAACAGCAGCTCATTCATGGCCTGCAGTGCCGGCTCGCGGCTGGATTCCAGCTGATAGCTAGCCTGGCCCGACTCCGCCGACAGTTTGTCCGGGCTCACCACCAGGCTGGACTCGAACGGCTTGCGGGTCTGCCACAGCACGCCATGGCCACGCCACAGCAGGAACTCGCCACTGGACAGCAACGGCTTCTTGAAGCCCACCACACTCTTCTGCTGCTCGAACTGGCCGCGCAGAACCTGCGGGCTGCTCAACCGCGCTTTCACCGCCTCGGCGATATCGGCCGCCCAGGCGGAACCCGCCATTGCCAGGCACAGCAACAGAACGTATCGGAACCACTGATTCATGGCGCAGGCACTCCCAGTCTTTCCCACAACACCGGTGGGCAGAGGTATTGCATCTCCTGGCTCTTGGTGCAGACCGCCACCTGTATGGTGTAGGCCTTGTTCAGGCGCTGGCCGGTGTCTGCATCGCTGATCAGGTATTCGATCTTGAGCCGGTTTTCCCATTCCACGATCTCGGCACGGATACGCAGGCGCTGATTGAACACCGCCGACTTCACATACTTGAGGCGCATGTCGACGATGGGCCAGACAAAGCCCGAGGCATACATCTGCGGGTAGTCGTAATCGAATCGTGACAGCAAGGCGCAGCGGGCGATTTCCAGGTACTTCACATAGTTGCCGTGCCAGACGATATTCATCGGGTCCAGGTCATGGAAGGTCGGTGCCAGCTCGATCTCGTGGGCGAGGTCAATCGACATAAACACTCCATGCCTCACGCCGTATGGCGCCCAGCAAGGATTGCAGCTCGCCGTCCAGGGCACGGTCTTCCACCACCAGGGCGATACGGTCTTCCAGATCGGCCTGCATGCTGGCCAACGCAACCGGCAGCACCAGCTCGGCATCCAGCCGGCGGCGCAGGGCAACGCCCTGGCGCGCAGCGATCAGCATGGCCGCCACGACCTGCTCGGTCAGTTCCAGCACGCGCAGGCAATCGCGCGCGGCGATGGTGCCCATGCTGACCTTGTCCTGGTTATGGCACTCGGTAGAGCGGCTGAACACCGAGGCCGGCATGGTTTGCTTGAGGGCCTCGGCCGTCCAGGCCGACACACTGATCTGCAGCGCCTTGAGGCCATGATTGATGGCCGCACGGGGGCCTGTGGCGCCCGACAGGTTGCTGGGCAGGCCATGGTTGAAGCGGGTATCCACCAGCAGCGCCAGTTGCCGATCCAGCAGATCGGCCACATTGGCCACCGCATTCTTGAGGCCATCCATGGCGAAGGCGATATGGCCGCCGTAGAAATGACCGCCATGCAGCACGCGCTCATTCTCGCCGTCGATGATGGGATTATCGTTGGCGCTGTTCAGCTCGTTCTCTATCAGGGTGCGGAAGTAAGGCAGGGCATCTTCCAGCACACCGATCACATGCGGGGCGCAACGCAGCGAGTAGCGATCCTGCAGACGCTGCTCGTTGCGACTGGGCTGGTCGCTGGCCAGATCTTCGCGGATACGGCCTGCCACGCGCTGCTGGCCGATATGGGGCTTGACCGCAAACAGTGCCTGGTCGAAATGGTGGGCATTGCCGGCGCTGGCCAGTACGTTCATGGCGGTCAGGCGGGTTGCCAGCTGGCACAGGTAGTCGGCACGCCGCCAGGCCAGGCAGGCCAGCGCCGTCATCACCGCCGTACCATTCATGATGGCCAGGCCCTCCTTGGGGCGCAGGCGCAATGGCTGTATGCCCAGTTCAGCCAGCACATCGGCGGCATGCCGGCGTTGGCCCTGGTACATCACCTCGCGCTCACCGCACAGCACGGCCGCCAGATAAGACAAGGGCGTCAGGTCGCCGCTGGCGCCAACCGAGCCTTCTGCCGGTATCAACGGCAGGATGTCGTGCTTCATCAGGGTGGCGATCTGCTCCAGCAAACCCACGCTGACGCCCGACATGCCTTGCGACAACGAAGCCAGCCGGGTTGCCAGTACCGCCCGGGTTTCTTCCGGCGTCAGGAAACGGCCGGCGCCGCAACCGTGGTAGGTGTACAGATGGTGAGGCAGCTCTGCGACCAGCTCGGGCGGGATGCTGACAGTGCAGGAATCACCATAGCCGGTGGTCACGCCGTAGATGACGCCGTCTTCCGCCAGCAGGCGGTCAAGAAAATCGGCGCCACGGGCGATACGGGCACGGAAAACCGGGTCGGCCGACAATTCGGCCGGTTGGCGCTGCTCGGCCACCGCCACCACGTCTTCTATGGTCAGTCGGCTACCGTCAAAACGGATGGGATCAGTGTTGCGGTCAAGGTTTTGCATGTGTTTGATCCCAGAAGGGAAAGAAATTGAACCAATCAAAAGGCGAGCGGCGCACCAGGGCCGTCAGCGCGGTGGCGTAGCGGCCGGCATAGTCAGCCATGGCGGCTTCGCGCCGGCCGCGCGGCAATTGCACCTGTTCGGCAAGCCGCTCGAAATGCAGGGTGTAGCCTTCGTTCTCGTGTATGCAGCCCAGCAGATAGAGGGGGCATTTGAGCAAGCTGGCCAACACATAGGGCCCCACCGGAAAGGGCGCCGGGTGCCCCAGGAAATCGGTAGTGACCGTCTGGCTGGCAAACACCGGAATGCGGTCGCCCGCAATGGCCACATACTCGCCAGCCGCCACCTTCTCGGCCAGCAACACGGCGGTGGCGGGGCTGATCTCGGTGACCTCCAGCAAGGTCAGCTCATTATTTGGATTCAGCCGCTTGAGCAGCTTGTTGAAGCGCACGGCGTGGCGGGTATGCACCAGCACATTGAGCTTGAGCCCGCGCTTGCGCTCGGCCAGCACGCGGCACAGCTCCAGGCAGCCCATATGGGCCGTGACGATCACCCCGCCCTGCCCCGCCAATGCGGCCTGATACAGCACCTCGCTGCCCACGCTGCGCACCTGGGCAAACTGGTATCGCCCCGATACCGCCAGCAGCTTGTCCAGCATGGTTTCAGCAAACAGCATCACATGCCGGACGCTGTCCTGCCATACCGGTGGCCTGCCCAGCGCACCCGTCGCCTGCTCCAGCCGCGCCAGGTATTGCATGGAGGACGCCCGCAGCGCCGGCTTGGCGGCCCAGTGCAGCAGCACCACCGGGTACAGGCAAAGCCGGAACGGCCAGCGGCCCAGCAAGCGGTGTACCCAGTAAAGCAGCCAGATACCCAGGACAAAGGTGTTCTCACCCATCTCAGCCCAATGCTGGCGTGGCGCGGTACTCATGCTGCCACCTTGCGCCATAACAGCAGCGGGGCACGCAGCAACATGCCAAGGAACAGCCGCGCATGCATGCGCGAGATCAGGGCATTGTCCAGCCAGACCTTGAAATGAGACACGCCATCGCTGGGGTAGCACACCTTTGTGGGCTGATTGACGATGCCCATGCCACGCCAATACAGCCGCACCAGGATCTCGGTATCAAAATCCATCCGGCGGCCTATGTTCACCGCATCGATCAAGGCCACGGTAGGGGCCAGCGGATAGATACGGAAGCCGCACATGGAATCGCGTATCTGCAGCGACAGGGTATTGATCCACACCCAGATATGGGTGGCATAGCGGCCATAGAGCCTGGCCTTGGGCACGCTCTCGTCGTATATGGGACAACCGCAGATCAGGTGTGCCGGCTGCGCCGCCGACAGCCTCAGAAAGGCCGGGATATCACCCGTGTCATGCTGGCCATCGGCATCGATCTGCAGGGCATGGCTATAGCCCAGGCTGGCGGCCTGGCGCAGGCCGGCAATCATGGCACCACCCTTGCCCTGGTTCTGCGGCAGGCGCAGCAGTTGCACACCGGCGGCATCGGCCGCCGCCAGGGCATCGAGCACAGCAGCGCAGCCAGGTTCGCTGCCATCGTCCACCAGCAGGCACGGCAGGCCATGCTGACGTACGGCAGCCACTACCGCACCGATAGCCTCGCCATGGTTGTAGACCGGGATCACGGCACAGGTCTTCATGCTGGCGCTCCGAACACGATGCGCCCGCTGGCGTGCGCGCCAGCGGCAGAGGTGAGCTTAAAGCCCAGGCTGCCCCGCTCGGCTTGCCAGCTCAAATCCATGTTCACCAGGCTGCCGGGCGCTATCACCTGCTGAAATTTCACCGCCTCCAGCCGCAGAAAGCCGGCAGGAATGGCAAACAGCTCGCGTCCGAACAGCACTGCCCAGTCCAGTTGGGTAACGCCTGGCAGGATAGGCGTCTGCGGAAAGTGCCCCACGAAATAGGGTGAGCGTGCGTCAATCTCCAGCACCAGGCTGGCCTCGCCCGTGGTGCGCGACAGCAGCCGCGCCGCCGGGCGCCTGGGGTCAAACCAGGCTTGCAAGGCGGCTTCCGTCGCCTTGCCTTGGGCGTTGCTGGGCAAGGCCCAGGCATAGCGCCAACGGCGCGGCAGCACGCTGGCTTCCACCAGCTCTGCCAGCGCGGCACGCAAGCGGACATTCAGGGCACGCTTGCCCTGCTCATCGATCAAGGCCCAGCCTGCGGCGCTAGGGACGGCCAGCACACCCAAGGTGAGGCGCTGGCCGCTCAGCGGCAATACCCGCACCTCGGCCACCAGCCCGGTCGCCAGCAGGGCGCGCTCCATGGCTGTCAGCGAGACGCGCTTTTCTTCAATCTTGACGATGCGATCAGCCCGGCCCAACAGCTCAAAGCCATCGCCCACCAGGCTGACCCTGTCTTCGGTGCGCTGCCAATCCGTGCCTGCGAGATGGGGTGACTGCACCAGCAGCGTCTCACCATCCAGCTGCAGCTTTACCCCTGGCAAGGCACGCCAGGCCAGGTCACCATCGTTCATGCGCTGGCGCCAGGCAATGCCGCCCGTCTCGGAGCTACCATAGACTTCGATAGGCGCCCTACCCAGCAACCGCCTGCAATCAGGCAAGGCCTCGGCCGGCAAGGGGCCACCTGACGAAAACACCGCCCGCAGGCTGGTCTTGCTGGCAGCCCATGGCAGGTTATCCGGCAAGCGCTTGAGATGGGCTGGGCTGGCCACCAGTACACAGGGGCCATTGGCCGCCAGGGCGGCCACGATATCTTCCGGGAACACCAGCCGGTCGGCGGCGAACACGCGGCCAGCCGCCAGCGGCCACAACACGCGGAACAACAGGCCGTAAATGTGCTGATGCGACACCGTCGCCAGTACCAGGGCCTCGCCCATGTCTGTATCAAAACAGGCAGCCAGCGATTGGACTTCATCGAACAACTGCGACAGTTGCTTGGCAATGGCGACCGGTTCGCCAGTCGAACCCGAGGTGTAGACCACCAGGCCCGGCGCCTGTCTGTCCAGCACACCCCAATCGGGCACTACCGCATCTGTCACAGGCTGCAGGCTGGTCTCGCCGGCAATATCGCCGGCAAAGCCATCCACTTCACCCCGCAAGCGCGCCAGGGTGGCAGGCAGTACATCGGCCGGTAGATAGACGCACACACCAGCATGCCAGGCACCCAGCAAGGCGGCGGCAAAGGTAAAGCTGTCGTGACAGTACAGCGCAAAACGGCGCCCCGGCTGCGCGGCAAAAGCGGCCCGCCAGTTGGCAGCCTGTTGCGCCAGGCAGGCAAAGTCCAGCTGCTGCCCCTGGCGTACAGCCACGGTCGTGGCGGCGGGGCGGCCCACGGTCAGCAATTGTTCAAGGGCCAGGAAATCAGCCATGTATTACTCCAGCACGCACGCGGCGGCGAACCAGCCATTCAGCGGCGAACAACACGCCCATCAGGCCATAGGCGATCAGGCCGTTATACAAGGCCCAGACCGCATCACTGGCCCACAGCGCCGTTGCCAGGGCAATGCTGCCGTTAAGCACAAAGAAACCACACCACACCTGGGTCACCTTGCGGGTGTAGACCACGCCCTCGGGCGGCAGATCGGGCTCCTGCAGGCGTGCCAACCGTTCGATCACGCTGGGCGGGTAGATCAGGCTGGTACAGAACACCACCAGCAGCACGGCATTGACCAGTACCGGGTAGAGCTTGAGCGGCAGCGCGTGGTTGCCCACCGCCGTCACCAGCGCCAGCAGCAGGGCACCGGCCGCCGCAGCCAGCCAGGTTGGCTGACGGGTGGCAATCGCCCGCAACAGGGCCAGGCCAGCCAGCAGCAAGGCCAGCCAGCGCGGCTCGAATCGCCCTAGCCCCAGATAGACCAGCACTGGGTAGCTGAGCGTCAGCAGGCCGACCGCTACCGCACGCACACGCGTGGACGCGCTCACATCAAGCCGTGGCGTCGTGCATCAGGCCATACAGGGCGTCCACCACATCCTGCAGCGTACGCACCGACTTGAAGGCATCCGGTTGCAGGCGGCGGCCTGCAATGGGCTTGAGCTTGACGATCAGATCGACGGCATCGATGCTGTCGATGTCCAAGTCATCGTACAGGCGCGATTCGGGCTTGATACGCTCGGGGGCGATATCGAAGGTTTCCTGGAGAATCGCGCTAAGGCGATCGAACATTTCCTGCTTGGTCATGGTTTACCCCTGGCACCAGCAAGCCATGGCACAGGCTGCTGATGCATTTCATGATTACGGTAGTACCGCATGTCCACCCGGCGCGTCCCATGGCGCAGGGTGGTCATGCCGATGGCGAATTACTTGGTACGCTGCGCAGCAACAAACTGCGCCAGCGCACTGACACTGGCAAAGTGTTGGCGGGTTTCTTCCGAATCGGCCGACATGCTGACGCCGTAGCGCTTTTGCAGGGCCAGGCCCAGCTCCAGCGCGTCGATGGAATCCAGCCCCAGACCATCCACAAACAGGGCGGCGGAAGTGTCGATATCGTCAGGGGTGACATCTTCCAGATTCAGCGATTCGATGATGATCGCCTTGATTTCTTGTTCAAGCGCCTGCATGGGCGGGTTTCTCCGTAGAAAAATAATCGTGCAAATAATCTGTCAGGTGGCGTGCTGCCAGGGCCGGTTCGTTACCGGCACGCGCCAGAAAAGGCGTCACCTCGATATCGTCGCGTACCACGATGGTGAAATGCATGCGCCGCACCGGCACCTTCCACCAGGGCAAGCCCTTGGTCAGGCTCAGTGGCTCGCAACGTATGGTCACCGGCGTAATGGTGCAGGGGCCGCGGGTGGCGATATTGGCGGCGCCGCGCTGCAGCTTCATCGGCCCGGCCACCGGTGTACGCGTGCCCTCGGGGAAGATGATCAGGTTGTTGCCTGCATGCACCGAGGCAACACAGTCTTCCACCAGGCCGGCACCGCTATCGTTGCAGATGTAGCCGGTAGCGCGCACGGGGCCCCGGGTAAACGGGTTGCGTGCCAGGGCGGCCTTCACCACGCAGTCGGCATTCGGCACAAGCGAGATCAGGAACACCACGTCGATCAGAGTCGGGTGATTGGCCAAAATCAGCAGGCCGGGCCGACGCAGTCGCTCCGCGCCCACTATCTCGTAGCGCAAGATGCCCAGTACCCGCATCAGCTCGATAAACAGCCGAAAGGTATGGTGGATGGACAGCCGAGCCAGGCGGGTCTGCCTGGCGCGCTCGCGCACGATCAATTGCAGCAGCGGAAAATACACCAGGCGCAGCAGCAGGCCGCCCAGGCCGAAGCTCGAAAAAGCAATGGCGGTGGCGATGACGCGCCAGCCACGATCCAGCAGCTCAAGCATGGCGCACCCAGTGCCAACTACGGCCGGCCACATCATGCTGCCAGGCCGGAGCCTGCCCCAGCAGAAAGCGCAGGGCGGCCAGGTCATCCGGCAGGGTCGCCGGTTCAGCCGCACCTGCCAGCAAGCCAGGCTGCAAGGATATACCACCACTTTCGCAGCGGCTCAGGCGGCAGGCCCAGGCACGGGGGAAATCCAGGTATTCGGCAAAATCCGAATACGGTGTAGGCAAAGGCTCATCGTAATACACCACCAGCACAGCCGGCGCGCCATCAGCCAGCAGGCCCAGCGCCTCCATAAAGGCCGCCTCTACTGTCTCGGCACCGGCGGCCACTGCGGTACACGCACCCGTATCTGCGCGGGCAATGGAGAACAAGGCGCCTATGGCATTGTGTACCGACATGCTGAACGCCGTGGGCGACAGCCCCTCACCGGCTGCCAGTTGCCGCAGCAATTCCACCGAACGGGTCACATCGCCAAAGCGCGAAGCAAAAACATGGGGGCATGGCTCGGCCTCGCCCTGCGCCCAGTAAGCAGCCTGCAAGGCTACCTTGCCCAGGCGCTCGACCCGCCGCCGCATCATGGCGGGCATTTCCGCCAGCGCAGGCACACCTTCACCCACCAAGGGGCGTGGCGCTGCCAGCCAATCCAGCCAGGCATCATTGCCGACCAGACCCGGCGCCCAAGCGGCCCAAGCATCTATAGAAAATCTTACTGTCATTAATCGCGCAATCTAATTGAACTTTTTGGCGCGAAGGAAGGCCTGAGGCCAGCACAAGACCATCACCCCCTGCCCACCCATGGGTACAAAGGGAGCGACCACCCTCGAACGAAAGGGCGGCATTCTAACAGGTAATTTAACAAAAACAATCGCTTATGTGCTTTTTACCCATAGCGGATACTCTGTGCAACAGGCTGATGTGCACTTGCAACATGGCTGCACAATCAATCAAAATTTTTGTTAATTGATTGTCGTAGACAAAATAAAAAGTGTCGCCTGTAACCAACCGCACAAGCCAGCGCAGGCTCACCTACACCACAGGCTCCCCCGCCCCGCCAAGATTGTGACTTGCACCGCCGCAGGCCAGGCTGGACATCAAGCATGTAGCGACTCCGCCAGATCAACAGCGTTTGACCCAGCACAAAGTACTTTACCATCAATCGGTTACACTTTACTCAGCCTGCAACTGCGGGTGCACAAACCGGCGCGGTCAGCTATACAACAATTGCCTTGTGAGCATGCTCAAGCAAACCACGCTGGGCAGGACGGCAGTTTCCAGCAGCGCATGGGAGCAAGGCAGCCGCCATCCCACCGCTCAGGACGCCACCTTGGTAAAACCGCGATGGCGAAAAAATAACGCCGGAGGTGCCCCAGCCCAAGCAGCGGAGGGTGCAATGCTGAAAAAGCCGCAAGCCCTGCTGGCTCGTGCCTTTGCCACGGCAGCCAATGCCATCATGATTGCGGATCGCCACGGCCATATGGTGTGGGTCAATCAGGCCTTTTGCCGCCTGAGTGGCTATGCCGAGTCTGAGCTGATGGGCAAGTCGCCCGATCTGCTGCGTTCCGGCCAGCACGATACCGCGTTCTACCGCGAGCTATGGAGCACCATCCTGTCCGGGCGCCCGTGGCAAGGCGAGTTGATAGAGCGACGCAAGGATGGCGCTTTCTACACCGTCAACCAGATCATTACTCCGCTACAGGATAGCCACGGCAACATTACCCACTTTCTCGCCATCCAGCACGATGTCAGCGCCCAGCGTAGTGAGCAGGAGCGTATAGCCCGGCTGGCTTATCACGACAGCCTGACCGGCCTGCCCAATCGGCAGTATTTTCTGGAGCTGCTGGACAAGGCCATTGCTGCAGCCGCCTTGCAGGGCAATATGCTTGCCGTCATGTTTCTGGACCTGGACAAGTTCAAGCAGGTCAATGACACGCTGGGCCACGCGATAGGCGACCAGCTGTTGATCTCGGTGGCGGAGCGCCTGCATGGTGCCATACGCAAGTCCGACGTGGTCGCCCGCTTAGGTGGTGATGAATTCACCGTACTGATCAGCGAACTGCAGCACACCGACCATGCCAATGCCGTGGCGCAGCAACTGGTCGATGCCATAGGCCAGCCCTTTGCATTCGGGCCACACAAGGTACAAACCCATGCCAGCATCGGCATCAGCCTCTACCCGCGCGACGGCGTGGAAACCCAGGCCTTGCTCGACCAGGCCGACGCCGCCATGTACCACGCCAAGCGGCAAGGTGGTGGCGCTTACGCTTACTGGTCGGCCGCCATGCAGGCTGCACCGCCAGCAAAACCCAGCACAGGTGCAAGCTAAGCGCCTACTCCACCCGACATCACCCTTCCACGCCTTGGCCCATGACAGCCTGCTAGTCCCCCTGCACCAACCAACGAGCCTGCAGCAATATCAGTGTGCTCTTGGCCTCACGCCGCTGCCGCTCATAGCCATCGCGCTCACGGCGTAGCTTGCGACGCTCATCCTCGGTGGTAGCCTTGCCTATCAGTTCGCTCAAACGATTGATTTCGCGGCCATAGCGCACCATATCGCTTTCCAGATTGTCGATATCGCGGCGCAGCTCGTATCGCGCATAGCCCCGGTTGTACTCGCGCAAAAAACCTTCCTGCAGCTCGGGCGCACAGACATTGCCGTAGCTATACCCTGCCCTGCCTACACGGTAGCCATTCTCTGGCGTGCAATAGGCCAGCAGACCCCGCTCGCGGCCGCGCGAATATTCAGCCGGGTCGGGCAGGATATTGGCTTTCTGGCAGGCCTCGGCATAGTCACCCAAGCGGCTGCCCCGGCCATCCCGGCCATCTCGCTCACCCACACCATACCAATCACCCGTCCTGCATTCCGCCTCGCTCATGGCAGCACAAGCACCCAACAGCAACAAACTGGCCAACAACAGCAGCTTTTTCATTTTTGTTCTCCCTGGATGGATGACTGCAGTCTAGGCGCCACTGCTTGAATCCGCCCTGAACGGCAGGCAGCAAAAAGCCCGGCAAAGCCGGGCTTCTGGGATGGCAGCGCTCAACCGCGCTTGCGCGAAGCGATGCGCATGCGCAAGGCATTGAGCTTGATGAAGCCTTCGGCATCCTTCTGGTTATAGGCGCCACCATCATCGTCGAAAGTCGCGATAGTCTGGTCAAACAAGGTGTCCTTGGAGTCGCGCGCCACCACCGACACCCCGCCCTTGTAGAGCTTCACCCGCACCCAGCCGTTGACATATTGCTGGGTATTGTCGATCAGCGCCTGCAAGGCGCGGCGCTCCGGGCTCCACCAGTAGCCGTTGTAGATCAGCTCGGCGTAGCGGGGCATCAGGTTGTCCTTGAGATGCGCCACTTCCCTATCCAGGGTAATCGACTCGATACCCCGATGCGCCTTCAGCAGGATAGTGCCACCCGGTGTCTCGTAGCAGCCGCGCGATTTCATACCCACATAGCGGTTCTCCACCAGGTCCAGCCGGCCTATGCCATGCTTGCCGCCCAGTTCATTGAGCTTGGCCAGCAGTTCATGGGGCTTTTGGCGCAGGCCATTGATGGCCACCAGGTCACCTTGTTCAAATTCCATGTCCAGGTATTCAGGGGCGTCCGGCGCGGCTTCCGGCGCCACCGTCCAGCGCCACATGCTTTCCTCTGCCTCGGCCTTGGGGTCTTCCAGGTGGCGGCCTTCGAACGAGATATGCAGCAGGTTGGCATCCATGGAGTACGGTGCGCCACCGGCCTTGTGCTTCATCTCGATAGGTATGCCGGCCTTTTCGGCGTAGGCCAACAGTTTTTCGCGGCTCAACAGATCCCATTCCCGCCAAGGTGCAATCACCTTCACACCGGGCTTGAGCGCGTAGTAACCCAGCTCAAAACGCACCTGGTCATTGCCCTTGCCTGTGGCACCGTGGCTCACTGCATCTGCCCCGGTCTGGTTGGCAATCTCGATCTGGCGCTTGGCTATCAGTGGCCTAGCGATGGAGGTGCCCAGCAGGTATTCGCCCTCATACACGGTATTGGCGCGGAACATAGGGAAGACAAAATCGCGTACGAACTCTTCGCGCAAATCGTCGATATAGATGTTCTCTGGCTTGATACCCAGCTTGATGGCCTTGGCACGGGCCGGCTCCAGCTCTTCACCCTGGCCGATATCCGCGGTAAAGGTGACGATCTCCGATTGGTAGGTATCCTGCAGCCACTTGAGGATGACCGAGGTATCAAGACCACCGGAGTAGGCGAGTACAACTTTGTTGGCGTCAGACATAAGACTTTCCTGCTAATGGGTTCAATTCTGGGGTGAGACGATCTTGGCGTAGGTATCGCCGTCTATATCTATCGTCTCAAAACAAAGCTGGCACTGGCGCTCGGCCAGCGTACGCGGGAAATGGGCGGCGACTACAGGCTGCAGTGCCGCCAGCGCTCGTCGCTTGAACGCCGCAGTACGGCGGTTGATCAGGTAGAGCTTGAGGTGGACAAAAGCATGAGTGGCATTGCCATCCCCCACATACCAATCAGTCAGCTTGACGGCGCGGCTTTTGATATCGATCTCAGCCACATCGCCGGTCTCAACCAGCGCCGCATGGAGTTCTGCAAACAGTCGCCGAAAATCCGGCTGTTCTGCCAGGTTATCGGTGTATTCAATAACGATATGGGGCATGCTCAACCTGGGTGGTGACAGACGGCCTCGATATTGTGGCCGTCCGGGTCCAATACAAAGGCACCGTAATAATGCGGATGATAGTGCGGGCGCAAACCCGGCGCGCCATTGTCGCGGCCGCCCGCCAACAGGGCGGCGACATGGAATGCCTCAACGGCCGCGCGGCTGTCCGCCCTGAAAGCAATATGGATGGGCGGTTGGTTGGGGATACCCACGCTCAGCCAGAAATCCGGCTTGCCGCTGGCTTTCTCCCCAAAGCCCGCCACATCGGTGTGGCCCGTCACTTCGGCGGAGAATTCCGCCAGGCAGCCATAGCCCAGGGCAGCAAGTGCAGCTTCGTAAAACGCCTTGCTGCGGCTGTAGTCACTGACGATCACACCGGTGTGGTCTATCATCCTTCGCGCCCCGATTAGTTGTCTATCTTGCCCAGCAACAGGTATTCAATCAGTGCCTTCTGGGTGTGCATACGGTTCTCTGCCTCATCCCAGACGATGGATTGCGGACCGTCCAGCACATCCGGATCCACCTCCTCGCCGCGATGCGCCGGCAGGCAATGCATAAAGACCGCATCCTTGTCAGCCAGTTTCATCAACTCGCCAGTCACCTTGTAGCTGAGGAAATCAACCCGGCGCTGCAGGCTCTCCCGCTCAAAGCCCATGGAGACGCAAACGTCGGTAGAGACGAGATCCGCCCCTTCGGTTGCCTCACGCGGGTCATGGGTCTGTTCAAAGTGGCCACGGTAATCGATGCCATCCAGCACCGACATCTCATAGCCCTTGGGGCAGGCCAGCCGCAACTTGAAGTTGAAGATACGCGCCGCCTGCAGCCAGGTGCGGGAAATATTGTTGGAGTCGCCTATCCAGGCCACCGTCTTGCCTTCGATGGAACCACGATGCTCGATATAGGTAAAGATATCGGCCAAGGTCTGGCAAGGGTGGTACTCATTGGTCAGGCCATTGATGACCGGTGCCTTGGAATAGCTGGCGAAGGTATCGACGATGGTCTGCTCATAGGTGCGCAGCATCACCACATCACACATGCGGCCGATCACGCGTGCCACATCCTCGATAGGCTCCCCTCGCCCCAACTGCGTATCCTTGCTGGCCAGGAACATGGCATGGCCGCCAAGCTGGTTCATGCCCGCCTCGAACGACACCCGTGTGCGGGTGGAGCTCTTCTCGAAGATCATGGCCAGGGTCTTGCCTTGCAGGGGCTGATAGAGCTCCCCTCGGCGCAGGCGATCCTTCAGTACACGGCTGCGGACGAACAGGTGCTCGTATTCGTCACGGCTGAAGTCGGTAAACTGGAGGAAGTGCTTGCCTGGCATGCTGGCCTCTTTGTGCGTTGCGGAAAAGCTTTGAGCTTCTCCGAGCAAGGCCGCCCGGTCAAGAAGGATTTTCCACTATGCGACATCGATTTATGGAATATCGACATCACTGGCGGCCAGATCGGCGTTAATCGGCCGGGAATATCCGGTCGCGGCCACACGCCTTGGCGCGGTAAAGGGCTGCATCCGCAGCCGCCAGCAAGCTATCGGGGCTACGGCCATGGCGTGGATACTCGGCAACGCCGGCCGAGAAACTCAGTTGGTCCAGCCTGCGCCCATCCATCTCCACCACCAGAGCATGGAAACGGTGCAGCAGGGTGCGCACCCGCCCCAAAGCCAGCTCCAGATCGATATCCGAGAGCACCAGGCAGAATTCCTCACCCCCAAAGCGGCAAGCAAAGTCCGACCCACGGATATTGCCTATCAGCATGCTGGCCAGCTCTATCAGCACCTGGTCGCCCATGGGATGGCCAAAGCGGTCGTTCACCGCCTTGAAGTGATCGAGATCAATCAGCACCACACAGACGGAATAGTGCCGACGCTCCGCCAGCTTGATCTCATTGCTCAACTCTTCCTGCAGGTAGCGCCGGTTATAGAGATTGGTCAAGGGATCGCGTATGGCCTGCTCGCGCAGCTTGGCCTGCAGCCGCTCAATCTCATCGACCTTGTTGGCCAGCTCGCGGTTCAGCATCTCCAGCTCGGTACGGGCACGCTCGGCCTCGGCCTGCTTGAGCAGGGCGAAGTCGCGCTCGCGCTCTGCCTCGGCCAGCTCGCTCTGTATACGGGTAATCTGGGTGCGCGCACGGGCAGCACTACCCAGCGATCGCTGATATAGCTGCTGGTACTGATCCAGATAATCGTAAGCCTGCTGCCACTGCCCCAGGCTGGCATGGGCGCGTGCCAACTCACGATTGATCTGCACCGGGTAATAGGGGTCCTGCTGCTTGCTCAGATAGGCCTCGGCCTTCTGGAAAGCCCCCAGCGAGGCACTCACATGGCCCAAGCCACGTTCCACCAGGCCGCGCACCCACAGGCAATGGGTAATCACCCGGGATTCGCCCGATGCCTCAGCGGCCAGCAAGGCCCTGTCCACCATGGCGCCAGCTTCGTCCCAACGGCCATGTGCCGCATAGGTATGGGCGGCGATAGCCTGGAAAAAAGCGGCATCCGCCTTGCCTATGCGCACCTCGTCATCACTGAGGTTCAAATAGGGCTGTATGGTTTCGTAAGCTGCCTCATGGGCACCAATGGCCAATTGGCACATGGCCAGGTTGCCTGCCACCAAGGGCGCCAGGGCCGCCAGACGTGACTGCGCCACCATCTCGTCAGCCTCCACCAGAAAGCGGATGGCATCTTCATAATTGCCCGCACCATGCTGGGCGTCACCGAGATTGGAAAGTATCAAGGCCAGGTGGTCGGGCGAGCCCAGTTGCCTGGCAGCAGTCAAGGCCTTGTAGCAATGGCGCATGCCATCGTCGAGCTGGCCCGCCTCTATGCTGGTAATACCCAGGCAGTTATAGATGACAAAGGCGTCTACCGGCTCGGCCCCGTCCAGCTCAGACACAAAGCCGATCAACTCGGCATAGGCATCGTCAGAGCGGCCATCGCGCGACAACAGGGCCGATACGCCGAAACTGGCGCGCATCAGGCCGCGCACATCCTTCTTACGCTCGAAGAAATGCTTGGCCGACTCAAACTCCCGCCGCGCCAGCTCCACGTCACCATGGCGCATTTCGTAGCACGCCAGCGCCACACGGGCATAGACCTCACCCGCGTCATCCCCCGTCTGGCAGGCAAGCGCCAGCGCACGCTCGGCCAGCGAGCGCGCCTCCAGCGGGTCGCCATATTGCAGCCGCCAGGCACCGGCATTCAGCGCAGCGATTTCCTGCGCTACCGACACCTGGGCTACTGGGGGATCATGGGCCTCAGCGGTCATGGGTACTATGCAATGAATATGACTCAGGATGCGCGATTCAGGCCTTGCCGTCCAGCGTTCTCAGGCCTGCCTCGTCTTCTGCCGTCAGCACCCGGATACAAGGCAGCCAGCCGTCGAACACCACACCGTGCAGCTCGGTCTGCTTCTGGCTACGGAGCAGGTTGACCAGATAGCTGATGATCTCCGGCGTAATGACCTGACCGGGCACCAATACCGGTATGCCCGGTGGATAGGGTACAACCTGGTCAGAGCTGACGCGGCCCGCCAATGCCTGGTTGACCTGGTCAGCCTCATCCAGCAAGGGCGCCAGTTCACCACCGCAATAGAAGGCATCGCGCGGCAGGTATTTGAGCCGGGTGAAGTGCGGAATCGCCGGTGTACGGTACAGCCGCCGTGGTGCGCGGGTTTCGCGGCTGATACGCATCAGCGCATCGTACAGGCGCGCCACCTTGCTCTTGGTGGTGCCTATGGTCAGCAATAAAGTGATGGTGTTGAAGGTCGATTTCTCGATCTGGATGTTGTAGCGCTCAAACAACAGTTTCTGCAGGTCATCCACCGTATAGCCTGATGCCGAGATATCCACGGTCACCTTGGTCGGGTCCAGCCTCACCCCGTCCTGCTTCACTTCCTCGGGCAACAGGTCATCCAGTTCCAGCACCCGGAACACCCCGGTGGAGTTGATCAATTCCTTCAGTTCCGCCGCCAGCGCCAGGGTACGGCTCAGCAGCTTGTAGCCTTCCATGCTCATTTGCCGGCGGGCCACATCCAGGCTGGCAATCATGCTGTACTGCGGGCTGGTCGAGGTATGCATGTTGTAGTTCTCGCGGAACACATGCTCATTGAACTCAACCACCTCGTTCACATGAATCATCGACGCCTGCGAGAAAGCACTCATCACCTTGTGGGTGGACTGAGTGGCGAAATCCGCCCCCGCCTCCAGCGCAGTGGGGCGGAACTCGGGATGGAAACGGGCATGGCCGTACCAGGCCTCGTCGATGATCACCTTGATGCCGTGCTCGTGTGCCTTGGCAATGATGGGTGGCAGGTCATAGCGCAAGCCATCATAGGTGCACGAGGTCAGTATCATGGCCCTCGCATCGGTGTTGTCTTCTATGGCCTTGAAGATCAGCTGCTTGGGTACCGGGCCGAACAGGCCGTACTCCAGGTTGGTGCTCGAATCCAGGTAAACCGGCAAGGCGCCCGATATCACCACGCCGTGATGTACCGACTTATGGCAGTTGCGATCCAGCAGCAGCTTGTCGCCCGGCGCCAGCAAGGTCTGCAATATCACCTTGTTGGCGGTAGAGGTGCCATTGGTGGCAAAGAAAGTGCGATGGGCGCCAAAAGCCTTGGCAGCAATCTGCTGCGCCTCGTCAATGATGCCTGTCGGGTGCAGCAGGGAATCGAGCATGGGCACCGAGCACGACAAATCGCCCCGGAAGATATGCTCGCCCATGAAGTCATAGAAATCTTCGGCCCAGGGGCTGCCACGCAGGCTGTCGCCCGAGCTGTGGCCCGGTGTGTGCCAGGCATCCTTGGCCATGAATACATACTGCTTGAGCTTGTCGTAAAACGGCGTGTGGGCCCGCTCCAGCAACTGGGTGCTCAGTATGCGGTACCAGCCGAAATAGTCCGGATCATCGCGGTAGAAGTAACCGTCCACCGCCTCGCACAGCAAGGTGTTCACCACCTCGGCCTCATCCTGCTGGGCAATCAGGATGTAGACATCCAGCTCCGGCCGGTGGGCATGGATGGCATGCACCAGGTCCAGCGCCGACATCTGCAGTTTCTTCTTGCGCGCACCACCCTGCTCACCGACGCGATGCAGCTGGTCATCCACGATCACAGCCTGGATATCGCCGTCCTCACGTATGGCCGCCAGGGCTTCCTGCGCCGTTTCCACCCCGATAAACGTGGCACCCAAGGGGTTGTCCAATTGCCTTGCGGCAGCATTCAATCCCTTGACCAGTGCTTTCAGCACCAGCTTCTCGTCGTTTACCAGTAAAATGCGGCTAATCGGTTTTGACACGGTTATCTCTTCCTATAATTCTTGAATTGCGGGGCGGGATCTCCGCCCAAGCCCGCAAGAATAATCCAAGCCCAAGCTATAAGCGATGATTTGCAACCCATACGAAGTCATCATCCAAGGCCTCACCCGCAATGGCCGCGAGTTCCGCCCCTCTGATTGGGCTGAACGGCTGTCAGGTATTCTCTCGACTTTTGGTACCGACCAGAAGCTGTCGTACGCGCCTTATGTGCGTCCGATGGTCATGGAAAACGTACGCTGCGTCGCCATCGACAAGCAGCTCGAGAAGATAGACCCGCGCGTGTACAGCTTTCTGATGAGTTTTGCCAAAGACAACGACCTGCGCGTTGTCGACTGCCGCCAATTGCTGGAAGAACACTACCCCAGTCAGTTCCTGGGTTAGTTTCAGTGCCCCTGGCAACAGGGGCACCATTCTACGCCGCAATTGGAGCAATTACTCCAACCTCCTGACTTCATAGCCTGAAGGCCACAGGCCGGTACTTGCTCGGCCTGCTATTGTGCAGCCGCAACGCGGCGGTTGTGCCTGATCGACGAATACAGCGCCAAAACAATGAAGGCCGCACCGATCAAACCGGTGATGACTTCCGAGATATGGTGCACCGTACCGACGAACATGATGGTCGCCAAGGCGCCTATGGCATAGAACGCGCCATGCTCCAGGTAACGGAACTGATCGAGCGTGCCCTTGGCCACGAAATAAAGGGTCAGCGAACGCACGAACATGGCGCCCACACCCAGGCCGATGGCAATGATGAAGATGTTGTTGGACAGTGCAAACGCACCGATCACCCCATCAAAACTGAAGCTGGCGTCCAGCACCTCAAGATAGAGGAAGGCCGACAAGCCAGTGCGCACCACCGTGCCGTTATGGTTTGCCTCTTCGTCCGACTCCAGCAAGGCAGAGAATCCATCCACGATGATGTAGGTGATCAGGCCAGCCATGGCAGCCAGCACGAACTCCATCTGTTTAGCCTGGGGCAGGTAGGTCGATATCACATAGATGACAATCATGCAGATGGCTATGGTCACGGCCTCCATCTTGCCCAGCTTGCTCAGAGGTTCCTCGATCAGCCGCACCCAATGCACGTCCTTTTCCTTGTCCAGGAAAAACTGCAGGAACACCATCATCAGGAAGGCCCCGCCAAAACCAGCCACCACCACATGTGCCGAGGTCAGGGTGGCCGCATAACCATCCGGGTCGCCAACCGCCAGTTGCAGGGCCGCCCAAGGCGACAGCTTGGCAATCACCGCCACAATCAGCACAGGGAACACCACCCGCATGCCAAACACGGCAATCAGCATGCCCCAGGTGATAAAGCGATGGCGCCATTTTTCATCCATGTCCTTGAGCACCGTGGCATTGACCACGGCATTGTCAAACGACAAGGAGACCTCCAGCACGGACAGTATGGCCGCGATAAACATGGCCTTGGGGCCACCCACATAGAAAGCCGCCGCCAGGCCCAGGCCGGTAACGATAAAAGAGGATCGGAAGTATTGAAGGTTGCCCACGGGCCTGCCTCAGTTGGTTTTTGTTGAAATGAGATTGCCCCGGTCACACCGGGGTTATTGCGGGCTTCCAGAAGCCCCCTATAGCCCGAGATTGTCCCACAGGGCATCGACCTTCGTCTTGACCTCGGCGTCCTGGCTGATGGGCACGCCCCACTCCCGGCTGGTTTCGCCGGGCAGCTTGTTGGTGGCATCCAGCCCCATCTTCGACCCCAGTCCCGATACCGGTGAGGCAAAGTCCAGGTAATCAATGGGCGTGCTGTCCACCAGGGTCGTGTCGCGTGTCGGGTCCATCCGGGTGGTAATGGCCCAGATCACTTCCTTCCAGTCACGGGTGTTGACGTCGTCGTCCACCACCACAATGAACTTGGTGTACATAAACTGCCGCAAGAAGCTCCACACGCCAAACATCAAGCGCTTGGCATGGCCCGGATAGGCCTTCTTGATGCTGACGATGGCCATGCGATATGAGCACCCCTCTGGCGGCAGATAGAAATCCACAATCTCGGGAAACTGCTTCTGCAGTATGGGCACGAACACTTCGTTCAGAGCCACTCCAAGTACGGCAGGTTCATCTGGCGGCTTGCCGGTATAGGTGCTGTGATAAATCGGATCCGGTCGCATGGTGATGCGATCCACGGTAAACACCGGGAACCAGTCCTGCTCGTTGTAGTAACCGGTGTGATCGCCATAGGGGCCTTCCAGCGCATGCAGGTAGCCCCCTATCTCCTTCATGGCTATGCCTGTCTCGCTCACTCCCTGCCAGCCTTTCTCAGCCGGTGCAATATGGCCCTCCAGCACGATCTCGGCACTGGCCGGCACCTGCAAGGTATTGCCCAGGCACTGCACCAGCTCGGTCTTGCTACCCCGCAGCAGGCCAGCGAACTGATACTCGCTCAGGCTATCCGGCACTGGTGTCACTGCACCCAGGATGGTTGCCGGATCGCAGCCCAGCACCACCGCAAGGGGGAAAGCCTGCCCCGGATGCCGTATGGCATGCTCGCGAAAATCCAGTGCCCCGCCCCGATGCGCCAGCCAGCGCATGATGAGCTGACGTCGGCCTATCAGCTGCTGCCGGTAGATGCCCAGGTTCTGCCGTGGCTTGTGCGGCCCACGGCTCACTACCAGGCCCCAGGTAATCAAGGGCGCGACATCACCTGGCCAGCAGTGCTGTATGGGTATGCGGGCCAGATCAAGCTGTTCTCCCTCCCACACCACCTCCTGGCAGGGGGCCCGTCGTACCACCTTGGGTGCCATATTCAGCACCTGCTTCAGGATGGGCCATTTCTCCCAGGCATCCTTCAAGCCCTTGGGCGGCTCTGGTTCTTTCAGGTAGGCCAACAGCTTGCCTATCTCACGCAGAGCTTCCACCTCCTGCGCACCCATGCCCAGGGCCACACGGCGCGGTGTGCCAAACAGATTGCCCAGCACCGGCATGCTATGGCCCACCACGTTCTCGAACAGTAGCGCAGGGCCGCCAGCTCGCAGCACGCGATCGCATATCTCGGTCATCTCCAGCTTGGTGGAGATCGGCGTCTTGATGCGCTTGAGCTCGCCCATGGCTTCCAGTTGGGCAATGAAGTCGCGTAGATCTTGGTATTTCATGGAATATCCGCAGCCAGGCGCCGCCGCAAAGGGCAGCAAAGGCTGCAAGTATAAATCGAGGCAGCCACGATACCGGCGTCGCCGCAACAATTCGGCCCATACAGGCGGCTTTGATTGAAGCTACATAAGCTTATGTTTATGCTGCCCAGGCGCCAGACCTATCCAGGGCTGCGCACATCGAGGCCAGCAGCCTCACCACCATAAACGCCGCCAACAAAACAGCGCAGCGGTTCTGGCCAGGCCGGCAAATGCCGGCCGTGCATGCAGCAAGGCAGGTTTGCACAGCCACGCCCGGGGTTTTGCCAGCGGCACGACAATAAATCCTGAGGAAACCACGCCATGCATGTCCTTGCTCGCAAGCAACGCCCCTGCCTCACCCTCCTGGCCGCACTGGTCATGACCTTCCCCCCTGCTTACGCTGGCGACATTGCCGCCAGCCAAGCCCAGCAATCGTCGCCCAGTGCCAGCCAGGAACTCAAGGCGCTGCTCGATGCCGATCTGGACAAGGTTTTCCGCGCCATGCCGGATTTGGCTACCGCGCAAGGCATACCCGGCTACAACCATCTGCTGCCCGATCTCTCGGCAACCGCCCTGGAGTCACAGCAGCAGTATGAGCGCACTACGCTGATTCGCCTGCAGGCGCTGGATGCCAGCCAGTTGCATGGGCAGGAAAAACTCTCCTACGAGCTATTGCGCAACAAGATGGAGCAAGCCGTCGCAGCGCAGCGCTTCGACCATCGCCACGCCCTGGTACTGAGCAGCCTGGGTGGCATACAGAACATGATGCCGCGGCAGGCCCAGCTCACCGCTTTCCGTTCCGCCAATGACTACCAGGACTACCTGGCGCGGCTACGTGGCATACCCAAGCTGGTGGAACAGACCATGGCAAGGCTGGAACTGGGGCGCGACAGCGGCTGGATGCGCACCACCCCCGTGGTGGACCGCATTGTCTCGGCCATTGATGCCCACATGGTGAGCCAAGCTGATGACAGCGTGGTCTTCGGCCCTTTCAAGCGTTATCCGGCCACCGTATCGGAGGCCCAAAGGCAGGCACTGGCCGATGAAGCCAGGCAGCTGATCCTGAACCACTACCAGCCCGCCCTACAAAAGCTCAAGACCTATCTGCAGACCGAATACCGGCCCAAGGCGCCGGCCGAGGCCGGACTGGCCGCCCTGCCCGGCGGCCTGGACTATTACAACCACCTTATCCGCAGCGAGATTGCTGAGGGCATGAGCGCGGCGGAAATCCACACCCTGGGCCAGCAACAAGTGGCACGCCTGCGGCAGGAGATCGCCGGGGTGGCAAGGCAGACCGGCTTCAAAGGCAGCACCGACCAGTTCGTACGCAAGCTGGGCCGTGATCCACGCTATTTCTTCAAATCATCCGATGCCGTGCTGGCAGCCTATCGCGCCATGTCACAACGGGTCGATCCACAACTGAGCAAGCTGTTCCACGCCCTGCCCCGCACCCCCTATGCCATCCGCAGCATGACCGCCGCCGAAGCCAGCAGCAGTACGGCCGCCAACTACGCTGCAGGCTCCTTGGCGCTGGGCACCAGCGGCCTGTTCACCATCAACGCCCTGGGTTACCAAACCGAGCCGACCTGGCGGGTCGAATCCCTGTTCCTGCACGAAGCCGTGCCAGGCCACCATATGCAGATTGCCCGTGCCGCCGAAATCGAAGGCCTGCACCCGTGGCGCCGCATGGGCGGCTGGAATGTAGCCTACGGCGAGGGCTGGGCGCTCTATGCTGAAAAACTGGGCTATGCCATGGGGTTGTACAAGGATCCCTACCAGCACTACGGCCATCTGCAGGCCGAACTGTTCCGCGCTGCCCGGCTGGTGGTGGATACCGGCATCCATGCCTACAAATGGCCGCGCACCAAGGCAGTGGACTACATGGTGCGCCAAGGCGGCCTGACCCAGGATTTTGCCGAGAGCGAAGTGGACCGCTACTTCTCCAATCCCTCACAGGCGCTGGGTTACATGATAGGCCAGCGTAAGCTGATGGAACTACGCCGGCGGGCGGAGCAGGCCCTGGGCGACAAGTTCGATATCCGCGATTTTCACGCCGTGGTACTGGACGGCGGACGGATGCCCCTGCAACTGCTGGAGCGCAAGGTCGACAGCTGGATAGCCCAGGGCGGCGGCAAGGCCTGATCGCTAGCGTACCGGCGGCGCTGCCGCTGACACCTGCCCGGCCTGTGGGCAGGTGTCATGGCAGGCGGCCCATTCCAGCAGGGCATCCAGTGCCGTTTGCGCCTCATCGGCCCTGGGGTGGTTGATCATGCCAACCACCAGCCAGGCCTGCTCTGCCGTATCGGTCACATAGCCCGCCACCGCCTTGACGCCGTCCAGGGTGCCTGTCTTGATACGTGCCCTACCCGCCAGCGGGGTGCCCACCAGGCGCCGCCGCATGGTGCCATCCAGCGCCACGATAGGCAGGCTGGCCAGGTATTCGGCAGCAAACGCGCTGCGCTGCCCCACCGCCAGCACCGATGCCAGTTGCCGTGCGCTGATGCGGGCAGTGCGTGACAGGCCCGCGCCATTGTCCACCACCAGGCCCGGCATGCTCAGCCCTTGCCTGGCGAGCCAGGCAAGGAGTGCCGCCTCTGCCGCCTGCTGGCTATCCATGCCTGCCGGCCAGTTCAAGGCGCGGGCCTGCTCTGCCCCCATGGTCAGATACACCGAGCGCGCCATGGTGTTGTTGGAGAGCTTGTTGATATCGCGCAACTGCTCGGCCAGCGGTGGCGACACCTGCTCGGCCCACAGCCGCGCATCCTGCGGCGTTGTCGCCTCGCGGGTCGTGCCGGCTATCTCGCCCCCCAGCTCCTGCCACAGGCTACGTAGCAGCCGGCTGGTGAAATCCACGGTGCCAAACAGGCTCAAGTAACGGCCAGCCCGGCAATGGCGTGGAAAGCTGCCCTGCAAGGTTACCTTGACCCGGCCATCGGCCAGCCTCTCGATATCGGGCCTGGCCCAGCCACGGGCCCAGCGGGTGCAGTCGCCATCCACCAGCTTCATGCGGCTATCGGCCACCAGGTCCGCCAGCGGTGGCTCTATGCGCACCAGCATGCTGTCGGCACCCGACTCCATGTCAAAGCGCTGCGCCCTGAAGTTGGCCAGCAGGGCATCCGGCCCCACGTTATAGGCGCGCTCCGGCTGCTCATCGAACTGGCTCGCAGCAAGGTCTGGGGGCAGCACGAAATAACTGCGATCCAGCACCAGATCGCCTTCTATCCGCCTGACGCCACGGGCCCGCAGCTCACGCAGCAATAGCCAAAGGCGCTCGAATGTCAGCTTGGGGTCACCGCCGCCACGCAGGTATAAATCCCCCTTGAGCGTATCGCCCTCCAACCCAGCCTTGCTGTAAAGGCCGGTATGCCAGCTATGGCCCGGCCCCAAGGTCTCCAGTGCCGCCAGGGTACTCAGTAGCTTGATGGTAGAAGCCGGATTGAAGGGGGTATCGGGCTGATGCAGCAAGCGCGCACCCTCGCCTGCCAAGGGCATGACCACCGCCGCCATGGCGTTTTCCGGCACTTTGGCCTGCTTCAGCTGGCTGGCTACCATCTCAGGCAAGGCCGCACTTGCCGGTAATGCATTACAAAGCAAAACAGCGGCCCATGCCGCCAGGTTTGTTCTTATCGCCATGCTTATTCCACGTGTACCTGCCAAAGCGGCCCCCAGTCACCCGTAGCTTGGTAGACCAAGGGGCGCGCCTGCAAAAACCAGCGGCCCCTGGCCGCCGGCACAAAATCGAACTGCTCCTGCCGGGTATGCTGCGGCTCGGTGGTTTGCTGCGCCAGACCCGCATCATCAAGCTGTATATCATCGATATACCAACCTACCCGGCTATCGTCGGGGCTGTAGAAGTCCCCCTGGTCAAACTGGTAGCGAAAGCGCAATTGCACGCGCCGCAGACCATAGGCCGACAAATCCACCAGACGTTCAATGTACTGCCCCTCGGCGTGTGCAGGGACACCGTCACTGCCCTGTCGATAGACAGTCTCCCAGTCATCGCGGCCATCCGCCAGCACCTCCACCAGTGCCACTTCGTCGCGCCCAGCCACCCCCAGCTGGCTCATGAAGCGCAGTCTGGGCGCCGGCCCCAGCATCACGGCTTGCGACAGTGTGAGGGTCTCGTTACCCGCGCCCTGATGGGCCAGCCTATAGGCCTGCCTGCCACTGGCCACCACCTTGCCATTCAGCACAGCGTAATCATTGCGCCCGCTATAGGAGAACAGACCGTAACCCTGCTCCGCCCCGGCCGCCACGCCCCCTGTCGATACCTGTATGGCGCGCCATTGCGCGCCGGTGACACCAGGCTGTGACAACACCCTGAAGCCGCCACCCGCAAGGGGAATACGCCGTTCACCTTCAATACGGGCTTCAGATGTCGTGGCATGGACTGCCTCGGGGTCGAACAAGCTCACCTGATAGGCGTATTCCTGCCAGGCCCCGGCCAGCTTCACCCTGTCTATCCTCACCCGGTACTGGCCGTCTCGATCCGTCCATGCCGCATCGTGGGCCAGCGCATGCGCACGCCAGACCAGTGTGGGCTCGCCCACCTCGACCTCCAGTGGTTCGGTCGCCACGGCCACCTCCTCATCGCCCCGCCACATGCGGATGCGCGCCTCGGAAAAATCTGCGCCTGGCAGGGCAAACGACCAGCGTGGGAAAACCACGCCATAGGGCACCCACCCCGGCGGCGGCCAGGCCACAAAGCCGTCACGCACGGCGGGTCGGTTACTGCCATAGAGGCCATCGTAAGCAGTAAAGCCACTGGCGGCATCGGCTTGCCCAGCCATCGGCACGTCGCCCAGGCCGATGAAACGTGTCTGTGGGTAGAGCAACCAACGGCGGTGATTGACCCCCTGGTTTTGCAGGCCGGCGTCACGCATGAAGGCCGTCACTGCCCTCGCGCCGTTCTCACCACGGGCCAGCAGAGACAGCCTGGCACCTTCTTCTGCATCAGCAGAATGGCAACGCCAACCGGTGTCTATCGCGTGGGCGATACGGCCGTTGGCGGCCATCACCAAGGCTGCGGCCTGGGTCTTGCGGCTCGCCGCCGGGTCTTCCTCAACATCCGCCGGAACACCCGCCATGGCGCGAAACCAGTTGACACGCGCCAAGGCTGCCTGCCTATGCTGGGGCAGGGTCTCGCCCGCATCACAGCGGTCTATGCTGCCCTGCCAGAAACCCGAACGCGGTGTGGCACGGTAACGGACGCGATGAAACAGCCGTACCGCCTCACGCTGTTGCGTATCCACTACCCAGCCGGATCGCATACCGGCAGGCACCACCGCCGCAGGCTCATCGGGTTCGGGCTGGGGTGCCGCCACCAGCGGCAAGGAAAGCAGCAGACTCAGCAGGTGCATGGTTCAGTACCCATTCCGACAGATAGCCCAGGCCTGCCTGCAGGCCCGCTTACTATCAGGATAGCGACTCAAGGGTACTTCCAGATAACACGATTGCTCAGCCTGCCCAGGCATGATCGAAAATGTCGACCCAGCACAGGCTTGATATCCAAGGAGCATTCAATGCCGAGCAAAGCGCGCATTGCCACGAAAGCGTGGTTTCCGGCGGTTAGCTCACAGCTCTAGCGGGTCCACATCCAGTGACCACCTCACCTTGGCGGCCCGTCCTGCGCGCAAAGCCTGCATCCAGCCCGCCAGGAACGCCCCCAAGCGTGCGCGTGAGCCCGATTGCACCAATACCTGCGCACGCTCTCGATTGGCCAGCCGCATCATGCTGGCGGCAACGGGATCCCACACCGTAACGGCCTCATCAAGCGGCGCCAGGGCAACCGCCCCCTGCAGGAACTGCATCGCCTCCGCCAGGGTATCCGCTTCTGCCCTCAGTACGGCCTGGTAAAGATAGGGGGGGAAACCGGCCAGCTTGCGTTCAGCCAGCTCGGTAGTGGCAAAGTCCGCATAGTTGTCAGCCAGCAAGGCCTGGTAAAGCGGATGCTCTGGAAAATCTGTCTGTATCAGCACCTCGCCCGGTTTGTCGGCCCGCCCTGCCCGCCCTGCCACCTGGGCCAGCTGGGCATACAGCCGCTCGCTGGCGCGGAAGTCAGCCGAATACAAGCCACTGTCCGCCCCTATCACCGCCACCAGCGTCAGCGCCGGAAAATCATGCCCCTTGGCCAGCATCTGGGTACCGATCAGGATATCGACCTCACCGGCATGTATGGTCTTGAGTGCCGCCTCAAAACTGCCTTTACGGCGCATGCTGTCACGGTCTATGCGCAGCACCCGGGCTTGTGGGAAGCGCTGGGCCAGCAGCTCCTCCAGTCGCTGGGTACCCTGGCCCAGCGGTTTCATATCGCTATTGCCGCAACCCGGACAAGCGGGCGGAAAACGCTCTTCCCAGCCGCAATGGTGGCAGCGCAGCCGCCGTTCTCGCATATGTACGGTCAAGCGTGCCGAGCAACGGGTACAGGCAGCCAGCCAGCCACACTCACTGCAGTGCATGACCGGCGCATAGCCGCGCCGATTGAGAAAAATCAGGCTCTGCTCACCCCGCGCCAGGCGGTTCTCTATCGCCCCCAGGGTGTGGGCATGCAGGCCATCAGCCAGATGCTGACGCCGGGTTGGCACCAGCTGCCAGCTGGGCGGCTGCGCCCCGGCGACGGCACGCTGTGGCAAGGCCAGGCGTCTGTAGCGGCCCGCCTCGGCGTTGTACCAGCTCTCCAGCGCCGGCGTAGCCGAGCCCAGCACAATGGCCGCCTGCGCTTGGCGGGCCCGGTACACGGCCACATCGCGGGCCGAGTAGCGCAGGCCTTCCTGCTGCTTGAAGCTGGCGTCATGCTCCTCGTCCACCACCACCAGTCCCAGCCTGGGCAAGGGGGTAAACACAGCCAGCCGGGTACCCAGCACAATGGCGGCCTCACCCCGCGCCGCACGCACCCAACCCGTCGCACGTTCGCCATCAGCCACGCCGCTGTGCAGGCTGATGATCTCCACACCAGGAAAACGTTGCCGGAAGCGCCCTTCCAGCTGGGGCGTCAGATTGATCTCCGGCACCAGTACCAGTGCCTGCAGTCCGCGCCGCAACACCTCGGCAATCGCATGCAGATAGACCTCGGTCTTGCCGCTACCGGTAATGCCGCAGAGCAAATGGCAGGCAAACCCCTCCGATTGCGTGATGGCCGCAACAGCAGCCGCCTGTCCGGGGTTGAGCGCCGGGCCGGCCACCGGTTGCGGTGGCGCAAGCGATAGTGCCACCTGCCTGAGCAGGCCTTGCATTAGCCACGCCTGCACCAGGCGCCAGGCCGAGCCCGATTCCGCCCGCAGCTGTGCCTCGCTGCAGGGCTCCGCCAGCATGGCGGCCAAGCGCCGCTGCAGGCTGGCCCGCTTGGGCAGGCTACCCAGCAGGGCCTCGGCGTCCACTGCCTGGTAGGCACAGGCTGGCGCCACCCGGTACGGTGCTATTTCTCGAAACCTGCCCGGCAGGGCCGTATGCACCACCTGCCCCAGCGGGTGCTGGTAGTAATCGGCGCAGAACTGCAACAGGTCCAGGATATCGGCCGGTAGCGTAGGCAGATCGTCCAGCAAGGCCTCCACCGGTTTGATGGCAATGCCTGCATCGGCGGGGCTATCTGCCACCGCGATGACCAACCCGACCAGGGCACGCCGACCAAACGACACGACAGCGCGCTTACCCACTGCCGAGGCATCGGCATCCGCCAGTTCGTAATCGAACAGCCGGGCCAGCGGGACATCCAAGGCAAGTCGGAGATAGGGCATAGGCCTGTCAAGAAAACTATTTTCGATACGCCACAACGCCGCTAAATCCGTGTTGCGACAGGGATTTTCGGCCTGTCCACAAATCCTGTGGATAACTTTGTGGGCAAGTTTGGGGAAACGCGCTAAACCCCGGATACATCAAGCGCTTTATTATGTTGCACAAAAAATAGGCAACATTTAATTTTCTTACAAATCAGTGGCTTACACAATTTGCACCGATTTGCAGCGCGAACATACAGTGCTTGACAAGCGCGTTTCAGCCCATCCGCAACTCTGTGCATAACTTAGCCACCATTCAGGTGGCGGCACTTCAACATTGCAGCGCAAGTTACTGTTTTATATGGGCGATGCAGATGTTGACAAAAGCCTGCTGCAGTGCAGCAGGCTGGCACGGATTTGGTGCATTTACTCAGTTTGAATGATACGGGCGAGACAGTCGATGAACGGCATCGACCAGGGCCGTCACATGCTCCGGCGGCGTGAATTGCGAGATACCGTGGCCCAGGTTGAACACATGGCCCGCCCCCTCGCCATAGCTCGCCAGCAGCCTGGCCACTTCCGCCTCTATGGCAGCAGGCTTGGCGAACAAGGCATTTGGATCCAGATTGCCCTGCAAGGCAACCTTGTCACCCACCCGGCGGCGGGCGTCCACCAGATCTACCGTCCAGTCCAGCCCGATGGCATCGCAACCGGTGCCGGCAATGTCCTCCAGCCACAAACCACCGCCCTTGGTAAACACGATCACCGGCACACGGCGGCCATCATGCTCACGTATCAAGCCCGCCACGATCTGCTTCATATAGGCCAGCGAGAACTCCTGGTACTTGCCATAAGCCAGCGCGCCGCCCCAGCTATCAAATAGCTGGACCGCCTGGGCGCCAGCCTGTATCTGGGCATTCAGGTAGGCCGTCACGGCCTGGGCATTCACGGCCAGGATATGGTGCAGCAGTTCCGGGCGGTCATACATCAGGGTCTTGATGCGGCTGAAAGTGTCCGAACCGCCGCCTTCCACCATATAGCAGGCCAGGGTGAACGGGCTGCCAGAAAAACCAATCAGCGGCACACGACCATTCAAAGCGCGGCGGATCGAGCCCACGGCATCGAACACATACTGCAATTCGGCCATATCCGGCACCGACAATGCCCGGATAGCCGCCTCATCCCGCAATGGCCGCTCAAACTTGGGGCCTTCCCCTTCGGCAAAGTACAAGCCCAGCCCCATGGCATCCGGCACGGTCAGGATGTCTGAAAACAGGATGGCAGCATCGAGCGGATAGCGCTCCAGCGGCTGCAGGGTGACCTCGGTAGCCAGTTCGGTGTTCTTGCACAGGTCCAGAAAACTGCCGGCACGCTGCCGCGTGGCGCGGTACTCGGGCAGGTAGCGGCCGGCCTGGCGCATCAGCCAAAGCGGCGTGTGCTCGGTAGGTTGGCGCATCAGCGCACGCAGGAAGGTATCGTTCTGGAGTACGGACATGATGTTCTCTCAACTGCCGGGTAGCGCCGGAGCGTACCCGCTTGCTCGGGATGCCGGTCAACCGGCATCGGGAATGGTATTCAGCCCAGCCAACCCTTATCGCGGGCAGCCTCCAGCCTGGGCAGCACGTATTGCCACAATGCCGGTGCGGCATCATTGATGTGCAGGTTCTTGCGTATCACCTGCTCGAACCGCACGCTGTTCTCCTGCCAGCTGGCGCCTTCATTGGCCAGGTTCTGCAGCATGGGCAACAAGCGGTCACAGGCATAGGCAAAGCGCCCATCTGCCGTCGCCCGTTCCTCATACTCCCGCCACAGCGCGTGGAATTCACGGGCCTGCTCGGGGGGCAGCATGCCGAACAACCGTTCGGCCGCCGCCACTTCCTTGTCGGCCTTGCCTGCGGCGGCCGCCTCGTCGTAAAGAAAAGTATCGTCGGCATCAATCTCGACGATATCGTGCAACAGCAGCATCTTCACCACCCGCTCCACCGCCACGGGCGGCTCGGCATGCTCAGCCAACAGCATGGCCATCAAGGCCACATGCCAGCTGTGCTCGGCGGTATTCTCATAGCGGTCCAGTCCCACCGGCCGGGTACGGCGCAATATGGCCTTGAGCTTGTCCAGCTCCAGCAGGAATCCCAGCTGTGCGATCAATTTATCCATGCTGCCCAGCCGCCCGGTTCAGTTCATCCCGAAAACCCTGAGCCGCTGCAACAGCGGCATCCAGATCGCAACCCTGTGCATACTGTATACCCCGGCTGGCACTGACCACGGCGCCAGCGCCATCCGCCAGAAAGGCCGGCGCCAACGTAGCGGCGGTTGCGCCCTGCGCGCCCAGACCAGGCAAGAGCAAAGTGGCCTTGGGCATCAGTGCGCGAAAGCGTGCCAGCTCGGCCGGATGGGTAGCTCCCACCACCGCCCCCACACTGGCCAGCGCCTCGGCTTCCTCCTCACCCAGGCGCGCCACCTCGCGGGCAACATGCTCGGCCACGCTGCTGCCGTCGGCCATCAAGCCCTGCAAGTCTCCGCTATCGGGGTTGGACGTCCGCACCAGCACGAAGACCGCCCCGCCATGCCGGCGCGCCGATGCCACGAATGGCTGCAATGTGGCAAAGCCCAGATAAGGATTGATGGTAATGGCGTTACCGGCATGCCTGCCCTCCAGCCATGCCTGGGCATAAGCCTCGGCCGTCGAGCCAATATCGCCACGCTTGGCATCCAGCAGCACCGGCACATCCAGGCGCCGGGCCAGCGCCATGACTTCGTCCATCAACTGCAGGCCCGGCAGGCCAGCAGCCTCATAGAACGCCGCCTGGGGTTTGACGCAGGCGATAAATGGCGCCACTGCCTCCAGCACGGCCAGGGTGTGGCTACGCATGGCCTCGACACTGTCGTAGGCGGCAAGGCGCGGGTCCAACCCCAGGCAAAGCCGGGTCTTCAGCGCATTGCCGCGCTCTACTAATCGATACTGAAACAATTGTGCTTCCTCGTGCTATCCCAGCTCACCAGCCAGGCGGGCGACCAGCGCAGATGCGATGGGGGCGGCCGTGCCAGGCCTGGCGCCCCTGATCGCTGTCGATACGGGTGACTTACTTCTGCCAGCTGTCCTTCAGCCCCACCGTGCGGTTGAATACCGGGCGGCCGCCGGCCACATGTTCGTAGCGGTCGGTGACGAAATAACCCAGGCGCTCGAACTGGTAGCGGGTTTCCGGTGCTGCATCGCGCACAGCGGCCTCCACATAACCGGTAACCGTGCGCAGCGAAGTCGGGTTGACGAACTGGCGGAAGTCTTCGTACTGGCCGTCAGCCCCCCGTACCGCATCAGGGCGCTCCACCGTAAACAGCCGGTCATACAGTCGCACATCGGCTTCGATGGCGTGCTCGGCAGACACCCAGTGGATCACACCCTTGACCTTGCGGCCTACCGGATTCTGGCCCAGCGTTGCCGGATCAATCGAGCACTTCAACTCCACCACATTGCCTGCAGCATCCTTGATCACTTCGTCGCACTTGATCACATAGCTGTAGCGCAAGCGCACTTCGCTGCCCAGGGTGAGACGCTGCCAGCCCGCAGGCGGCACTTCGGCGAAGTCATCGCGCTCGATATAGAGCTGCGGCGCAATCGGCACCTCACGCTCGCCAAATTCAGGATGGTGAGGATGGAAAGGCGCCGTGCGGCTGCTGGTCACGCCAGCCTCGAAATTGGTCAGCGTCACCTTGATCGGGTCCAGCACGGCCATCACGCGGGGGGCTTCCGCTTCCAGCATCTCGCGTACCGCGCCTTCCAACACGCTGTAATCAATGATGTTTTCGCTCTTGGACACACCGCAACGTTGGGCAAACAGGCGCAGGCCGGCCGGGCTGTAGCCACGGCGGCGCATGCCCGAAATGGTCGGCATGCGCGGGTCATCCCAGCCGGTCACCAGGCCATCCACCACCAACTGGTTGAGCTTGCGCTTGGAGGTGATGGCATACAGCAGCTCCAGGCGCGAGAACTCGATCTGCTGCGGGTGGCAATCGATACTGATGTTGTCCAGCACCCAGTCGTACAGCGGGCGATGATCCTCGAACTCCAGCGAGCACAGGCTGTGAGTGACGCCTTCAATGGCATCCGAAATACAATGGGTGTAGTCATACATCGGGTAGATGCACCACTTGTCACCGGTACGGATATGGTGGGCACGGCGTATGCGGTAGAACACTGGATCGCGCAGATTGATGTTGGGCGAACCCATGTCTATCTTCAGGCGCAGGGTCTTGCTGCCGTCCTCGAACTCACCCGCCTTCATGCGGCGGAACAGATCCAGGTTTTCTGCCGCCGAACGATCACGGTAGGGGCTGTTGCGGCCAGGCTTCTGGAAATCACCGCGATATTCGCGCATTTCCTCGGCATTGAGCTCACAAACAAAGGCCTTGCCAGCCAGTATCAGCTCCTCGGCGTAGGCATACAGGCGGTCGAAATAATCCGATGCCCAACGCACCTCGCCATCCCAGCTGAAACCCAGCCAGCGCACGTCTTCCTTGAAGGCCAGCGCGTACTCTTCCGATTCCTTCTCCGGATTGGTGTCATCAAAGCGCAGGTTGCACTCGCTGGCGTAGCCCTTGGCCTGGTAGTCTTCCTTGATGCCAAAATTGATACAGATGGCCTTGCAGTGCCCGATATGGGCATAGCCATTGGGCTCGGGCGGAAAGCGGGTAACCGTGCGCTGATGCTTGCCCGAGGCAAGGTCAGCGTCGATGATGTTACGGATGAAATTGCTGGCGGCAGGCGCGTTGTTTTCGGTAGTCATTGAATTCCGCAAGGCGTTGATTTTGTGCAATGCGGCGATTTTACCCGATTCGGCGTCCGCACCCCATGTCTCGCTGGATTCATCCTGCAGCCCCGCCATCCCGCCCACCCCATCAGGCCACTCAGGTTCTGAACATAAAGTACACCGCCCCCAGCAGGCACAGGCCGGCCCAGAGGAAATCCCACTTGAAAGGCTGGTTCATATAGAACACGGCAAAGGGGATGAACACCGTCAGGGTGATCACCTCCTGCAAGATCTTGAGCTGGGCCAGGTTGTAGACGGTAAAGCCGATACGGTTGGCCGGCACCTGCAGCAAATACTCGAACAGGGCTATACCCCAGCTCAGCAAGGCCGCGATATACCAGGGCTTGGCCGACATGTCCTTGAGATGCGCATACCAGGCAAAGGTCATGAACACATTGGAGCACACCAGCAGGACGATGGCCTGCATGCCCGGCGGAATAGCAGTAAACATATGCGTGCGACCGGCGTTGGCCGGCGACTCTGATAAAATGGCAAGTTTGAACAGCCGCGAACCTGCCGTCCAGTCGATGCCCGCCTACCGCCTCCCCTCACTGTTGCTCAGTTTGGCCCTGATATCCGGGGCATACGCCGGCGAGGCCGAAGACATAGCCACCAGCCTCAATCGCGGCCAGGCCGACGCTGCCCTGCAAGCCGCCGACAAGGCGCTGGCAAAAACACCACGCGATGCCCGGCTACGCTTGCTGCGTGGCAACGCCCTGGCACAGCTGGGCCGCAGCGGCGAAGCCATACAGGTTTTTACCGCGCTGACCGGCGATTACCCCAACCTGCCCGAGCCCTATAACAACCTGGCAGCGCTGTATGCCCAGCAAGGCCAGCTCGACAAAGCGCGTGCCGCCTTGCAGATGGCCTTGCAGACCAACCCTGCCTACGCCACCGCGCATGCCAACCTGGCCGATGTCTATGCCCGCCTGGCGGCCCAGGCCTACGACAAGGCCTTGCAGCGCGACATCGTGGAGCGGCAGAACGGCAGCGCCGCCCCGGTGATCAAGTCCGATGCCCCCAGGCTGGCCCTGGTGCAGGATCTGCTCAGCCGACCTGCACCTGGCGGCACGCCGGCGCCTGTCGTGGCGGCAGCGCGGCCACCGGTGGTCGTAGCGGCGGCCAAGCCTGCAACCCCACCCGTCACCTTGCCGCCGGTCGCAGCGGCCAGCAAGCCTGTCACACCGACTACACCCGCCGTGCTTGCGCCCGTCCCCACCAAGCCCGCCGAAGTCAAACCCGCGCCGACCAAACCTGTTGAACCCAAGCCCGCCGAACCCAAGGTGGACGACAGCGCCAACGAGGAGCAAGTGGTCAAGGCCGTGCGCGGCTGGGCCGACGCCTGGTCAGACAAGCGGGTGCCGGCCTATCTGGCCAGCTATTCGCGCAGCTTCAAGCCTGGCGGCATGAGTCGCAGCGAGTGGGAAAAACAACGGCGCGAACGTATCGACGCCGCCCGCAAGATTGAAGTCAAACTGGCCAATATCCGGGTCAAGTTCAGCGACGGCGGCCAAACCGCCACCGTCAGGCTGGTGCAGCGCTACAAGTCCGACAAGCTCGACACCTCGACAGGCAAGACCCTGATACTGGAGCGCAATGGTAGCCGTTGGCTCATACGCGAAGAGCGGGTAGGATAAACACCATGCGTCGCTCCTGGTTCAAGCTGAGCGCCTGCCTCGCGGCAGGACTCTATCTCGCCCCGGCTGCCAACTCCATGCAGTGGCAGCGCCCCACCGTCTCTCCACTGGCCAACCTGCTGGCGCAGAACCCCTTGGCAGCAGCCCGAGGCAATCCCGAAGAGGTCGTGGTGGCCGCACTGACTGCGATACGTCAGAACCGGCTGGACGAAGCCGGCCGCCTGGTCGACGGGCTGCTGGAGGCCAAACCCAATTACCGCCTGGCCCACCTGCTCAAGGGCGACCTGCTGATGGCCCGGTCGCAACCCCTGGCCGGCATAGGCAGTGCACCGGTAGTGGACGACAAGCTGGATGATCTGCGCGCCGAAGCCAGCGCCCGGCTGTTGCGCTACCAGGCACCGCCCCCCGCCCAGCAAGCCATACCTGCCAATCTGCTGCAATTTGCGCCAGACCAACAATATGCCGTACTGGTCGATGCCGGCCGTGCCCGTATTTATCTGTATCGCAACGACAATGGTACGCCGCGCTATGTCCGGGATTTCTACGCCACCATAGGCAAGCTGGGTTTCGACAAGGCCCGCGAAGGCGACCAGCGCACGCCACTGGGTGTCTATTTTGTCACCGGCCATATGCCGCGCGAGCAGCTGGACCAACGCTACGGCAAGCGTGCGGAACTCTATGGCGTGGGTGCCTGGCCGCTGAGCTACCCGAATGACTGGGATCGCCGCCAGGGCCGCACCGGCAGCGGCATCTGGCTGCACGGCGTGCCCTACGATACCTATAGCCGAGCCCCCAAGGCTTCCAACGGCTGCGTTGCCATGTCCAATAGCGATATCAGTGCGCTCAGCCCCTATCTGCTACCGGGTACACCGGTCATCATTGCAGGCGAAGTGGAATGGCTGACGCCCACGGCCTGGCAAGCCCGGCGCGACGGTGCCCTGGCCCAGGTGGAGGCCTGGCGCCGCGACTGGGAGAGCCTGAATACCCCGCGCTACCTGAGCCATTACGCCAGTGACTTCAAGAGCGGCAATGCCGATCTGGATACCTGGCGGGCACAAAAGCAGGCCGTCAATGCCGGCAAGCAATGGGCCAAGGTCAAACTGACCGACCTGAGCCTGTTCGGCTATCCCAGCGCGCAAGGCGATCTGCTGCAGGCCAGCTTTATGCAGGACTATCAAAGCAGCAATCTGAACAACCAGATGCGCAAGCGCCTCTATATGCGCCAGGAAGCCGGTCGCTGGCGTATCAGCCTGGAAGGCTCGGCCGGTTAAGCGCCCGCCAAAGCGGGCCGCGCATAAAAAAACCGTCCATGGCTGGACGGTTTTTTTGGACTGCCACGACAGGGCCGATCAGATCACCAGACCACCATCAACCGACAAGACGGCGCCATTGATATAGCTGGCGTCATCACTGGCCAGGAACAGGTAGACCGAAGCGATCTCCTCTGGCTGGGCCAGACGGCGCATGGGCACCTTGTCTTCCATGGCCTGTATCACCTTCTCCGGCATATCCTTGAGTATGGGTGTGGCAACGAAGCCGGGGCAGACAGCATTGGAGCGTATGCCCTTCTTGCCCAGCTCCTTGGCCCAGGTCTTGGTAAAGCCTATCACCCCAAACTTGGCGGCCGCATAATTGGTCTGGCCGAAGTTGCCGTACAGGCCCACTACCGATGAGGCATTCAGGATCACACCCGAAGCCTGCTCCACCATGGTGTCGACCACGGCACGGGTGCAGTTGTAGACACCCTTGAGATTGATGTCGATCACCCGATCAAACTGTTCTTCGGTCATCTTGGTCAGCTGGGCATCGGCCACGATGCCGGCATTGTTCACCAGGACATCAATACGACCCCACTTGGCCTTGACCCCTGCCACCATCTCGGCAATCTGTGCCTTGTTGGTGACATTGACCACGTAGCCCACCGCCTCGCCACCTGCTGCGAGGATTTCACTCACCACCGCATCGATACCGGCGGCGTTCAGATCACAGACCACCACGCGAGCGCCTTCCTTGCCGAAGCGCAAGGCAGTGGCGTGGCCTATGCCACTGGCAGCGCCAGTGACGATGGTAACTTTGCCTGACAAACGCATAACTTTCTCCCTAAAAGGCTGGCCGCGTGCAGGGCCGGAAACAGAGCAAAAAAACTGAAAAGACATGGGGAAACGCAGCGCCCCTCAGGGGCACTGCGCTTCTGTCTGCTCCATACTTCTTCTTTGTCTTATCCGGTTGAGCGGCCCTTGCGGCGGCTCTGAGAGACGGTGACCTACCTACATCACCGGCTTGATCGCCCAATACTGGTTCATGGGCGCACTGAAGATGTGCGCGCATGATAGTACGGGTGATCTAGAGCGGCAACTCTAAACGGGTAGTTTCCGTCAGAGTCGCCTCCTTGTTTACAAAATGCAACAGTTTTGGCTTAACGGTATGCCAATGACGTGGCACTGCCATAAAAAACCAGCATAGCGGCTCTGTCCAGGTGTGCAAGCAAAGGCCTGAACAATCTGGCCGGTGGCGCTTACTCCAGGCCCTGGCTAGAGAGGTACTCCTCATAGCCACCGGTGTAATGCACGTAGCTGCCGTCGCCCTTCAGTTCCAACACCTGGGTGGCCAGCGACGAAACAAACTGGCGATCGTGCGAAACAAATACCAAGGTGCCCTTGAACAGCTCCAGCGCCAGGTTCAGCGACTCGATCGATTCCATATCCATATGGTTGGTCGGCTCATCCATGACCAGCACATTGGGCTGCTCCAGTATCAGCTTGCCATAGAGCATACGCCCCTTCTCACCACCGGAAAGTACCCGCACGGCCTTTTTCACGTCGTCACCGCTGAACAGCAAGCGGCCGAGGATGCCACGTATCACCTGGTCATCGTCACCAGGGCGCCCCCACTGCTTCATCCAGTCGAACAGGGTGTCGTCGCTGTCGAAATCTTCTTCGTGGTCCTGGGCGAAATACCCAACCTGCGCCTTTTCGGCCCACTTGATTGAACCCGAATCCGGCTTGAGTACGCCGACCAGCATCTTCATCAGTGTCGATTTACCCACACCGTTGCCGCCTATCACCGCCAGTTTCTGGCCGGCTTCGAATATCAGGTTCAGCCCCTGTATCAGCGGTTTGTCGAACGACTTGGACAGGTGCTGGGTCTCGAATGCCTGCCTGTGCAGCTTGAGCTTGTCGTCAAAGTCAAAGCGCACATAGGGGTTCTGGCGCGAGGAAGGCTTCACATCGACCATGCCTTCCTTGATCTTGTCGGCCAGTTTGAGCCGGCTGGTCGCCTGGCGGGCCTTGGATTTGTTGGCAGAGAAGCGGGCAGCAAACACCTGCAGCTCGGCAATCCGCTCCTTTGCCTTGGCATTGGCACCCAATGCACGCTCGCGGGCCTGGGTACTGGCTAGCATGTAGTCGTCGTAGTTGCCGGGGTAAATCTGGATGGTGCTGTAGTCCAGGTCGGCCATGTGGGTGCAGACCTGGTTCAGGAAGTGGCGATCATGCGAAATAATGATCATGGTGGAGTTGCGCTCGTTCAGCGTGTGCTCCAGCCAGCGGATAGTGTTGATATCCAGGTTGTTGGTGGGTTCGTCCAGCAGCAGCACGTCCGGATCGCTGAACAGGGCCTGCGCCAGCAGTACCCGCAGCTTCCAGCCGGGCGCCACTTCGCTCATCAGGCCAAAATGCTGGTCGGTCGGGATGCCCGCCCCCAGCAGCAACGCGCCTGCCCGGGCTTCCGCATCATAGCCGCCCATCTCGCCAAACTTCACTTCCAGGTCAGCCGCACGCATGTAGTCGTCTTCAGTGGCCTCCGGATTGGCATAGATGCCATCCTTCTCGTGCATGGTCTGCCACAGCTCGACATGCCCTTGCAGCACCACATCAATGACGCGCTGGTCTTCATAGCCAAATTGGTCCTGCCGCAACTTGCCCAAGCGCACGCCGGGGTCCAGACTGACATTGCCGGCCGTGGGTTCGAGATCCCCGCCCAGTATCTTCATGAAAGTGGATTTGCCCGAACCATTGGCACCAATCAAGCCGTAGCGATTGCCGCCACCGAACTTGACCGACACTTTTTCGAACAGCGGCTTGGCGCCGAACTGCATCGTGATATTGGCGGTGTTGATCACCTGGTACGCTCCTGGTGGGTGTTTTCTTGCACACCCGTCACAAAAATAAAAATCCGCGCATGGCGCGGTACGGCAAAATTGAGTAATTTTATCACATCAGCACAATCTGACCGTCCGGTGCAATGTCGCTGATCCACCGATAACAAAATACGAGATATGTTCGATTTCAAAGGCTTGATCGACGCACTGATGCGCCGTGCCCGTGAGGAGGAAGATGCCGGCCCTTCCGTCACGCGCCTCCTGATCGATCTGCCACGCGACGAAACACTGGTCGTCCTGACCGAGATCATCAAGGCACTGGCGGCGCTCAACCGCAATGCCAAAGTGGGATTGAAGGAGCGTTACCAGGCCGTGCAAGCCTTTGATGACAAGGCCCGCCCCCTGGCGCAGGTGCTGGTAAGGGTATTCCGGGGCGAAGAAAAGATAGACAGCATCAGCCCCCGCCAGGCCCTGCCCAGCCTGCTGGCCTGCTGGAAGGAGCTGGCCTCGGCCTACAAGCTGTGCCTCAAGCAGCATGCCCAATCCCCCAACAAGCGCTTCGCCCAGGACGCCGAGCTGATCACCCTGCGTTCGGTCAGCTACTATGCGCTGCAGGCCAAATGGGCCTATCTGCGTTACTTTGATGCCGAACCAAGACTATGGCGCAGCCTCAACCGCTTGTACCAGATTGCCGAGGCCGCCGGCTTTGCCAACAAAGCCATGCAGGCCTACTCGGATGCCGAGGCCACCAGCGTCAGCCAGATCTATCGCCACGCCATGTTACTCAAGCTGGCAGAACCCGAACGGCGGCGGATAGAGGAAATCTGGCAGTTGGACCGCTGGCTGCAGCACTGGCAGGAGAAAGTCACGCTGGAGAAAATCATCCGCCCGCGCGACCAGACCTATGCCATCAACCTGGATGAAACCCGCCCGCCCATGAAGTTGCGGCGCAATATGGTAGGGGAGCGCTACCGCTATCTTGATACCGAACCGCTGGCGGACTATCTGGCCGAGCTGGCACTCAATGCCGGCAAGGGCATTTTCCCGGTGGCCATCCCGGTGCCAGCCAAGGCCGACCAACCCGCCGTCGCCAGCCTGCTCAGCGACCTGGCCCTGATCTATTCCCGCGCTGGCCAGACGCGCTCCCGTCGCAGCGAGCGGCGGCATAA
This sequence comes from Chitinimonas sp. JJ19, assembly GCF_036961565.1. Classification (NCBI taxonomy): domain Bacteria; kingdom Pseudomonadati; phylum Pseudomonadota; class Betaproteobacteria; order Neisseriales; family Chitinibacteraceae; genus Chitinimonas; species Chitinimonas sp. JJ19. Next base: position 265,503 of record NZ_JBAMDD010000004.1, read on the forward strand.
GGAACACAGCACCAGTGCTGCACTGGGCCTGAACCGCATCTACCAGTTGCTACGGGCCAACGGCGCGGCCCGCGACTGGGAGGAGTGGATGCTGGCGGACGAGAGCGCCAATGGCATGGGGGCACACTACAAGGCCAAGTTCGACGACAAGCTGGCGGTGTGCGAAGTCCTGGCACTGAAAGACGAGAATGGTGTGTGGCTGGCGGTGGTGCGCCGCCTGAATAAATCGCGCGAGGGCCTGGTCAAGGTTGGCGCAGAGCGGCTGGGCATGCAGCCCACACCGGTGATGCTGGAAGGCAACGGCCAAAGCTTGCCCGCGCTCTACTGTGCTGAGTCACCGCACGGCCGGATACTGCTGATGGGGCGCGACAAGCACCAGAAAGGGGGGCTCTACACACTCTCATCGGGCAGCAAGCGTTACCAGATCACCCTGGGGGCTGCCATTGAAACCCTGCCCGACTACATCATCAGCAGTTTCAGCGTCACCGCCAAGGGCTGACCCCGCCCACCCCGTCTATAGCACTCACGCCTGATCAGGCCAGGCCACCAGGCGGTTACGGCCGCCATGCTTGGCACCATAGAGCGCCTTGTCCGCCCGGCTGATCAAAATGTCCAGGCTCAGCCCAGGCTCCCACATGGCCAGCCCAAAGCTGGCCGTCATGCCGATAGGGCCAGCCGGCGTCACGATGCTGATCGCCGCAATAGCCAACCGTAGCCGCTCGGCCACCGCGATGGCCGCCGCCAACGGCGTATCCGGCAGCAAGGCCACAAACTCCTCGCCGCCGAATCGGGCCAGGATATCTACCTCCCGCAATACGCCAGTAGCCGTGCGCGACAGCAGACGGATTGCTTCGTCTCCGGCCTCATGGCCATGCTGATCATTGATGCGCTTGAAGTGATCGATATCGAAGATCATCAGCGCCAAAGGGGCAGGCTGCCGCTCCAGCCGCGCCAGTTCTATGGCCGCCCGTTCATGCAGGGCACGGCGGTTCAGCAAGCCGCTGAGGCTGTCGGTATGCGCCAATTCCTCCAGCCGTGCCACCAGGCGCTGCCGCTCTTCCAGCGAACTAAACAGATGGCGATTGGCTATATCCAAAGCCTCTGTGCGCTTCGCCACCTGTTCCTCCAGCGATTCATTCAGTGCCTGCAGCTTGCCCTGCTCCGCCTTGATGGCGTCCACCAGGTGCTTGAATGAACCTGCCAGCTGTGTCGTCTCAACAAAGGTGGAAGAGGCCGGGATAAGCGCGTTCATCTCCCCCCCGCGCAAGCGGTCTGCCACATGGCTGAGCTGGTGCAAGGGCTGCGCTATGCGCCTGGCAAGCCACAGGCCAAACAAGGCAAACAGCACGGCCATGGCCGCCCCGATGGCCCGCACCATGTCCTGCATCTGCCTGACCGGCGCGTAAGCCTCATGCGCCGCCTGGCGAGATACGATGGACCAGCCTAGGCCCGCATACTCATCATAACCACGGGTTCTGACCAAGGTGGTCACATAGTCCTGGCCGTCTGGCCAACGCAGCAATTGCCCGCTGCTGGTCTCGGCCAAATCCAGATTAGCCGGCAACAACACCCCCGCCCTGCCCTGCGGGGCCAACAGCGTCTGGCCTTCCCTGTTCAACACAAAGGTTTCTACGCCGCTGGCGCGCCGGCTGGCCGTGAATACATGCTGCTCAATATCGCGCGCCCATTCCCAGGACAAATGCACACCCAGCACACCGCGCAGGTGGCCAGTGGTGCCAAACACCGGGGCCGCCACATCGACAAAGCGCAGGGGCTCGCCCGAGGCAGGCGGCGGCAATATCTTGGCCAGCAGCTTGGCCTCGTGCACGTCACCCACGTACGGGCCTTGCTTGCCGCTGATATACCAGGGCCGGGCAGCCACATTGGCTCCCTCCAGGATACCGTCTGCCGAATAGACCACCTTGCCATCCACATCGGCAAAGCCTATCCAGGCGATCTTGATATCGTTGCGCCGCAGCTTCTCCAGCAGGAAACGGTTGTCCGCCGCAGCCGTGGCCGAATCTCGCATCTGTTGCAGGCTGGCCAGCAACTCCACAGTGCGTAATCTATCGGCCAGGCCCGCATCCAGCCTCGCCCGCATCTGGTCGGCCAGCTCGGTCAGGCTGGTACCGATATCCTGCCGCAAGGCGTCAGCCGTCAGCCGGCCCAGCAAGGCCGAGAGCAACACCGCCATCAGTACCGAGACTGCGGCAAAAGCCAGCGTCAATGTAGCCTGCAGCGATAAACGCGGCATCTTGACACCCCTATCCATGCCGAAAGCGACGCGCTGCCATCACGCTAGGCCGGCAGCGGCGCGTGCAGCAGCACCTTGCCCATCAGGAATTCATCCACCACCCTGTCATCCCAGCACAGCGCGGCACGCTTGCACCCTTCCACAGTAAAACCAGCGGCCAGGTACAGCTGCTGTGCTGCTTCATTATGTGCCATCACCGTCAACTCCAGGCGCCAGAATCCAGCCTCACGCGCCCAGGCCTCGGCGGCGGCAAACAGGGCACGCCCTACGCCCTTGCGACGAAACGCCACATCCACGCCGGTGACGATATAACCACATCCCCGATTCTTGCGCGCCATCCCCCCTGTGACCGTGATGAACCCCGCCAGTTGCCCATCCTGCCAAGCCAGCAGGAACAGTTGGTTGTCCTGCTCGGCAAACCGGCTGAAGGTGCTGGCGATCTCGGCAGCGGTGCGGCTCTGATACTCCTGTGGCGTGGGCAACATGGTGTCGGCAGTGGCAATCAGGCGGGCGAAAAAGGCCAGGTAGGCTTCCGCATCCTCCATCCGGGCGGGGTGTAGCGACAACATTGTATATATCCGTTGTGTGATGGCGGCATCGTACCCGCGATGGCACATCGCTGAAAGACACGGGCTGACATCTGTGCTTGAATCAAGCTATCGACCCGCCATGAAGACCACGCCATGTTCGCAGCCCTTTCCATTCGTACCCGGCTTGCCTTGCTCTGCACCTTCCTGCTGGTCTTGCTGGCTGGCGTCAGTGGCTTGGGCATGTGGGGCATACATAGCGGCAACCAGGAGCTGGCCGGTATCTACGAGCAACGTACAGTGCCGGTGGTCGATCTGGCCGACAAGCTAGAGCGCTTGCATCAGGGGCGAGCCTACCTGTTGCTGGCGCTGGATGCGCCCTTCCCCGATGTCGCCAAGCAGCATTTTGATGCCATCGACAAGCTGGAAGCGCCCCTGAAGGCTGCAATGGCAGCGCCCTCCACCCGCAGCGGCACCGAGGCCGCCGCCTATGCCGGCTTTGTCGAAGCCTACAAAGCCTATGACAACAGCCGCAAGGGGCTGCATGCTGTGGTTATGCAAGGCGACATGATGGTCGCCGGCCAGTTCTACCGAGAAAACGTACGCACGCCGTTTGAGGCCACCACCAAGTCGCTGGGCGATTTGATTGCCATGCAGCGGGAGGCCTCCAAGGCCTCCTATGAGGCGGCAAAAGCCACTGGCAACAAGCTGCGGGGTGTGCTCATTGCTGCCGTGATAGGCGGCATCATCATTGCCATCCTGTTTTCCATCGCCATAGTCCGCTCGGTGCTGGGGCCGCTGGATGCGGCTATCCGCCTGGCCGGCCGCATTGCGGCGGGCGAACTGGGCAAGACGGTGCAGTTGCAGGACAAAGGCGAAATGGGCCGACTGGGCAAGGCGCTGGAAACCATGCGTGTGCAGTTGCGCGACATGATGTCGGCCATAGGCGAATCCAGCCGGCAACTCGACGGTGCAGCCCATTCCCTGCGTAGTGCCTATGCCGAAATTGCTGATGGATCGTCCCGCCAGAGCGAGGCCACGGCCTCCATCGCCGCCGCAGTGGAGCAGATGACCGTCAGCTTTGACCATGTATCGCAGCGTAGCGGCGAGGTACGCAGCCAGGCAGAACGCGGTTGGCAACTGGCCGAGGCTGGCTCCAACCAAGCGGATGCCGCCAGTGCTGAAATAGGCCGGGCCGCCGAGGCAGTGAACGAGACCCAGGCCACCATAGACCGGCTGGAGAGCCACGCCCAGAGCATAGGCGGCATCGCCGCCACCATCCGCGAGATTGCCGACCAGACCAATCTGCTGGCGCTCAATGCCGCTATCGAAGCGGCCCGTGCCGGTGAACAGGGCCGGGGTTTTGCCGTCGTGGCCGACGAGGTACGCAAGCTGGCCGAGAAGACTTCCTCCGCCACCACCGACATCATGGCAGCGCTAGACTCAGTCCAGCGCGAGACCGGCCAGGCTGCCAGCACCATGCGCCAAAGCAGTCGCCAGGTGGCCAATGGTGCCGATACCGTGCGCGCTCTACTGCCAGCCCTGGCAGAACTCAAGGCCGGGTCAGGCACCACCAGTCGCGAGCTGGACGAGCTGTCCGGCGTCTACCGCGAGCAGACCAGCGCCAGCCAGTCCATCGCCCAGCATCTGGAACAGATCGCCCAGATGACCGAGACCAATAGTGCCAGCATAGGTCGCAGCAGTGCGACGGTAGGCGAGCTGGAACGGCTGGCGGGGGAGCTGGAACAAGCAGTGAAGCGCTTCAGCCTCTAGCTTGGTGGGCAGGACACACGACAGCCACAAAACACGCGACGACCTTACACCTTGCGGCTCAGGTTTCGTCGGTCTCGAGCAAGGCCATCAGCTCTCCCGCCGGTGGCAGCCAGAAGGTAAAGGCGGCCCCCTGCCCTGGTCGGCTCTCAGACTGTATGCCGCCGTGGTGGCGATGGATGACCCGCTGGGCGATGGCCAGCCCGGTACCGCCGCCAGCAAAGCCCCCCTCGCCCTGAAAGGTCTGAAAAGGGGCAAACAGCTTTTCCGCCGTCGGCGCATCAAAGCCCACACCATTGTCGAGCACCACGAACTCGCGACGGCCGCCCTGGTGCCGCTCAAACAGCTCCACCCGTGCATCGGGCATATGCTCGGTAAACCGCCAGGCATTGCGCAGCAGGCAATCGAGCAAGATGCGCATCAAGCCGGGGTCGGCATGCACCACCAAGTGCGGCGCAATCACCACCGACATACCAGGCCGGGGCTGCTGATTCTGCAGATCGGCCACGATCTCCAGCGCCAGCTGGGTCAGATGCACCTTGCCGACATTCAGCGGCCGTAACGAAATCTTGGACAGGCTGACCAGATCATCCAGCAAACGTCCCATACGCTCCGCCGCATTCAGTGTCCGTTCCAGATAATCCCGTCCGGGCGTATCCAGCCGGTCGGCATAATCCTCCCGCAGGATGGAACCAAAGCCGTGCACTGCCCGCAGGGGGGCATTCAGATCGTGCGATACGGCATAGGTAAATGCCTCCAACTCCCGCATGGTGCGCTTCACATGTTCGGTACGGGCCGTAACCCTGGCCTCCAGCTCGGCATTGAGCCGCCTGACCTCGGCCTCACGCCGCAGCCGTTCCAGCTCGGCTGCGGTGCGGCCGGCGAATAGCGCCATCAGCTTGCGCGCCAGCTCTGCATCGGCCACCGGCAGGCTATCCATCACCACCATCAGGCCCAAGGGGTTGCCGTCAGCGCCCATCAGCGGCATGCCCAGGTAGCTGTTTACATTGAGTTCGCGCAAGACCGGTGCCTCGGGGAAGCGGGCCTGTGCATCATTCAATTGCAGCCAGCCCGCCGTGCTATAGACCTGCTGGCAAGGCGTATGAAGCAAGGCAAAATCTCGTGGCGGCGCAGCGCGGCCATCCTGGCTGAATGCCAGGGTACGCATATGGGTGGGCTGATGGGCGGGATAGACTTCCGAGATCACGGCATAACCCATGCCCAGCGCCCGGCACAGCGCATCAGCCAGGGCGCCCAGAAAAGCCCGCCCGACCTGGCTATCCGTATCGGCCTGTACCTGCTCGACCAGTGCATCAAAGCGCTGGCTGTGGCTGATATCCTGGTTGATGCCCGCCATGCGCAGCGGCACCCCAGCGGCGTCCCGCTCTATCCAGGCGGTGCCGCGTACGTAGTTCCAGCCAGTTGCGGACTTGACCCGAAACACCGTGTCGTAGGGCCGCTCCCCACGTAGCGCCGCGATCACGTCGTCCCGAACGCGCAGCAGATCGTCTGGGTGCAGCAGGGCCAGCCAACTGGTACCGTCCAACGGCACCCGGCGCGACAACCCATAGACTTCATACATGGCGTCGTTCCACAGCAGGCGGTTCGCCGCCACCTCCCAGACAAACACCCCCAGCTTGGCTGACTTGGCGGCATCCAGCAAGGCAATGGCTATGCTGCCGGGATCGTCGAGTTCCTCGGCGGAGCGTATGTCCAGGCGGCTGAAATCGGGAATGACCATGGTGTGATGGCAGCGGTAGATTATCCAGTCTAGCCCAGCCCATCAGCGGCTGCCGGGCACAACAAGCAGGGCGCGTTGCTTCAACCGGGCTGGCGCAGCCGGCTTTCCAGCCACATGCTGGCCACATGGCGACCAGCCGGTGCCAGCGTCACCGCTGCCACCCCGATATTGCCCCGCTCCAGGCAGACATACTCGGTCCAGTGCGGCCCGATATCGGCAATCCCTTCGGCGTGCATGCCAGGGTTCCACACCACAGCGCTGCGCATGCCTTCGCCCCCCACCACAATCTCGCGCTGCCCATCCAGCAACTGCAAGGTGCCGGTAGCCGTCTCGAACACGGCATCGATAGGCTGATCCAGCCGCACCGTGCCATGGTGAGGCGTCGTGACATGTCCCACCTCACGGCGCAGCCGCCCACTCAGGCCTTCCACCGTGCACAGCCGGCTGTCCGTCACCGCAAAATAGCTATGCAAGGCATAGCTGAACGAGAACGGTTGCGTATCCAGGTTCTCCACGCTCAGGTCCAACTGCAGCCGCTCACCCAGGCTGATGGCCAACTCCAGCCGAAAAGCGTGCGGCCACAACGCACGCCCCTCGGGGCTGTCCTGCAAGGCCAGCACCACCCGGTCTGCCTGCTGCGCCTGTACCACCCAATCCTGATTCCGCGCAAACCCGTGTGCAGGCAAGCCATCGGGGTGCTTGCCAAACCAGGGGAAGCACACCGGCACGCCACCGCGTACCGGCTTACCCGCTTCAGTGCTGGCCAACGGCGACAGCCACAGCAACTGCTGGCCGCCGATTTCCGCCTCCAGTACCTGTGCCCCCTGCCGGCTGACGCGCGCACGGCCATGGGCTGAGATCAGTTCGATGCAATCGTCCATCCGTGCTCCACAAGTTAGCGTAACTGCATGGTCATTCGATGCTGCTGGCCCAATCCGGCTAGCGGCGCTGGTCATAGGTCAGCCATACCCCGCCCACCACCAGCGCCTCGCCCAGCGAGGTCAGCGCACCGAGATACAGTATGCCACCCCATTGCTGCAGGCTCAGTACCAGCGGCGAGTTGAGTTCGCCGCGCCACACTGCAGTCAGCTTCAACAGCACGCAAGCGATCAATGCTGCACAGGCCGCAGCCTGCTCAGATGCCGCCCCAGATCGCCATGGGTGCAACGGCTTCAGATACAGTCACTCAAAGCGCAATACTGAAGCGATGGCAACCGTCGGCATCGCACCGCCGTACCAGCTTGCCGCCATGCCAGAGGTAATTGAGGTGGGCGATGCATTCCGCCAGGGCAAACATGGTCTGGTACAGATCAAACATGCGGCCGAACAAGGCCGGCAGCAGCTCATAGGCTGTCATGGGGCCATCCATGGCCGCCAGCATGGCAGCCAGGCGCTCGTCGTGGTGGACCTTGAGCGCTGCCACCCTGGGCTGTATGCCCACAAAGGGGCGCCCATGCGACGGCAACACCAGGGTGTCTTCGGGCAAATGCAGGAAGCGATCCAGCGACGCCAGAAATTGCCTGAGCGGGTCGCCATCAGGCTCGCCGCCCCATACGCCCACATTGGTCGATATCTTGGGCAGCAGCATATCACCGGCAATCAGCACGCCCCTGTCTGCGCAGTACAGCGCCATATGCTCGGGCGAATGCCCGTAGCCCGGTATGGCCAACCAGTCCGATTCGCCTAGCCTGAGTACATCGCCAGCCAGGATACGGTTGAATGTCACCGGCAGGCTCTTCACGCCCCAATGATAGGTATTGCCCCGTTCGGCATACAGGGCCTGCTTGGCCTCGGGCAGCCCGTGCCGGGCAAAATGCCGGTTCAGCGCTGCCACATCATGCCCCGGCAAGTCATGCCATACCGCCTTGGCCAAGGCGATCTCACCCAGGCTGGCATGGAACGCTGCATCGAAGCGCGTCACCAACCAGTCCGCCAGGCCGATGTGATCGGGGTGGTAATGGGTGGCCACCACCCGGGTCATAGGCCTACCGCCCATGCTGCCGCTGAAATGCTGCTCCCACAGCGCCCGCGTGTCGGGGCTGTCGTAACCGGCATCCACTGCGCACCAACCGGTCTGCTCTTCCAGCAGCCACAGGTTGATGTGGTTGAGTGCAAACGGCAATGGCATCTTCAGCCAATGCACGCCTGCCGCCACTTGCAAGGTCTGGCCCGGCATCGGCAGGGTATCGTGTAGGGGGTAACGAAGACGGTGGGGCATGTGCAGGCAGACCAGCAAGGGCGAAGCGCAATTATGACAGCCGCGCTACCCTCTGCTATCTTCGCCAGGCAGATATAAATACAGGCCATCATGTCCGACGATCGCATTTACACCATCACTGAACTGGCCCGTGAGTTCGACCTCACCCCCCGCGCCATTCGACATTACGAGCACGAGGGCCTGCTGGCGCCTGGGCGGCAAGGCCGCAACCGGGTGTTTACCCGGGCAGACCGCACGCGTCTCAAACTTATCCTGCGCGGCAAGCGACTGGGCTTTTCGCTACAGGAGACCTTTGAGCTGTTCTCGCTCTACGATGCAGCCCGGGACGAGCGGCCGCAACTGGTCAAACTGCTGGAATTCCTGCGTCCCAAGCGCGAGGCCCTGGTGCAGCAGCGTGCTGACATCGATGCCATCCTGCTGGAGATGGACAAGCTGGAACACGAAGCTGAGGCCTTGCTGCGCGAATAGCCGGTTTTTGCAGGCTTTAGATTGACGTTAACGTCAACGTAAAATACAGTATCGAGCAAATGCTCGGCATGGCACCCGGCTGTCTTTCGCTGTCATGCCCAGCGGTAAAATCCGCTATCAATACCGTGGCGCACCGCGCTGCCCTGGAGACGACACCATGCACATCCCCGCCCTCAATTTCGGCCTAGGCGAAGACATCGACATGCTGCGCGAAGCCGTGCAGAGCTTTGTCGCCGCCGAGCTGGCACCGCACGCCGCCAAGATAGATGAAGAGAATCTGTTCCCCGCAGACATGTGGCGCAAGTTTGGCGATATGGGACTGCTGGGTCTCACCGTCGAGGAAGAATACGGCGGCAGCAATATGGGCTATCTGGCGCATATCGTCGCCATGGAAGAAATCTCCCGCGGCTCGGCTTCGGTTGGCCTGTCCTACGGCGCGCACTCCAATCTGTGCGTCAACCAGATCCGCAAGAACGGCAATGCGGCCCAGAAGCAGAAGTACCTGCCCAAGCTGGTCTCCGGCGAATTCGTCGGTGCGCTTGCCATGTCCGAACCCAATGCCGGCTCCGATGTGGTGAGCATGAAGCTGCGCGCCGACAAGCAAGGCGACCGCTACATACTCAATGGCTCCAAGATGTGGATCACCAACGGCGGCGATGCCGACGTGCTGGTGGTCTATGCCAAGACCGACGTGAATGCCGGCCCCAAGGGCATGACTGCCTTCCTGATCGAAAAGGGCATGAAGGGCTTCAGCCACGGCAGCAAGCTGGACAAGCTGGGCATGCGTGGCTCCAATACCTACCCCCTGTTTTTTGACGATGTGGAAGTACCCGAGGAAAACGTGCTGGGTACGGTCGGCAAGGGTGTCAATGTATTGATGAGCGGCCTGGATTACGAACGCGCCGTGCTGTCTGGCGGCCCGCTGGGCATCATGGCGGCCGCCATGGATGCCGTGGTGCCCTATGTGCACGAGCGCAAGCAATTTGGCCAGGCCATTGGCGAGTTTGAGCTGATGCAGGGCAAGCTGGCCGACATGTACGCCACCTGGAGCGCCTGCCGCGCCTATGTCTATACCGTGGGCCGCGCACTGGATCGTGGCGAGACCACCCGCAAGGATGCCGCTGGCGCGATACTGTATGCTGCCGAAAAAGCCACCTGGATGGCCGGCGAAGCAATTCAGACCCTGGGTGGCAACGGCTATATCAATGAGTACCCGGTCGCCCGTTTGTGGCGCGACGCCAAGCTGTACGAGATCGGCGCTGGCACCAGCGAGATCCGCCGCATGCTGATAGGCCGCGAACTGTTCAACGAAACCCGCTGATATCCACTCTCACGAGCCGGCCCTCAGGCCGGCTTTTGTGCTCAAGGAGCCCTACCATGTCTGAATCCATCGTCATTGTCTCTGCTGCCCGCACCCCCATGGCCGGGCTGATGGGTGACTTTGCCAGCCTCACCGCCAGCCAGTTGGGCGCCGTCGCCATCAAGGCCGCCGTCGAGCGCGCCGGTCTTGCCGCACATGACGTCGAAGAAATCATCATGGGCAACGTGCTGCCCGCCGGCCAGGGCCAGGCGCCCGCCCGCCAGGCTACCCTGGGTGCCGGCCTGCCGCTGTCGGTCAATGCCACCACCATCAACAAGATGTGCGGCAGCGGCATGAAAGCCATCATGCTGGCCCACGACATGCTGCGTGCCGGCAATAACAGCGTGATGGTGGCAGGCGGCATGGAAAGCATGAGCAATGCCCCCTATCTGCTGGCCAAGGCACGCGGTGGCTACCGCCTGGGCCATGGCGAGCTGAAGGACCATATGTTCCTCGACGGCCTGGAAGATGCCTACGACAAGGGTCGCCTGATGGGCACGTTTGCCGAGGAGTGCGCCAGCAAGTACAGCTTCAGCCGCGAGGCGCAGGATGCCTTTGCCCTGACTTCGCTGAGCCGTGCCAATGCCGCGATCGCGGCAGGTCACTTCCGCGACGAGATCAGCCCGGTGACCGTGGCTGGCCGCAAGGGTGATGTGTTGATCGATACCGACGAGCAGCCTGGCAAGGCCATGCCGGAGAAAATTCCTGGCCTCAAGCCCGCCTTCAAGAAGGATGGCACCGTCACTGCAGCCAACTCCAGCTCCATCTCGGACGGTGCAGCCGCCCTGGTGCTGATGCGCGAGTCGGATGCCAAGGCCCGGGGCCTGAAGCCACTGGCCCGCATAGTCGGCCATGCCAGCCATGCGCAGGAACCGGGCTGGTTCACCACGGCACCCGTCGGTGCCATCAAGAAGCTGTTCGAAAAGACCGGCTGGAGTGCCGACTCGGTCGACCTGTACGAAATCAACGAAGCCTTTGCCGTGGTCACCATGGCCGCCATGACCGAGCTGAACCTGCCGCATGACAAGGTCAATATCCATGGCGGTGCCTGTGCCCTGGGCCATCCCATAGGCGCATCGGGCGCCCGTATCGTTACCACCCTGCTCTATGCACTCAAGCAGCAAGGCAAGACCCGTGGCGTTGCCAGCCTGTGCATAGGTGGCGGCGAAGCCACTGCGCTTGCCGTTGAGCTGTACTGAGTTAGCAGACCCGGCAGCAAGGGCTAAAGTGGAATGACCATCTACGGGAGTCTACTCATGCGCCCTGCCCTGCCCCTAAGCCTTACCCTGCTTGTCGCCCTGGCAGCTTTGCCTGCCAGGGCGGAGCTGCGCACCGTCCTGTGCGAGTGCGACTCGCCTCCGCTGGTCGAATTCGCCCCTGGCAGCTACAAACCCACAGGCGGGTTGATCAAGGACATGAGTGAGCTGATCGCCCGGCAGATGGGGGTCAAGGCCAGCTATGTGGTGCTGTCGCGCAAACGTATCGACCTGGCGCTGACCCGGGGCGAAGTGGATTTGCTGTGCTTCTCCAACCCCGCCTGGACCTCGCTGGCAGACAAGCTGCACTGGACCGAAGAGATCGTGCCGCAGGTGGAAAGGGTGATGATGGACAAGACGCGCGCCGCCCGGACCAACAACGTCAGCGACCTGAAAGGTTTACGTATGGGGCTGATCCATGGCTTTCACTACCCTGCCATCGATCCCTTGATACTGACTGGCGATATCAAACCGGTGTACGAGAAGGATCATGAATCCAACTTCAAGCTGCTGGAGCGCGATGCGGTGGATGGCCTGATCAGCGCCGATCTGCAAATTGCCCATTACCTACGCAATCCGCCGGCCAGCGGTCGACCTTTTGGCATGTCCAACTATGTGGTCAGCAGTACGCCCACCCATTGCGCCGTGCCCAAGGCCAGCCCCATCAAGGTGGAACGGGTCATGCAGGCGGTACAGCAACTCAAGGCACAAGGCGCGTTCGACAAGCTGCTCAACCAATACCGGGTAGCACAACCTGCCCGTTAGGCAAGAACCCATGACGCTTTATTTCGAAGACCTCAAGCCAGGACGTGTATTCAAGGCAGGCCCCCTACAGGTGGAACCCGCCGAGGTGCACGACTTTGCCAGCAAGTACGACCCCCAGCCCTTCCACCTGGACGAAGCCGCCGGCGCCGCCAGTGTTTTCGGCAGCCTGGTGGCCAGCGGTTGGCAGACAGCGGCCTACAGCATGCGCATGCTGGCAGCCAGCGAGCTCAACAGCATTGCCAATGGTCTGGTAGGCCTGCAGATAGACAAACTGATGTGGCACCAACCGGTCAAACCGGGCGATACCCTGACCGCCGAATTCGATGTCATGGGCCGCAAGCATTCGCGTTCCCGCCCCGCCTTCGGCGTGGTGCAACTGGCCTGGCGCACCTTCAACCAGCACGGTGAGCTGGTGATGAGCCTGGAAAACGCCATCTGGGTCGCCGTACGCGATCCGGAGGGGAAGTGACATGGCGCTGACGCTGTATGGCAGCAGCTACTCACGCAGCCTGCGTGTGTTGTGGATGCTGAAGGAACTGGACCTGCCCTTCGAGCACATCCCGCTGGCTTGGAAGGAATGCAGCCAGAATGCCGACTACCTGGCCATCAACCCGACCGGCACCATACCAACGCTGGTGGACGATGGCTTTGTGCTGGCCGAATCGCTGGCCATCAACTTACACCTGGCACGCCGGTATGGCCGCCTGTGGCCTGCCACCGAACAGGATCAGGCACTGTGCTGGCAGTGGTCGCTCTGGGCAGTCGCCAGCATGGAAACCAGCTATATCCAGTGGGCCGACCACACCCTGTGGCGGGCACCGGAGGCACGCGACCCCGCCCTGGCCGCAGCGGCCAGCGAAGCCCTGCAGCGCCCGCTGGCCAGGCTGGAGCAGGCGCTGAAGGGCCAGCCCTGGTTGCTGGGGCACGATTTCAGCGTGGCCGATCTCAATGTCGCGGGTTGCATCAACGGCCTGCGCCGGTTCGACCTGACGGCCTACCCGACCGTGGCGGACTGGCTGAACCGCTGCCTGGACCGCCCAGCCTATCGCGCCGCCACCCAACTCCCCTGAAACGCCGGTACAGGCGTCACCACCCCACAGGAAGCAGCAGGAAGAGACACAATGATATTGAACGAAGAACAACAGATGATACGCGACGCAGTGCGCGACTTTGCCCGTGAAAAGCTGTGGCCCACGGCCGGCTTGCGCGACGAGACACTGGCCTTCCCCTATGACGAGCTGGCCGTAGCAGCCGACCTGGGCCTCTTGGGCCTGACCGTGCCGACCGAGTGGAACGGTGCTGGCCTCGACTACCTGTCCTCGGCCCTGGTCATAGAAGAACTGGCCGCTGGCGATGGGGCCTTTTCCACCATCGTATCGGTACACAACTCGGTCGGTTGCGGCCCCATCATGGCTTTTGGCACCGATGCCCAGAAAGAGCAGTACCTCAGAAAGCTGGCCTCCGGCTCCTGGCTGGCCAGCTTCTGCCTGACCGAGCCACAGGTTGGTTCCGAGGCGGCAGCGATCAAGACCCGCGCAGTCAAGGATGGAGACCACTACGTACTCAACGGCGCCAAGCAGTTCATTACCAATGGCAAGAACAGCCAGTTGGCCATCGTGATTGCGGTCACCGACCCGGCTGCCAGCAAGAAGGGCCTGAGCGCCTTTGTCATCCCCACCGACACGGCCGGCTATACCATCTCGCGGGTGGAGAAAAAGCTGGGGCAAGCTGCCTCCGATACCTGTGCCATCGTGCTGGACAACTGCCGTATACCCGCCGCCAACCTGCTGGGCCGCGAAGGCGAAGGCTACAAGGTGGCCCTGGCCAGTCTGGAGTCCGGTCGTATCGGTATCGCTGCCCAGGCGCTGGGCATGGCACGCTCGGCCTATGAATGCGCCCTGCGCTACAGCAAGGAACGCGTCACTTTTGGCCAGCCTATTTTCGAGCACCAGGCCGTCAATTTCCGCCTGGCCGATATGGCTACCCAACTGGAAGCCGCCCGCCAGCTGATCTGGCATGCCGCCAGCCTCAAGGATGCCGGCATGCCCTGCCTCAAGGAAGCCAGCATGGCCAAGCTGTTTGCCAGCGAGATGGCCGAGCGGGTCTGTTCCGATGCGATTCAGATCCACGGCGGCTATGGTTACTTGAACGATTTCCCGGTAGAGCGCATCTATCGAGATGTACGCGTGTGCCAGATATACGAAGGCACCAGCGACATTCAACGACTCGTCATCGGTCGCGCCATCGGCAACGAAGTGTAGGCTGCCGCAGCAAGACGCCCCGACGACCCAAGGAAATAGAGATACAGACATGCAGGAACAAATACAGCGCATACGCCCCGACCAGGGCGAGGTACTCCGTGGCCTGCGCCTGTCGGGCCTGAACGAGGCGCCCGATGCCTTTGGCCGCCGCTACGCAGAGATCGCCGCCCGCCCCCTGCAGTATTGGGATGACCATGTACGCCGATACGCCACCAGTGCGGAATCGGCCACCTTTGTGCTGTACCGCACCGGCAAACCGGTAGGTATGGCCGGCGCCTATCTCGAAGGCGGTCGCCGCGATCATGCCTATATCTGCAATATGTGGGTGGAGCCCACCTTCCGGCGTGGCGGTGCTGGCGCCCGCCTGGTCAATACCGCCAATCGATGGCTGGCCGAGCAAGGTGTGGAGCGCATCAACGCCTGGGTAGTCGAAACCAACGACACAGCGCTGCGCTTTTACGAAACCCTGGGATTCATGCGGACCGAGCAAAAGCGGCAGATGCCCAGCAACCCCGATATCCAAGAAGTGCTGCTGGTGTTCGATACCGCCTTGCTATGAGCGCCATGTTCGCCGCTACCCCCAAGCCGCCCTACTATGCCGTCATCTTCACGTCGCAACGCAGCGCCGTGACGGCAGCTTACGACGACACCGCAGAGCGGATGGTGGCACTGGCGCAACTGCAGCCGGGCTTTCTGGGGGTGGAGTCGGTGCGCGGCGCCGATGGCCTGGGCATCACGGTCTCCTACTGGGAGAGCGAGGCTGCCATCGCCAACTGGAAACAGCATGGCGAACATAGCCTGGCCCGCGAGCAGGGACGCAAGTCCTGGTACGCCGCGTTCGAGACCCGCGTTGCCCGCGTCGAGCGCGCCTACGGTCAGCAGCGCCCCGGCCTGCGGTTCGTGCCGGCGGGCGAGGCGGACAAGCCTTACATCCTGGAACAGACCCGCCTCAATCTGCCCCTGCGTGCGCTGGGCAATTGGGGTGTCGAGCAGTTGGAGCAGGATTGGCCCCTGCTGCAGAACCACCTGCTGTACCTGGATAGAGACCGCATAGGCATACTGCGCTGGCGCCTGCGCGACGAGAGCCTGCACATTTCAGATTTCCAGATCGAAGCAGCCCATCGCAATCGCGGACTGGGTAGCCAGGCCATGCTGCAGTTCGCCCAGCTGGCTCGCGCCCAGGGCCATGCCCGTGTGTCGCTGCGGGTCTTCCACGACAACCCGGCCCGGCGCTTGTATGAGCGACTGGGTTATGCCGAAATCGAACGCAGCGATCACTGGGCCGTACTGGCCAAGTCCGTCTGAACCGTCCACAGGAGCCGCCATGCAGACCTTCCACCTAGACGCCATCAGCCAGGATAGACAAACCCTGGGCGAGGCCTACCACGAGTTTCTGCGCAGCCGTGACATGAGTGCTGGCGTGTATCACCTGCAGCCAGGGGCACACGACAGCCAGGGCGCCCATCAGGAGGAATCGCTGTATTACGTGATCAATGGGTCAGCCAGCATGCAGGTGGGCAGCGACAGCCTGGAAGTGGCTGCTGGCAGCATCGTCCATGTCCCGGCCCGCGTCGCCCCGCGTTTCAGCACGGTACATAGCGCCCTCGACGTACTGGTGGTGTTTTCGCCTGCCGAATCAGCCCCTACCGTCGCCATACGAGGCGCGGTGTAAAGCCCCTATCGATCTCTCCCTACCCGCAACCGCCTGCCACCGGCAGGCACGACCATGCCAAGACCCGCGCCCCGGCGCTGACCGAGACCAGATGAATACCTTACCCAACACCATCAACCCCAAGGCAGAACAGTTCCAGACCAACCAGGCCGCCATGCAGCTGCTGGTGGACGACCTGCGCCTGCAGGCCGCCCGTGTCGAGCAAGGTGGCGGCGAAACAGCCCGCAACCGCCATACCGCCCGGGGCAAGCTGCTGCCGCGTGATCGCGTGGCGCAATTGCTCGATGTCGGCTCGCCCTTCCTGGAAATCGGCCAGTTGGCCGCCTACGGCCAGTACGACGACCAGGTGCCCTCTGCCGGGCTGATCGCTGGCATAGGCCGGGTCAGCGGTGTGGAATGCATGATCATCGCCAACGATGCCACGGTAAAGGGTGGTACCTACTACCCGATCACGGTGAAGAAGCACCTGCGCGCGCAAGAAATCGCCATGGGAAACCGCCTGCCCTGCATCGCACTGGTGGACTCCGGCGGCGCCAACCTGCCCAACCAGGACGAAGTCTTCCCCGATCGTGATCACTTCGGCCGCATCTTCTACAACCAGGCCAATCTCAGCGCCCAGGGCGTACCCCAGATTGCCGCCGTGATGGGCAGCTGTACGGCAGGCGGTGCCTATGTGCCCGCCATGAGCGACTACAGCGTGATGGTCAAAAACCAGGCCACCATCTTCCTGGCTGGCCCACCCTTGGTCCGCGCCGCAACCGGCGAGGTGGTAACGGCCGAGGAGCTGGGCGGTGCCGATGTACATGCCAAGATCAGCGGCGTGGCCGACTACTACGCGCACAACGATGCCCATGCGCTGGATCAGGTGCGTCGCATTGTTGCCAACCTCAACTGGGTCAAGCCTATGACAGTGGCGACCAAGCCTGTCCTGGCGCCGCTCTACCCGGCAGAAGAACTCTACGGCATTGTCGGCGCCGACCTGAAAAAGCCCTTTGATATCCGCCAAGTGATCGCCCGCATTGTCGATGGCTCGACCTTTGACGAGTTCAAGGAAACCTACGGCACTACGCTGGTTACCGGCTTTGCCCACATCTATGGCTATCCGGTCGGCATCATCGCCAACAACGGTGTGCTGTTCAGCGAGTCGGCCCAGAAGGGGGCGCACTTTATCGAGCTGTGCAGCCAGCGTGGTATTCCGCTGGTGTTCCTGCAGAACATCACCGGCTTTATGGTGGGCAAGAAATACGAGGCCGAAGGGATAGCCAAGCACGGCGCCAAGATGGTGACCGCTGTGGCAACCAGCAAGGTACCCAAGTTCACCATGGTGATCGGCGGCAGCTACGGCGCCGGCAACTACGGCATGTGTGGCCGGGCCTACAACCCCAACTTCATGTGGATGTGGCCCAATGCCCGCATCGCGGTGATGGGTGGCGAACAGGCCGCCGGCGTACTGGCCCAGGTGCGCGAAGAGGCGTTGGCCAAGCAGGGCAAGACACTGTCTGACGAGGACAAGGAAGCCATACGCAAACCGCTGCGCGACCAGTTCGAAGCGCAAAGCCACCCCTACTACGCCACCAGCCGGCTGTGGGACGATGGCATCATCGACCCCAAGGACAGCCGCCGCGTACTGGGCCTGGCCATTTCCGCCAGCCTGAACAAACCCATAGCCGACACCAAGTTCGGCGTGTTCCGGATGTAAGGCCTACCGCCCATGTCCCGCCTCCCTACACTTGCCGCCCGCCAGCTGCAGCCGCTGCTGTGGCTGGCCTGCGCGCTGGCAGCCTGGGCCGAATCCGGCCCGGCTGTCCCCGGTCCGGCTGTCCTATTGCAGCCCATGGGCCGCATTGCGCCGCAGCATGTGGAATCCGTACGCCAGGCCATTAGCCAGGTGTATGGTTTTGCGGTGGCCGTCGGCAAAACGCAGGGCCTGCCCCAGGCAGCCTACTACCCGGCTCGCCAGCGCTATCGGGCAGATCGCCTGCTCGACTATCTGGCGCAGCAACGGGCGGGCAATGGCCCCATCATACTGGCGCTGACCGATGCCGATATTTCCACCACCCTGCATGGCAAGCCGGATTGGGGGGTGTTTGGCCTGGGCTCGTTGGACCGCAAGGTGGCGGTCGCCTCCACCTACCGGCTCAAGCGGGGCGCCAGTGCGGCGCAGCAGCAACTGCGGCTGAGCAAGGTGGCAGTGCACGAGATTGCCCATAACCTGGGCCTGCCGCATTGCAGCAGTGCCTTGTGCGTGTTGACCGACATGGAAGGCAGCATAAGCAAGCTGGACGCCGCACCGCTGGCTTTCTGCGGCGTCAGCCGCCTGCTGGTGCAGGGACTCAGCTACGCCAAGACGCGGGTCGGCACGCCATGAATACCACTGCCCCACACACCATGCAGATTTGGGTCGATGCCGATGCCTGCCCCGGTGTCATCAAGGAAATCCTGTTCCGCGCCGCCGAGCGCTGGCAGGTGCCTACCACGCTGGTGGCTAACCAGCTGATACGCATACCGCCCTCGGCCTGGATACGCAGCCTGCAGGTGCCCGCCGGTTTCGATGTCGCGGACAGGGAGATCGTTTTAAAGGTGCAAGCCGGCGATCTGGTCATCACTGCGGATATTCCGCTGGCGGCGGCCGTCATAGAAAAAGGTGGCCATGCCATCAACCCGCGCGGCGAGATCTATACGCCCGAGAACATGGCCGAAAGACTGAGGATGCGGGACTTCATGGAGGCGCTGCGCAATAGCGGCGTAGAGACCGGCGGACCAGCCGCCTTCAGCCAATCGGACCGGCAGGCTTTTGCCAATCAGTTGGACCGGTTCTTGCAGAAACACCAAGCCTAGGAGACAAGATCATGAGCACATCCCTGACTACCCACATCGCCAGCAATGGCGTGGCTACCCTGACTCTCAACCGGCCCGAGCGCCACAATGCCTTCGACGACGGCCTGATTGTGGAGCTGACCGAGGCACTGCAGGCGTTGGCGGAGAATCCGGCCGCACGTGTCGTGGTCCTGGCCGCCACCGGCAAGAGTTTCTCGGCAGGTGCCGATTTGGGCTGGATGAAGCGCATGGCCAGCTACGGCGAGGCTGAGAACCTGGCCGATGCCCGCAAACTGGCCCAGCTGATGCATGTGCTAGACACGCTGCCCAAGCCGACCGTGGCCGCCGTGCAAGGCCCGGCCTATGGCGGTGGCGTAGGTCTGCTGGCCTGCTGCGACATGGTATTTGCCGCGCCCGAGGCCATGCTGGCTCTGACCGAGGTCAAACTCGGCCTGATCCCTGCCGTCATCTCCCCCTATGTGGTGCGCAAGATAGGCAGCAGCCATGCACGGCGCTACTTCCTGTCGGCCGAGCGCTTCACGCCTGAAACCGCCCTGCGCATCGGCCTGGTGCACGAGATCGCCCCGCAGGACGAAGTCAGTCCACTGGCGCACAGCTGGGCGGCGCAGTTGCTCATCAACGGCCCGGCCTCCATGCAGGCTGCCAAGCAACTGGTTGCCGAAGTGGCTGACCGCCCCATTTGCGGTGAACTGAACGAGCATTGCGCTCAGCGCATTGCCCGGCAGCGTGTCAGCCCGGAAGGCCAGGAGGGGCTCACCGCCTTCCTGGAAAAGCGCCCACCCAACTGGGTCACCCAATAACGACATGACTTGCGTACCGGCGCCTGGCGCCGGTACCGCCTCCCTCCCTTGCAGCACTGTGCTTCACAACGAGCCAAACCGATGTTCAAGAAAATCCTGATCGCCAACCGGGGCGAAATTGCCTGCCGTGTCATCAAGACAGCCCGCCAGATGGGTATCAAAACCGTCGCGGTCTATTCCGATGCCGACGCCGATGCCCGCCATGTAAAGCTGGCCGATGAAGCCTTCCGCCTGGGCCCACCTGCACCACGCGAGTCCTATCTCAAGGCTGACCTGATCCTGGAAATCGCCCAGCGCACCGGTGCCGAGGCCATCCACCCCGGTTATGGCTTCCTCAGCGAGAACGAGACGTTTGCCGAGGCCTGTGCTGCGGCCGGCGTGGTCTTTATCGGCCCACCTGCCAGCGCCATCGCCGCCATGGGTTCCAAGTCTGCCGCCAAGACGCTGATGGAGAAAGCCGACGTACCCCTGGTGCCCGGCTACCACGGCGACAATCAGGATGCCGCCTTCCTGCAGGCCGAAGCAGATCGCATGGGCTACCCCGTACTGATCAAGGCCTCCGCCGGTGGCGGCGGCAAGGGCATGAAGATCGTCGAGAAAAGCGAGGATTTCGCCGGCCAGCTGGCCTCGGCCAAACGCGAAGCCACCGCCAGTTTTGGCGATGACATGGTGCTGGTGGAGAAATACCTGACCAAACCCCGCCATATCGAAATACAGGTGTTTGGCGACACCCATGGCGAGGCGGTCTACCTGTTCGAGCGTGACTGCTCGGTGCAGCGCCGTCACCAGAAAGTGTTGGAAGAAGCACCGGCCCCCGGCCTGAGCCCCGCCTTGCGGGCGCAGATCGGCGAGGCGGCCGTACGGGCCGCCAAGGCCGTGGGCTATGTCGGCGCCGGTACTGTCGAATTCATCTTCGACACGCTTTCCGATGCCTTCTACTTCATGGAAATGAACACCCGGTTGCAGGTTGAGCATCCGGTGACCGAGATGATCACCGGTCTCGATCTGGTGGAGTGGCAGTTGCGCGTGGCCAGCGGAGAGCCGCTGCCGCGCCGCCAGGATGAACTACGCATACAGGGCCATGCCTTCGAGGCTCGCGTTTATGCCGAAGACCCCGCCCGCGACTTCCTGCCGCAGATAGGCCGACTGGCCCATATGCGCCAACCGCAAGAATCAGCCCATGTACGGGTGGATACCGGCGTCACCAGCGGCGATGAGATCTCGCCCTGGTACGACCCCATGATTGCCAAACTGATCGTCTGGGACGAAAACCGCGACCGCGCACTGGATCGCCTGTCCAGCGCCCTGGCAGAGTATGAAGTCGTGGGGCTGGATACCAACCTCGACTTCCTCGGCCAATTGGCCAGCCACCCCGCCTTCCGCGCCGCTGAACTCGATACCGGCTTTATTGCCCGCCACCGCGACACCCTGATTCCGCCACCAGCCACCATCAGCAACGAAACCCTGGCCCTGGCCGCCCTGGCGGAACTGGCCCTGTTGGAGGGTAAGAGCGAAGCCGCCCGCCAGCGTGCCAAGGATGCCGACTCGCCCTGGTGGCAGGTAGACGGCTGGCGCCTGAACCAGGACAACCGTCACGCCCTGCATTTCCGCCACGGCGAAGCAGAACACGCGGTGATGGCACACTATCGCGATACCGGCTATCTGCTGGAGATTGGCGAGGCACAGATCGCTGCACACGGTACGCTGACCGAAGGCCAGCTCCACGCCACGCTGGATGGCTATCGCCTGAGTGCCAGCGTGGTACGCGATGGCAACACCCTGACCCTGGTACGCAATGGTCACAACATCGCCCTAACCCCGTTCAACCCCTTGCTGGCCGGACTGGCAGCCGTCGAAGCCGGCGGTGGCCTGACCGCCCCCATGCCCGGCACGGTGGTAGCCGTTCACGTCAAGGCTGGCGATCAGGTGGAGAAAGGCACGCCCTTGGTCATCCTGGAAGCCATGAAGATGGAACACACCATACTGGCCCCCCAGGCCGGCAGGGTAGCCGAGGTGTTCTTCCAGAAGGGTGAGCAGGTCAAGGAAGGCGCCGCACTACTGGAAATTGCCAGCGACTAGGCACTGTCGGCCTGGGCGGCTCCCAAAATGACAAGCCCTGCTCTGGTGCATCAGAGCAGGGCTTTGTGGGGCTTTATGTCAGGTGGCGTGCATCAGAAGCTGGCAACAGACAGATACTGCGCCAAGCCATACAGATTGCGGGTCGTTGGTGAATAGTTGAGCAAGGTCGCCTGATTGCCCAGCAGGTTCTGCAGCTGTGTCTGGCGGGCTTGCGCGACGAATGGATTGCTATCTGTCGCATTGGCGGCGCGCAGCCCTTCGGTGCTACGGCGCAACTGGCTGGTCACCGTACTGTTCTCAGTCACCCCCTTCACCTCGCTGGCCACCTGCGACAGCAGGCTGGTAACGCCATCAGCGTTGGCTTCAAAGGCCCGGTTGAACTTTTCCTCGTCCAACTTGAAGCGCCCTTCTCCGGCGCGCTCAACACCAAGCTGCGACAGCGTCAGCCGCTTCAGGCCGCTACCCGATTCAGCGCCCCCCAGCGCCGAATCCAAGTCGTTAGCGACGCGGCGGGTCAAGCCATCTGCCTGCAGATTGCCCGCCTGGCTATAAAAGCCATTCAGTGCAGCAACCAGCTTACCGGCACTGCGGCTAGCTTCGCTGGCATCACGGCTCAAGCTTATGCGCGCCGTCCCCGTGCCCTCTATATTCAAGGTCGCCCCACTCAGCGCCCGGCTGACCTGGTTGCTGGGACTGCTGACAGCCCGTCCATCGACTTTCAGTTCCGCATCCTGCGCTGCCCGCAGCTGCGTGAGATTACGCCCCGCCCCAGCCTGTTCAACTGGATCAAAGGCCAGCCGCGATAGCCCCTGGGTGCTATCCGTGCCATTCGCATCATTGTCGCGTACCCGGATACGGAAAGCCTGGTCCGTACCCGTATTCTGGCCAGTCAGTTCCAGCCTGGCGCTGCTGTCTTCCTGCACCACCCTGGCGCTGATACCCACGCCCGCACGATTGATGGCATTGGCAATACCGTTGAGCGAACTGTCGAGCACACCTATGGAGACCTGCGCCGTGGCTTGGTCGCCCTGGGTAAAGGTATTGGTGCTGCTGTTGAAGCGGCCAAAGTCGATATTGAGCGTGCCCGTCCCCACCAGGCTGGACGGATCAAACGCCTGGCTTTGCAGGCGCTGCGACTCAGCGGTCTGTGTCACCTCCACGGTAGCAGCACGCAAAGGGCCCGCTTTTTTGTCCACATTGGCGCTGATCTGCCTGTTGTCGGAGCGCAGGCTTACGCCAGCAACTTCATCATCGCTATCCAGCCCGCCTACAGCCGTCTTGAGGTTGGTCAGTGCCGATTGCAGGCGCCCGTAGTCCGACAGCTTGACCTGTGTAGAACCAGGCAGGCGCAGGCCACCCACACCGCTGCCAGCGCCATTGCCGCCAGCCGAGTTCAACCCCGTTGCACGCCCAAGGCTTTGCAGACGCAGTGGATCGTTGGATACTAGGCCATAGGCCCGGCTCAGGTTGCTGGCGATGCTGGTGAGATTCACGATAACCTCCACGCAAGCGCCATGACAGCGGCACCTGCCCTTTTACTATACGCTTGATTTTACTAGGCTTAGCCACCGTTCTGCCAAGCGGTGCAGTATTACCCAAGGAGTATTTGATGTGCCAGCTGATGGGCATGAACTGCAATGTGCCTACCGATATCTGCTTTTCGTTCGAGGGTTTCCGCCGACGTGGCGGTGAAACGGACCACCATGCCGACGGCTGGGGCATAGGCTTCTTCGAAGGGCGTGGCTGCCGCCTGTTCATCGACTGGCAGGCCTCCACCACCTCGCCCATTGCCGAGCTGGTGCGCAGCTATCCCATCAAGTCCACCAACGTGATATCGCATATCCGCAAGGCCACCGTGGGCAAGGTATCGCTGGCCAATACCCACCCTTTCCTGCGTGAACTGTGGGGGCAATACTGGTTATTCGCCCACAACGGCGACCTCAAGACCTTGCCCGCGCTCAGCGCCGAGCGCTTTCAGCCAGTGGGCGACACCGATAGCGAACATGCCTTCTGCTGGCTACTCGAGCAGCTGTCTGCCCGATTCCCGGCCAAGCCAGACGCAGCCACCTTGCAGGCCGCCCTGAGCCAGTTGGCCGCCGAGCTATCCCGCCACGGCACGCTCAATTTCCTGCTATCGAATGGCGAATGGCTGGCTGCCCACTGCGCCACCAATCTGCACTACATCGTCCGCAAGGCACCATTCGGCCAGGCACACCTGATAGACCAGGACATCAGCGTCGATTTCGATGCCCTGACCACCCCCAACGACCGCGTCGCCCTGATCGCCACCCAGCCACTGACCGACAACGAGGCCTGGACAAAAATGCAGACGGGTGAGTTGGTTGTCTTTGTGGATGGCCAGCCTACCCGCTAGCAGGCTTCACACTGCCTCATAAACCAGGACGGATTGGTGCTTCAAAATATCGCCGATCATCCAGCCACACATTTTGTTGCAGATATGCAGATGGGGCTGCGTTGAGCTCTTACGCCATCACCTCTAGCTTCTCAATATCCTTCCAATCCGCCGCACGGCCAAGCGCGTGCATGTACTTATCAAATGTGGTTCCCACCTGATCGGAAATGGGTTGATCCAAGAGCCATACTGAATCACATTCGAAGCACAACGAAAAACGAAGCTCTGGCTTAGCTTTGAGTCGAACCCACCAAATGGCATCTTGCAGACAATAAGGACAGAGCTTCATATTTAGACGGTTCTTAACCTTCAAGAGCTTGAAGCAACACGCTCCGCGCAATGCTATTTGGCACAACCCAAATGGCAAGCACCCGGTTTTACCGGGTGCCAGCATCTCACTTATTCCAACGATACCGCTTTCCAGCTCCTCACTGGCACCCTACCAGACTCAGTCTATGGTGCACTCGAAGTCCTTTTGATCGGCCTGCTTCTCCAGCACGGCCTCAGGCGGCTTGTTGGTGCCCTTGTCAGTGGCGATGGGCACGCCACTGCGCGGCGGCACGGTGATCGGCGGTGTGGTCAAGGTACCCACATAACCGAACTCGCCGGTGCCGAACTCCTGTGCCCCACCCTGGTTCTGCACCACGATGCGACCATCTGCCACGTCAACATACAGGCCATCCAGCGGAATCTGCCCTTCGTTGCTGCGATAATCGTCGCACTGGCTTTCCTCCTTGCGGCAGAACAGCACGCCATAGTTGGTGCCGCGTATGCCTATGGTCGCCGTCGGCGTGGCCATACGGTAGTTCTCCAGGCCGTTACGCTTGCCCACCAGCCCAGTCACCGCCCGCAAGCCCCCTTTGACCAGCCGGAAGAAGGCGTTGTCTTCCTGCGGCTTGGCCTGATCGAACTTGTAGTCATCGATCTTGAGCTGGGTATTGGGCCGCAGGGTCAACTCCCCACCGTCGCTGAACTTCAGTCTGGCATAGGTATTGGCCCCAGTGGAGAGCAGGTCGCCCTTGTCCACGCTGGACTGTAAACCCAGTATCTTGACGATACCATCCGCCTTGCGCGCACTTAGCACGCCGGCCAGCTGGGTTACGGTACCCGCCTGGGCTGCGTAAGCAGGCACGGCGAGGGTGAACGAGACCAGAAGCGTCGCCATCTTCAGCATGGTGCTAGCACTTCTTGGTTTTCTTGTTCTTGTCATCGCCTTGTTCCTCATCAGTTTGCGTCTGGTCGCCGCTCTGCTGCTCGTCTATCTTCTTCTGGGCATCGTCCTTGACGTCGCCCGCATTATTCACCGTGGTATTGACCGTATTGATAGCGTTGACGGTATCGTTCTGGGCACTATCGTCTGTCGTCGGCGCCGAACTGCCCGGTACCAGACCACCCGATGCATCGCGTACCACGGCATAGCCTACGCCGCTGTTGAACTTGAGCTGATCGGCAGGCACATCCACGCCCATATCGATACGTCCACCCGCATTGACTGTCAGCTGACCACCACGCACATTGATGAGGCCAGGGGTAACCGAGCTGACTGCGCCCGTCGTCGCATTCACTGCCACCGCACCGGTCGGGCCAGCATCCAGCAAGCTCAGCGCAATATTGCCTTGCGCCGTGTACCCTATGCTGCCGCCATTGGTAGAGGTGGTGGTACCTGCTGCCATCAGCACATTGCCGGTCTGGGAATTCACCGTCACTGCCCCGTTGCCGCCGAGTACGATATTGGCGTTCTGGGCCACGCTGCCGCCGGCATCCACCAGGCAACCGCCCGTGGTGCTCTGCAGGTTGCCGTTGATGGTGATGTCATCGTTACCCGTACCCGAACCCGATTTGAGGGTAATCCCCGAGCCAGCCGACACGCCACCAGCACCAATGGTGAGTGGGCTATGGGTGATCAGATCCACCGAGGTGCCAGCCACAACCGGGCCGGTGGTGGTCAGGCCGCCGTTCGATTCGATACGCACGCTGCCCGAACCTGCAGTAGCCCCCTGCACTTCCAGTGCAGTTGCATTCAGTACATCGATGGAGCTGCCTGCCTTGGCTTGCAGCACCTGCAGACTGGTTTTCAGCGGTCCTATCATGCCGCCAGCCGAGAAACTGGCAAGGCGGGCGCTGACGCTATTGCCACTGCCCGAGCCCACGATATTGCCCGATGCCGTGGCAGCCAGGTCACCCGTGGTCAACAGCCCAGCCAGGTCTATCACACCCAGGCTGGCCAGCTTGATACCCTTGCCGCCACCTGCCGTGCCTGCGGCAGTCAGGTTGCCGCCTGCCGTCAGTTCGATGGCGCCATCGGTGGTCGTCACTACCGCGTTCAGGGCGTCCTTCTCGTTGATGAACACGCCGCCAGCGCTGGTCACCTTCAGGTTGTTGGCTGCCACCCGCAGTGCCTCGGCACTGGTGCCTACGCCGCCGGATGCCACCGACAGTTCAATATCGCCACCTTTGACCTCGCCGCTCAGGCCACCAGCCAAGTTAAGCAGTACCGAACCAGAGCCCGCGTCGATAGAAGCCAGCAAGCCGGTTGCATCGGCCGTCTTGAGCTGGATATTGCCGCTATCGCTGCCCAGATTGGCACTCGCCAGGCTGCCCAGGCTATTGATGAAGACGCCGCCACTGCCGGACTTAGCCGTGAGGTTGCTGGTATTGACCGAGGCCGCAGCGCCCGAACTACCGATGCCAGTAGCCGCAATCAGCGTCAGCGTCGGCGCCGTGATGCTGACACCGCTGGCGGTGGTAATGCTGCCGCCGCTGTCCAGCGTCAGTGCGCCGCTGGAACTCAGGTTACCGCCCAGATTGAAACTGCTGGCCGACTTGAGCGCCAGTTCCGCCGCCTCCAGGCTCACGCCTGCCGGTGTGTTCAGGCTGCCGCCGCTGGCCAGCGAGAGCTTGGCCAGCGAACCGCTCAGTGAACTGACAGTCAGGTCGCCGCTGGCGGTGGCCAGCGACAGGCTGCGATTGCTGCCCCCCACCGTTGCACCGACAGTGCTGGCACCGCCACTGGCAAAATCGATATCGCCATTGGTGGTGGTCAGTTGCGCCGTGGTGCCATCCGCCTCATTGGCAAAGATGCTACCGCCGCTGAGCAGGGTCAGGTTGTTGGATGCCAGTTGCAGGCGCTGCCCGGCATTGCCTATCGATCCCACAGCCTGGACATGGACATCGCTGCCCGCCACGCTGCCGGTCATATCGCCCGCCACGCTCAGGCGTACATTGCCCGAACCGGCGTTCACCCCTGCATTCAGTGGCGAAGTGCCCACGCTGTTGATATAGATGCCCGCGCCGCTACCGCTGGTGGAGGCCAGCAGGTTGCTGGTGTTGACATTGGCGCTACCGCCTTCGGTGCCTATGCCGCCTACGGCACGCAAGGTCAGCGTCGGCGCCGAAATGGTGGCGCCCGCCGCCGTCGTGATCACGCCGCCGCTATCGAGCGAGAGCGCCGTATTGGCAGTCAGGTTGCCGCCCAGGTTGAAGCTGTCTACCGATTTCAGGCTCAAATCCGCCGCAGACAGATTGACACCAGCACTGGTGATCAGGCTGCCCGCCGATGCCAGCGTCAGCTTGTTGGCCACATCGCTGAGGCCCGCTACCGTCAGGTTGCCGCTGGTGGTTGTCAGCGACACATTACGGCCGGCACCGCCGGTCGATGCCGTCACGCTGGCAGCCCCCCCGCTAGTAAAGCTGATATCGCCATTGTTGGTGGTCAATATGGCCGAATCCACGCCATCGGCCTCGGCAATATAGATGCCCGAGCCGCTACCAGTGGTAGTGGCCTTCAGCAGGCTGCTGGCATTCACCCGCACAGGCCCACCATCGGAGCCTATGCTGCCTGCAGCCATCAGCGTAATGCTGCCACCGCTGGCCCCGGCCAAGTTCAGGGCACCTGCGCTGTTGACCAGCACATCACCGGTGCCGGTCAGGCTGCTAAAGGACAAATCACCCGCACCCGTGATATTGATGCCGCCACCCGAGCTGGTCGCGCTGAGCGAAGCCGACCCCTGCGCGTTGTAGACAATATCGCCAGCCGCATTCAACGTTACCTGGCCCGCATTGGAGGCAGCATAGATACCGGCACCAGCACCTGTTGTCGCCAAGGTCAGGTTGTTGGCCGTGATGCCCAAGGGCGCACTCGCCGACCCCAGGCTGCTGGCCGATGTCAGGGAGACCAGACCGCCGGAGATGGCGGACAAGCCGGTAATGCCACCGCCGCTATTCACAATGATATCGGTGGCCGTCAGGCCATTAAGGCTCACACCGGCACCTGCCTTGATATCAACCACACTGGCGCTGACCATCGCACCGGCGTTGAAGCTGCCGGTCAGATCCGTACCCAGGCGACCTGACAAGGAGATGCCTGTTGGCAGATTGACGTTATTGCCGGTCAGCAGCAGGTTGTTGGTAAACAGACTGGCTGCCAAGCCGGTACTCAGGGTGAGATCGCCAGTGGGTTGGAAGGGCGACAGCGTCAGCGACGACAGTGGCGAGGCCGATGTGCCCAGCGACTGGCCGCCAAAGACGATATTGTCCGCTGCTACCGTGGCACTGCCTATGCTCAGCGCAGGCGCCGAGCTCATATTGAAGGTGCCGGCCTTGACGTTCAGGTTGTTGACGAACACCGACGAGCCATTGAAAGCCACCGAGCCTGCAGACCCCGCTTCCAGCGTCAACCCGCTCAGGTTGTAGCTGTAGTTGCTCAGCGACACACTACCGCCGCTGGACTTGAGCGCAAGCTCATTGCCAGTGATGCTGGCACTGGCGTTGATGTTGTTCAAGGCCGAAACAAACAGATTGCCGATATTCAAGGACGAGGATTCGCCACCTGCGAACAGGCTCAGGTTGCCGGAGCCTTGCATATCCAAGGCCACGGTACTGATGGTGTCCGATCCCGAGCCGATATAAACCGACATGCCGCCGCCGCTGGTCAGCTTCAGTGGTGCGCTCTTGGACCCTACGGCCCCCGTACCACCCATGCTCTGCAGATAGAGGTTGCTGGCGGACACCATGCCCGAGGCGCCAGCCTGCACCGCCGCGTTGCCGGACTTCAGGTTCACGCTCGTGGTACCTGCCACCAAGGCGTTGATATCGATCCCGCCGTCACCCTCCAGCGTCAGACCGCTGGCCGCAGTAACGTTGCTGTTGATCGTCAGCTTGCCATCACTGACCAGGTCGACAAACCCGCCTCCATTCACCAAGCCATTGACCGTCAGCGGCCCTACGCTCTTGATGGTGATGTCGTTGGGGCCGGTAACAGCATTGCCGCCAAAGTTGGTCAACGCCATCGCGGTATTGTTGTTCACATTCAACGAGCTGGCACCGCTGCAAGCGCTCTGGCATACCGCAGCACTTAACTCGGCAATCTCGTTGACCGAGCCACTGCCATTGAGCAGGATGTTGCCGGTCCCCGAGGCATTCCCCGAGGTCACAATCAGGTGCTTGGCCCGGACATGCGAACCGTCCACCTGCGTAATGTCGCCAAACTTGGAGTTGAGCTTGACCGTGCCGCCCGCCCAACCTATGCCGACACTACCGACCTTCAAGCCCTGATTGATACCGGCAGTCTCGGTAATATCGAGTGTCAGGCCGTTATAGCTACCATCGTGGGCAGCATTGATCTCGGTCTGGGTGGTCTTGCCATCTAGGCCGCCTATGGTGACATTGCCCTTGGCAGCAATAATGAAAAGGGCATCGGTATCCACCCGCGTGTTGACGCCGGAATTAAATCCTCCCGTGCCCACATGCAGATTCACCGTCGGCGCCATCACAGATGCCGTACCGGTCATGCTGGCAGCGCCGTTCAGCGACTTGAGTTCTACCGTGCTATCGCTATCTAGCGAGCCATCCAGCGTGATGTTGCGGCTTGCGTCAATTTTCAGCAGGCCCGCAGCGTCCACCAAGCCGCCCGAGCCCAGGTACACATCCCGCCCCATCAGGGTCACCGTGCCGCTGCTGGCAGTGATATTGGCGCCCGAGGCAATCGAGATGTCATTGGTCGCCTGCAACAGTACCGAAGTCGAACTGCTGATGGTACCGAGATGGAAAATCCCGTTACCTGCAATCAGGTCTACCGGGCCACCATTGGTCGTAATGGTGGCACCCGAACCCACCAGGATATCGTGATCGGCATCCAGCACCACACTGCCCAGATCGCTGAGTA
Organism: Chitinimonas sp. JJ19; assembly: GCF_036961565.1. NCBI lineage: Bacteria > Pseudomonadati > Pseudomonadota > Betaproteobacteria > Neisseriales > Chitinibacteraceae > Chitinimonas > Chitinimonas sp. JJ19. The sequence continues at coordinate 296,088 of NZ_JBAMDD010000004.1, forward strand.
TGTTAACGCCGCTCAAAACCTCGATATCGTTGTTTGCTTGCAGGGTCAGGCCAAAGTCGCTCTCGACATCCTCGGCGACCGTGATGTTGTTGTTCGATTGCAGCGTAACCATCGCCGACGCACCCTGGATATTGATCAGGGAGGCGGAGATGTAGGAATGATCGGCGTGCTCGGCGTAGCTAAAGGTATTGTCCAGCAGGGTGCCGCCGCTGCCGCCATCCACGCACACCGTCGGCAGGCACACGGCTGGCGCAGAGCCTATCCACAGGTCTGTTGGGTCCAGCAGCAGCTGCCCCACCTTGCCATGGGTCGATGAAAGATCCACCACCGAGCGCAGGTCGAGGTGGCCCTTGCTCGAAATCTCGGTAAAGCCGCCGTCACCACCCAACTGGCCACCACGGGCACTCAGGTTGCCTTGCACACGGGTCGCCAGGTCAGACCAGACTATCAGCCGGCCGCCCATGCCATTACCGGTGGCGTTGGCACTCACCGTCGCCCCGTCGGCGATAGCAGTAACCTGCGCATTCTGTACGTCAGGGTTCTTGCCCTGGAAGTCACCGCCGATACGTATCTGGCCACCGCCATCACGCCCATCAGCCACCACGGTCGCGCCGTTGAACACGCCCACGCGCTTGCCCAGCAAGGTCGCCTGCCCGCCGACACCACCCGTGTTGGAGACATCCACCACACCACTGACCAGGGTGTCGCCCGCACTGGTCTGTGCCAGCACCTGGCCACCCTTGGCCTCGGTGCGGCTACCGGCAGCCAGGTTCAAGGCATCGGTGGCCTTGAAGACGATCTTGCCACCCTCGCCCACTTCGGCACGGTTGGCGCTGACCACGCCCTGCTGCATGATGGCCGCAGCAAAGATGCCGATACGGCCTTGCTCGGCAATCAGTTGCCCCACATTGACCACCTGGCCGGCAGGTGCATGCACCTTCACGCGCAGGCTGGTATCGACGCCATCGACCAACTCCACGCTGCGGCCCGCCGAGAGCAATATCTCGCCCTTGGGCGATACGATGACACCGCTGTTTTCGACATTGGGTGCGATCAGATAGACAAAGCCGCCAGACGGCGTGGTGATATTGGCGGCATTGCTGATATTGCCTGTGGCCGCACCTTCAAACTTAAGCTTGCCGGCCCTGAAATCGTCGTCGCTGATATTGAGCGTCGAGGCCACCAGACCCGCCGTATCAATCTGCGCCCCCTGGCCGAACACAATCCCGTTCGGGTTGATCAGGAACACCCGGCCATTCGATTGCAGCTGCCCCAGTATCTGCGAAGGATCCTGCCCAGTGATCCGGTTCAGCACTGCGCTATTGGCATTCTGCTGCACAAAGCGGGTCAGTTCGTCCTGATTGATGGAGAACGACTGCCAGTTGATCACCGTACCCGGTGTATTGGTCACGATCAGGCTGTTGCCTTGCTGATTGAACGTGGCACCACCCGACACCACCGTACCACCGGTGGGGTTGGCAGCGGCCAGCGGCGCATAGCAGGCCAGCGTGGCAACAAACAGGGATTTCATGGCAAAACCGGGCTGCTGCGAGATACTCATGGTGACTCCTTCCGCTCGACGCGGAGGCGGTTTACCGCCGTATTTATCCAGTTACTGCGGCACGCAAACGTGCCGGCTCAATATGAAACAATCGCCGAGACATGGGCCTTGGTATCGCCCTTCTTTTTAGGCTGTCCATCCTGCTGCCCCTCCTTCAGGGTCTGCGCGATGTCCAGCTTGATTGATGCACGCTTCCCCCAGCCCAGCCGCAAGCCTATACCCGCCCCGGCCAGCTCGGTGCTGTCGACCTCGCCCAGCGCCACGTCATTCCGGGTAATCCGCCCCCAGTCCAGAAACACCAGGCCGCGCAAGGTCATGCTTTCCCAGCCCCAGCGCTTGGCAAAATCCGGCGTATAGGCCTCCAGGGTAAGGTTCACACCCTCATCATTGGCGAATTCCCGCTCGTCATAGCCACGCACGCTATTGGCGCCGCCCAGGCCAAACTGCTCGCCTGGCGCAAGCGCATCGGGCGTCAGCTGAGCATTCATGCCCACATGGGCCGTCCATTCGGCAGGCAGGCTGATATAGGCATTACCGCCTAGGCGCGCAATCGTGTATTCGGTGGTAGCCGTCAGCCGGCCCGACTTGGATAGCCCGGCACCGGTCTGGCCCAATTCATCACCACCTGGCAGGTTGCGCGACAGGCCGGCACTCCAGTCATAGCTCGACTTGGCGTTTTGCCATTGCCCCTGATAGGCAAGGCTCACCGGTTGCACTGTGTAACGGTTGGAACCCACCGTGTTACCACCACCAAAGGTGGAGCGGGTATTGAAGCGGCGCCAATCCAGGCCCCACTGCAGCTTGTGCTGCAGCGCCCCTTCGGCTGGCAGGCCCTGGGTATAGCGGGCGCCGAACACGGTGCCCTTGCCGGTGACATTGAACAAGCCTGCCAAGGCCGCCGATTCCACATTGGAATAGCCGCCAAACAGGCTCAGGCTATCGCCCCAGCCATAGAACGGCACGCGATAGCCTATGCCGAATATCTTGACCTTGTCCGCCTCGCTGGGCGAGGTGGTGAATTGTGTGGTCAGGACATGATCCAGATCGAACAGATTGGAGTGCTGGTAACCGAGCGACAACCGCGCCTCGCCGGTCTCCTTGGAGCCGGTGTTGTCTGCCTGGGCAAACACCCGCCATGGCCACTCATCGACCACCTTGACGCTGGCATCCACCGTTTGTGGGGTATCCCCCGCCTGCAGGGTTACGGTCAGGCGGCGGGCGGGGCTCTCGTTGGCAAGACGCAGGCTATCGGTCACCGAGCCGGTATTGGGTACGTCGCCCTCGCGCAGCGCTGGCAGTGCCCGGCGGATATTGCCCTCGCCATAGTATTGGTTGCCCTCAATGCGGACCTTGCCCAGCTTGGGCTCGACCACCTTGAACACAATGGTGCCCTGGTTCATTTCCTGTTCTGGCAGATAAACCTGCAAAGCGCCGTAACCGGCCTTGCGGTACAAGGTTTCCAAAGCCTCGAGTGCGCGTTGCACATCGGCAAAATCGCGCCCCTGCCCGGCAAAGGGCGCCAGAGTGGCCTGGATACGCGCATCCGGCAGCACGGTATTCCCCTCCACCTTGTACTGGTTGATCGAGAACCTGAGCGTTTCTTCTGCGGCGGCTACCGTAGTGCATGCCAGCAGTAAAGCGGCTAAGTGCGATTTCATTCTGACCCCGGGCAAGATTGATGCGGTCTTACTTTAGACGGCATGAACCGCAAGCGCCAGCGCGATTCAGCACTGGCAGCCTACCCGGCAGATAGCTGCAACACTATCGCGGCCGGTAATCGGTTCACGAGTAATTATTACGGCAAGTATGCTGGCATTACTGCACAGTTGCTGGATTGCGCCCTCGCCACCTGTTATCCCCCTCATGCCAACAGGAAGCCTGCAACGGTACTACCGTCACCCTGCCACTACCTCATCATAGGAGGCGCTGAGAAAATCACAGCCTATCAAATACCGGCCACCTATCGGCTTGAGGGGTATCAGGCGCCATCGCTCGGATTACCGCCGTGACAACAGGCATCCAAGCGATACCCAATAGCAAGCCTGGCCTACTAGAAACCGCCCACCATGGACATGGACTGCAGCAATTGCATGCCTTGCTCCGAGACATAGTGGCGGAAATTGAACTGCTTGAGCTGCCTGAGCACCGTACTCGGATCAAACTTGCCCGACGATATCTGGTCGCGGATACGTTTAAAGCGCCCGCATTCCAGCAGCAAAGCCTGCCGCCGCTTGATCACCAGCTGTGCGTGGTGCTTCTCGATGATGACCGATAGCTGCAGCCAGATCAGCAAACCACCCGCCGCCCACCACCACTCCGCAAACAGGGCAATGATGCAAAGCAGCACCAGCAGCAGATACCACACCAGATCCGCATGGGGAAAATCCGGCGCCCAGTTCCCCAGCTTGGGCCAATTGAGCTTGAGCTGGCTGATGATGCGCTCGCGGTCGTTGGCATCACGCTTGAGCCGTGCCCAGATGGCATCGAACTCCAGCGCGATATACCACTTGTCAAACAGCTTGGACTGCAACCAGCCCGCCGCGCGGTAGTTCTCAATCTTGCTATTCAGCAATTGCCGATACGCGTCACTGGCCAGCGGCGGCAGCAGCTCCCACTCCGGGTGGGCCAGCTGGCGGCGCACGATCAACGGAAAACCCAACACCTCCGTCAACTGCGCCCGCCGTACGCCGATTGCATTCCGATCGAGCCTATCATCCATCTTGTCGAGATTGGCATACTCCTCGACCAAGGCATCCAGCTTCTCCAGCGGCGGCGACACCAGCGGATTCTTGACCAACGCCCGACGTTGATTCTCCACTTCCTCCAGAATACCCGGCACCAGGTACTGCGCCTCAATCGGCCAAGGCATGCGCAGGCAGTTCTCTACCTTGAAGAACACCTCTTCATAGTGAGACGCAAACGCCCGCTTGTACTCCTCTTGCGCCTGCGCATCCTTATCGCGCTCGCCGGTATTCAGCGGGGGTGATGGTGGCCGTCGCTGCAAGTCCAGCCGCAGGTTGTTCACCATCTGGGCAAACTCCGGCGCCACGCCCACCCGGGCAAACATGGGCGCCAGTTCCTTATAGCGCTGGCGTAGTTCTTCCAGCTCTTTCCAGATATCCCACTGCGGTTTCTTGTTCTCGGCCATCTCGACGCGGCATCCCTAGGCTGGCAGGCGGTTATGCAATGCGGCAGGCTTCCTCAAAGGCCAAGCGTGGGTTGCGCGGAAACAGGCCTTCCGGTACGCCATAACCCAGGTTGATCAGGAAATTGGACTTTACCGTAGTGCCCGCAAAGAACGCCTCATCCACCTTGGCATTGTCAAAGCCAGACATCGGGCCGCAATCCAAGCCCAAGGCCCGCGCCGCCATCATCAAATAAGCACCCTGCAAGGTACCGTTGCGGAAGGCCGTGGTCTGGATGACCGCATCATTGCCAGCAAACCAGCTACGGGCATCGGTATGCGGAAACAGCTTGGGCAATTGCTCGTAGAAGGCCAGATCGTGCCCCACAATCACACAGACAGGCGCCTTCAGCGTTTTTTCCAGATTTCCTTCAGACAAAGCAGGCCGCAGCTTCTGTTTGGCCTCGGCAGACTTCACAAAGACAAAGCGGGCCGGCGATGCATTGGCGCTGGTCGGCCCCCATTTGAGCAAGTCATACAGCGCAGCTAGCGTCGCATCGTCAACTTCGCGCTCGGCAAAAGCATTGTAGGTACGCGCTTCTCGGAACAGTTGGTCGAGAGCTTGAGGGGCGAGCGTGGCTTTCATGTAGGGCAATTCAAAAGTGATACAGACCGGGCCTAGCATAGCCGTCCGACAGGGGGAATGCCAGTTCCAGCCCCAGCCCGGCACAAAAAACAAACGCCCTGGCTAAGCCAGGGCGTTCTTGTTTGCACTGCTACGCATCAGCGATGCGGACAAGCCAAGCCCCGTCTCAGCAGGGCCTTGCCAGCACGACTTAGTCGCGCTCACCACCCAAGGCGGTCAGCAGGCTGAGCAGGTTCACAAAGATGTTGTACACGTTCAGGTACAACGACAGCGTAGCCGTGATGTAGTTGGTCTCACCACCGTTCACGATACGGCTGACATCAAACAGGATATAAGCCGAGAAGATCAGGATCACCGCAGCCGAAATCGCCAGCGACAGCGCAGGCAGCTGGAAATAGATATTGGCCAGCGAAGCCACTATCGCCAGTATCAAACCCACGAACAGGAACTTGCCCATGAACGAGAAATCGCGCTTGGTCACGGTCGCCAGTGTGGCCAGCGAGAAGAAGATCACCCCCGTGCCACCCGCCGCCATGGCGATCAACTGGGCGCCATTGCTGAACTGCATGGCAAACTGCAGGTACTGCGACATCCACAGGCCCATAAAGCCCGTGTAGGCCAGCAGCAGCACCACACCCATGGCGCTGTGCTTGGTCTTCTCGATGGCGAAGAAGGCACCAAAGCTCACGCCCAGAAACAGTATCAAGCCCATCCAGCCGCGCAGCATGAACTGCATCTCCATGCCCAACCAGGCGCCCAGCGCAGTCGGAATCATGGTCAAGGCCAGTAAGGAATAAGTATTGCGCAGTACCTTGTTCTGGGCGGCGCTATCTACGCCCTGCCCAAGGCCACCGGCTGTAGTTTGCCATTGCGATTGCATGATGCTGACTCCTCAAACGGGATTGAAACCAAGATGTGACTCAGATTGCGCCGCAGCAGCAAAGTTTCAAGTCACGCAGACGCTACTGTAGCCAAAATCCCCCACTTGCGGTAGCATCTGCGCCCGCTTTGTACAAAGACTGCAGGCCCGCTCTCTGTGGCCTAACCAGCGCTGCCGGTAAGCTTGGCAGACAACAGTCGAATCCAGCAGCAAAGCAAAGGAAGCGTGGCCGAGTGGTTTAAGGCAGCGGTCTTGAAAACCGCCGTAGGTGTGAGCCTACCGTGAGTTCGAATCTCACCGCTTCCGCCAATAACAATGCAAAAAGCCCTGATTTTTCAGGGCTTTTTGCATTCCCACGAAATCCAGTATGCCACCTGGTATGCCATTCAAGTTTGGCTCCAGTTGGACTTCCCTGAAGCGCCGTACATGTCATACTGACAAGGCAAGTAAGCAACCTCAAGCTCCCGACTTGGTCGCAAAGTATTTTTCATATTCAGGCATTTGCTTAATCCAGCCTCGAGCGGTTTTCTGAAATTGGTATTTACTTAGTACTCGCTCTGTTCCCCGAGAAAACTCTATGATGTCGTCTTGCAGTAATTCCAGGGCATTCTTTATTGATGGCCATTTCGAACCATTCTCACATTCCTGCTTAACCCGTCTCCAAAGTTCCTCTCTCACCGGTTGGCTCCGTGCTCCATTAGCTTCTCCGCCAGCCTTGGCCTTGCGTATCTTTTCGTCTTTTAGCGTGCTGTGATACATGCGGTAGACAGCGCCTGTTACCGAGATCTTCCCGAGAATGAATGCTGCTTCAACTAAAGACGGCCACGCATACATTTCCTTGTCATCGGCTATATGCTGCATGGCGGAAACTAGAAAAGCTTGACTTCTCTGAAACTCGAGACGCAACGCATTGTCTTTTAATTGCTCAGCCTTAAAGGGATCAGCCTCCTCACGAGACATCGCAATTGTCTTTTCACACTCCTTTAGAAACCTGGCAGGAGCATCTGGCTGTTGATTTTCCCAGGTGAAAAGCACTTCACTCCTGTACTGCTCGATTGTGATCTCCATCGTGTGCCTAAGAATTTGGATGCTTACCTCCTCCAAGTGGGCAAGCGTCTCAGCAAGCACGTCCCGATTCGACATCTCCATGATTCCCCCTCCTTAGATCCTTTCGGACCACGTTTGAGTTCAATTAGTGAAAGAAACCTTCCGAAACGAATCTCGGCGACGACGCTACCAACATCCCCCTCCCGTCATCCCAGATGACGGCATCCGCGATCCCGGATGACGCAATTTTCGGCCAATCGCACCCCTCGTAAAGTGGGTCTCGCAGTCCAACCACACCTAGCGAGGCCTAACTAATGACTACCGAATCCTTTGACATACTGACGCTCATAGCAACCTGCAAAAAAATCTCCCGGTCCCGCGCAGGAGTCTACGCAATGCTAGACGCACGCCATCCGTCCTACGACCCGACCTTTCCTCGCCCTATCAAGATCGGCAGTCGGCGTATCGGATTTGTAGAGCATGAACTGGACGCATGGATTGTGGAACGCATGCAAGCTCGCGATCTCGCAGCCACGACAGGAGCGGTAGCATGCTAAGCCAGCATTTCTACGGGTACGATCCGATCCTTAGTTCCCTGCCCGAGCCAATTCGCCAGTCAGTGATCGACATGGTTACTGTCTGCCAGGTGAGCGTACCCATGGCGATAATGTTGCATTTAGCCATTGTCTCTTCAGTCTGCCAAGGGGCCTACGACGTAATAGGTCACGACGAGAGGCCAACGCCCTGCCTCCTTTGGTTGATCATCCTAGCAAAATCCGGCGATCGGAAATCATCAGCGATGAGACATGGCCTAAATTTTGTCTACCAACTGATCGATCGCATCTCCGTTCAGTATGAGCATCGGTATGGAGAATATCGAGTACGGAAGACGTCCTTCGACACGGTGACAAAAGGACTGAAGCGTAAGCTCGAACAGGAGGTTCGAGAGGGGAAAAGCTATGGGGAAACAGCCCAAAGCTTGGCAGATCACTTAGTTACTGAGCCAAGTGCCCCACAAAAAAACCAGCTTCTTTACGACGATATCACCATTCCTGCACTATTGGAGCAAATGGCCGATCATACGCCGTTGGCTACATTGAACTGGGATGAAGGCGCTCCACGAATTAAAGCGCTTTCTAATCAGCACATTTCTATATTGAACAAATTATTCGACGGAGACGATGCAATTTGTCAGCGTAAAGGTGAGCCCGACAAGGTCATTAAAAGCCCCCGTCTAACTATGTGTATCGCCGCTCAACCGGAAGTCTGGAAGAAAACCCTGGGGGAAAGACTAGATTACTTCGAAGAGGTAGGTTTACAGGCAAGGTGTTTCATCCTCGAAACACCCTCATTACAAGGGCTTCGTCAAAAAAACGACTCTCCCTTTACATACCGAGAATTTGGGCGTGAGCAATTTGAGTCGCGACTTCTGCAGATTGCAGAAGCTACATACGGGACCGAGGACGGAACGATACCTCCCCGCAAAACCCTTGGCCTCAGTCCTGAAGCGAAGTTACTAGCCCTGCGGGAATACAACAACATCGAAAATTTGATAGGCCGCTTTGGTTCGTATGAGCCCATCGCGGCCCATGCCTCAAAATTGCCGAATTTGATTCTTCGAGTAGCCTGCCTTTACACGGCAGTTTGCAGTGACAGTGATGAAATCTCGGCAGAAATGTATGACCGTGCTGCATATTTGGGACATTTCTTCGCAGGTGAGCAACTTCGGATGAAACAGAAGCCTCTTCAATTCGAGGCATTTGTTGATCCGGTGGAGGACGGTTGTAATCGCCTGCAACAGTTCTTTTTGCGTATGTATCGTGAAAAGGGATGGTGCACGGTCACCAAACGTTGCATCCTCCGCAATGGTCCAGGCGGGCTCAGAACCTCATCAGCACTCATGCCTGTATTGCATCGAATGCAATTCCGCGGACAGGTTAAGCTGCAAAATATGGGGAAAGGTCTTATGGTCTCTTGGCCTACGCCTTTCTTTGGAACAGCCACATCACCGGGTGCCTCTTCATACGCTCCTGGCCTCCTCAATGCTGATTTCACTTTGTAGAACCAATCCCGCTCCATCGAGGCGCTGTCTTGGTAATAGTTACTGTATGTTGAATTGGCTCAGATTAGCCTTGGTGCCCCCCCACTCCAGGCCTTGCTTAATTATTACACACAGTCTCGACACTGCGACAACCGCGACCGTCGCGGTTGTCGCAGTGTCGAGACTAGTGCTCATCGCAGGATTAGGCGAACCGACACCGCACTCGACCTCTAACTTAAAAGCAGTTACTTCAGTTCCGTTACAAGCACTGTGCCTTTGCTTTTTCCACAAAAGCAAACCACTCAGGTGGTACGCTTCGATCTGTATTAATCTGATGCTCAATCGCCAAGAAGGCCTCTTGGCTGTACTCGTTCTGAAGCAAGTTGACCGAGCAACTACAATAGGATTTGTTTCCAAAGCTGCTTGCCATGCAACCGTTGTAAAAATCGTCCCGCACTCTCCTCTCATATTTTCCACATCCTTGCAGCGAGATCGCCAAGTAGGCCAATGCTATTCCCCGCGTTATAGGCATGATCGATTGTTTGACCATTTCAATTTTTGTCCCTTATCACAAAGCGCATCAAAACAAAGCCCGCGACGTGATTACGTCGCGGGCTTGTATCGCTACATCATCCCATTGCAAGAATAATTCTTCGTTCGACTGCTAGGCAGTACTTTGGCCGCTCCCTGCAACGGTAAGCTGATCAGTTGCCCGTCACCCGTCTTAGCCTGGAGTTTTTTTGCTTTGCGTATTGCGTTCCAGGCATACAAGAAATTGCCACTCCCCGCCCGCGAGTCCGCATCGAATGGCGAGGTCACTTCGTGGCCATCAATTATCAAGTCAAATCCCATATCTTCCCCGTAACCATACTGCCGTTTCCCAACCGTCAGCGTCATAGTGGCAGGTCGGCTATCACTGCATGCGATATACAAGGTGTTCCCTTCTGAGCTCACTACAATGTACTCCGCAGTTCCCTGCCCCCAACCACTAGACCAGCGACCAGCTTCACCAAAGGCGCTAGCGTAGCTTCCCAACACCGCCGCTGCCAAAACTATGCCCAGTCGTTTCATCGCTTACCCCTTCTTGAGTACTTATTAAAAGGTGCTTCCTTAAGAAACACCACCTTGCTACTACAGGCTACTAGATGTAATAACCCAATACATTGCGCATCATGCCTTGAAAGCCGATGAACCCAATGATCCAGCCGATCACCTGGGGACCGACCAACCAAAATATCTTCGCTTTCAATGTTTCAAAAGAACTGGACGACCAGATCAAATCCGGCCTGGTGAAGTGACGAAACATGTCACCTAGGAACGCGCCGGTTCCGGTAAACAGTGTGCCAAATACAAGCATTGCGACATAGCCAAAGAATCCAATGTGGACTCGGCTAGAGAAGACTGACATCCCTGTGATGACCAAAAATATTGCGAAGCAAATGGTCAAGCACTTAAAAAAACTCTGTTTCATGATTTATTTCCTAGGAAAAAGTGAGTTTCGGTCTACGCAAGGTGTACGAGGAAGCGTCAAACCACGCCGTTGCTGCAGGAGATACCGCCTAACCTCGTCGCATTTCAACTTTTTAGGTTGAATATCAACCCAAATACACCTTCCTGTCAACAGGTTGAGTAACCACCATCTGGGTTGGCTAGGAGGGGTAATGACGAAACCACGTGATGATCAGCTTGCAGGTGCCATCGGGAAGGCAATCGCACATAAGCGTCAGACCAAGAGGCTGACTCAAGAGCAAGTAGCTGAGCGCTTGGGAATAGGTAACGAAGCTGTTTCTCGTATTGAACGCGGCATCGTGATGCCTACGGTGGAGCGACTAGTAGCGTTGGCGCAGTTGTTCGAATGCGAGGCTGCTGAACTACTGAGCGAGGGTAGTTATCGTGCAACCGACCAATCCCAGCACTTGGATCGATTGTTGGCACCACTGAACCAAGCTGATCGCCAAATGGTGATAGATGTTGTTAAACGCCTAGCAGAGGGGCTTGCCAACCGTTTGCCTCTCGAAGATTCTGTCTAGCCCACCACCTTTAGCACCTGGGTGTATGCCTTGGCCTTCATCTCTGCCCCAGCGCCGAACCATGCCGAGTCCAGCCGATAGTCCTGACTACGTGCGCGGCGTGCATGGTCGACGTACTGGGTCACCGCATTGAGCAGCCCCCATGCAGTACCTGACGCGGAAGCCAGCTCAGCCCCTATGCCTGCTCCGGCGAACAGCGTGTGTATCTGCTGCAGTACGCGTCGGTTTGGCTGCTGGATTAGGGGTAAGGCGGGATCCCCTAGTGTGCTAATGAGCACATTCATTGCCTCGATACTGTTCAAGGGCCTTTCGGCCATACGCTTGATGGAGGTGATGAAACCGTCCCAGGTACTCAGCCCTAGCCCTAGTGCCGCTTTCACCAACTTCGGGTCAAATACCGTGGAGTGCGGTACTTTCACCACTGAGCCCCGATGGTTCACAGCTAATTGCAGGGTGTTGTTACATACGACCCGGACTGAGGTGAACTGCGCCGTGGTGGCCAGCGTGCCATCGCAGCTGGTAGCCAGTAACAGATAGGCTTTGACGCGGTCACCGCCTTTCAGCACGGTCTCCTGCCCGGTCTTGGCGAGCGCCCACAGCTTCCTGCCACCTTTCAGCACGCCCGCCGTTTCCAGCGCAAAGCCGGCTGACGACACGAGGTCACGGTAAAACTCCATGACCTCGCGAGGCTGGACCACCTTGTAGCGATTGCTCACCACAGACAGCGCTTCCTGAGTATCCGAGCGATAGAGCACTTTGGCGTCGGCATTTGCTTTGATGACTGCGCCCTCGCCACCGGCTGCGGAGTACAGCACGGGGGCTTCTTGAATCGCCCAGTCCATTCCCGCTGCAGTGAGCCAGACCTCCAGAGGCTGATTGGCAGGCAAGCTGTTGCCCAAGCGATGCCACGGTACCTGTTCTTCTCGGTAGGCCATGGTCTGTACGAGATGCGACATGATGGTTTCCTTTCTATATGGCATAGGCCGCCAGTCCCCCCGCTGAGATCAGCGGGGGGACTGGCTATATGCACAGTGGGTGGTTTGCGTGCTGCGAGGGGATGGAGGGAGAAGCCGATCAGGGACTACTAGGTACACGAAGTACTCGCGGTACATCGGTTGAAGGCTTGATCAAGCGATGTAACTCGGCAACTCACTCTGCGCTGAAGGTGCTGCCGCACTCCAGGCAGAGATGATTGCGCAGGACACGCTGGTCGATGACCTCACCCAGCTTGGCACCGGCCACGCAGCCTGCGGACGCCCCCACCAGGCAACCGATCAAGGCGCCGGTCATACTGCCGATGACAAAACCAACCGGGCCGGCCGTCAGACCCACCAGGCCACCGAGCTCGGCGCCTGAAGCGGCGCCCGTGACGCCGGCCACACCACCCGCCACCAGGCCAACGGTGCCACCGGCATGCTTGGCATAGTCCCTACGTTCACTATGGGTGGCGCCGCAATAGGGACAAACAGGTTTGGCCGTGCCTTCGATACGAGAAATAGGGAAATGATCAGCCATGGGAATCCTCACTGGTGTAACAGGGCGAATCAGGATGATTCGCTATCCGTTCTCCTCTGCGTGATATAGGGCTGAGATATTCTGGAATAACACCATGTGTGCATTCATATCAGATGCAATTATGAAATAACTTCGTATATTCATATGAAACTATCAATCACCACAGGGATAGCACCCACACACAGAAAAATGGCATCACCCATCACCAGTAGCAATGCAAGCTTAAAGGCACAGTAGCAATAAAACTAGGTTATTAGTGTTATTAATAGCCATAACCATATCACCAATACAAGCCACATCACCAACACTCACCACAACCACTCATCAAGACAGTAGCAGGAACCAATCCAACAGCTCCAGCTATCAGCAAGCACCTCTGAAATAAACACCTCAGACCAAAAGGATTAGGAGCATGGACGCCGTTTGCAATCTCGAAAATATTGGACCAAGCAACATCCACCGAGCAATCGCTGTGCAAGCAATCCAATCCACACACAATTGGGAGCTATTCGACGAACTCGACAACCTTCTGTATATCGAACGCATGGTCAAAACGATCATCACGACCGATAAAGCAGCCTTTACATGGATGCGAGATAAGCGCGGCAGAATAATACTGAAGGAGTCTCGCCTTGCGCTTTACTTCAATCTAGTAAAGTCTGCAGCAAATTATCTTATACAGCAGCAATACCCAGAACAGAACATCAGCCTACACGCTGACGCCTTCTTTGCAGCGCTGCATCAGCAGGGCTTTCTCTACAACAAACCCAACAACCCTTGCGGCGATGACTTATACGAAGCGGACTTATTCAATCAACTCCTTCACGACATCCGCCACCGCTGTAGCTCACCGGACTTTCAGAATGAACTGAGACAGCGGGGCGAGCTAGCAACACGCATGTATTTCGGTATGGTGGGTTGTGCTCGGCGCTTGATCAAACGTCACCGTAAGCTACTCGTCATCCGATTGGACTTCTACTTGCCGCCTTCAATCGCTCACTCTACTGCAGAATCGGCAAAGGCTCACCTCAAGCATTTTCTCGACAACCGACGTGGCAACCCGGGGATATTTCGTCACGGTGTCGGTTATATCTGGAAATTAGAGCACGGTGCAGATCGTGGCTTCCATTTCCACTGTGTGTTCTTTTTGAATGGTTCTACAGCCAAGGGTAATGGTGTGTACTGGGGGAATCAATACGGTGCTTACTGGAAAAGCCGGTTCCCGAGTGGAGATGCCGGCTTCCACAATTGCAATCAGGAAAAGTTCGAGAAAGCACAAAAAGGGCAATATCGGCAAGCAAGAATAGGTGTCGGCAAGCTGATTTACCACGACACCCGTAAGCGACAGCACCTTTACGACGCCCTCGCTTATTTAGCGAAAAAGGAGCAACTCCTACCCCTAAAGTCGAAATGGGGGAACGTATGGTCGTGCGGTGAAGTGCCGCCAGGAGAAAAGCCAGGACCAGAGAGAAGACAATGACAATCTGACGAAAGATTATCCGATCCAACCAATTTCCATAAGGATGCGATCGGGGCAGCGCACAGCGCTCTTTACGGCCTGCCGAGCGTTCGGCGAGAGTCACCAAGACTGGGGGCTATAATGGTCTGGCGGGCCGTTTCTACCGCATTGCCACCGCCCCTGGCAGCGAAATCTGTACTGAAACGCCTATCGTCTACATCCTAGACTATAGGAGACTTCCAGAAACCTCCGTTTTTAGCCGTTCGTGCGCTGTAACTAATTGATTCCTTGTGCGCCGGATTTGCAAAGAATAGGTTTCTGGAGTCCCCTATAGGCCAATCCCTGCCAACTTCCTGAACATCCCCAGCTAACTAATTGACACCTCTGACGGGGCCAGAGGGTGGTCGGAGGGCATACAGCCGGGCCTGTGCCCGGCTTCGTAGGGGTAGACTCAGCATAGACTACTCGGTGCGTCTTGCTAGCCTGGTGCGTCACTAAGAGGGGCTACTATGAGTACCGCGCCAAGCGGGGGAGCGATAGCTACTCAATCTGTTGCGGACGAGCGGTCGGGGTACCTACGAATTGAGATCGCCAAGGCAACCTACTTCTAGATTATACCACCTGCCTTTTATCTCAATGACATTTACATCATCACCACGGATTCTATTCAAATAGGAGATATCTTCCTTTTCCACCTTCAACTCTTCTTGCATCAGTGGATGAGAAGCGATCTTATCCTCCAGATCAGAACCCAAAGAATCCATCCCTTCCAGCTCCTGGACATGCATATCGATAGAATCCCTGATCAGAGTTAATCCAATAGACAAATGCTCCTCGTCAAATCTCTTCAAGTATCGCAACAATGCGCCTATTGCAACTGCCGCATCGAGTGCAGCAGAAACCAAAGGATCCTCATAATCCTCTGTTTCAGGTGCCAAATCTTCACATCGCCTTGCAAGGATCGAGAAGTCAATATCATCAGATGGTGTGGCAAGCCACTCCCATGCCCGATCTAAAGCACCGCGTAAGATGGCTTGGTCCAGGCCATGCTTTTTTGAGAAGAAGATGTAGCTAGGCAACATTCTTTCACACATCCAAGCAAGGAAAACAGCACGCAACCGATGTGGTAGCACCTCCAGCTCAGCATGTAATTCCTCCAAATCGAAATTCATCATTCCTCATGGTTCCTTTTTTACTTTAACAGGACTCAAAGCATCTACGCGCTCTTGCTTTAATGTTTGCTGACATCCAGTGCAAATAGGTCGACTTGCAGCCGTTCCGGTTGGATTTAGTTTCAAATCTCTAGCCGTATTTATCCCTGTAACCTCTGCATGCCCCGCCCCCTTGCCTTCTATTTCATTAGTTTTCAGCAACGCTCTTTGAGCAGGCCTCAACCTCTTCTCGCTTGAACTAACAATGCGTATACCTTCTGCCGTTTCGGTAACGGCGATAGTAGTTCTTCTCTGGGTTGCAGCGGGAACAGCTTGGTGAATTACTTGTGCTCGTTCTGCCGCGGTTACCGGAGGAGTTGCCGGCACACCAGCAGTCACAGGCAAACGCGCACCCGATATGACACTGTTCCCACCACCACCATTACCGCACTCAACGCAGCCCTGTGCAGCGATGGTGCTACTTGGACCATCAGTCAGGTCATCAACCATCTCCCCAACAACAGGAAGGCTGGTCACGAACTCCTGAACCGCTGATATCCCCTCCTGCACAGACGATGGCAGCGCCTTAATAACTCGGCCTACTACTCCCCTGTTTGGCTGAACTGGTGACCCCACCACGTCCTGTCGTACCCAAACGGCCAGACCCTAGACGCAGTGCGGCTTCCAGCGCATCACGCATACCGCCATATTCAGTTTAAAGAGCGAGACCCCCCAACGCAGTTTTCCGGCTACTGAAGGATCAAGTATTCACGGTTTTCGTCATGGTTGAGCCCAAGTTGATTCTTCCACAGCAGCAACCACTGAAATCGATCTAACGGAACAGTATTGAGACCTAACCCGGAGATCGATTGATAGCGAGCAGCAACCAGCCGGCGCGGAATCGGCCGGTGTCGGCTAGCCGCCTTACCGCGTTCACGCTGGCAGGCACCAATCATCGTGTATAAATCTATCGTAGGCAGGATTATCTTTTGCAATCCTCTTAAGCTGATTTAAATCAAAGCAAACAATACCACCCTGACCAAGCCCCTCTTCGCTCAACTTGAAACCCATATCCGCCAACCTGGAGGCAACAGGATTTTTCCAATAATTTACGGGATAAACACCTTTTATACTGCCAGAAATTACACCTTTTGGATGATGCAACCATGAGTCCTCAACGCTCCCAACTTTAACGCCAGACCCGAATAACCCCATCTTAATTCTTGTCTCTGACGCAGGACTGAAATCATCAGGCAAGCGACCAGCATAGCCATAATGCAATTCAAAAGCGCTTGAAAAGATTGCAAAAATATCAATCTCCACCTCAAACGAAGAACTCGGTTTAGATATAACAAAGCACTCAAATAGAAAATTTGAGTCAGGTTCATCAAAAGCCTTGCCAGCCCGCCCTATAGAAAGAACTACTCTTCCACTTTCGTCCGAGCAGTCAAAAGCCTCAAAATCAGCAAGTGAAACTCGCTTGAGTGCGCTCGGCAAAGAAGAGATTTTCTTATCACCCCCACAATTTATCGAGTACTCAACAGGCCTCCCAATGCAACGTTCAAATAAATTCCCCACAAGCCACTCAGGGTCAATATGCGCAGTCAAGTCAGCGGTAAAATACAACTTCGTAATATTAAAGAAATGCTTCTGCTTTCGGAAAAACACGACTATCAACCTCCAAAAAACTTGTTTATCCAAACCGCCCAGTTGTTGACCTGTACGGTACCTTGAATGTTGTCACGAAGCATTTTTTGCTCATTTCGCAAGATCAGCTTCGACGGGTTGTCAGTCTTCGACGCGACCTCGACAACCTTCACGATGCCATCCTTAAATCTCACTCCCACATCTGGTCGTGGGCCATATTTCGAAAGCGCAGCCTGCACTCCTTCCAGAAGGCGCTTATAGCCCAAGTCTAATGTGACGCGAGAAACATTTGGATTGAGTGCATACATATAGGCAAGAGTCTTCGAAACTGTCGCATGTCCAAGCGTTCCAGTGCTTTGAGCAGTGCCAATAATCTTGGCCCCTGCATACCCAACAGCAGCTTTACCAACAGAAACGAGCCCACCAGTAGCCAGGTTAAATGTCGTCTCCGTAGCCGTATCAGGCGTCCACAGAGACGCAAAACCACCCCCGACTGCAGCAGGTACATAAACAAAGGGATTATCAGTCCCAATGAATCTATCTGCATACCACTGGGCAGAATCCTCGCCTATAGTGGTGCCCGGAAGGTAGCTACCCCAAGTTCGACTTTCTGTCGGAGCGCTGCTCGTCCCACTGTTTGGCTGACCCGTCTTCGGCTCATTAGACTTCTCCCGCGATGTTGGCGCCTCAGAGGGTTTTGCCTCTATAGCACCATTCTTACCCGCAGTGACGGCTATCCAACTTCCGTCCTCCTTTTGTATATAGACAGTACCACCAGCCGCGATTGTCCTTGCTGCCTCTTTCACGGCATTCGACTTTCCCGGCTTTTCTGTCGGTTTACAGTCCGTTCCTTCGCGCTGCGCATCTCCCGCTGTGCAGCCCGCAAACCCCGTCGGATCCGTCATATTCGTCGGATTATTCCACACATACGTATAGCGGTTGTAGCTCTGGCTATGCTCCGGGTCCTGGATCAACGGGTCCGCCGACAGGAAACGCGCCACCAGCGGGTCGTAGATACGCCCGTTCATGTGTACTAGGTCCAGCTCATCCAGCATTTCGTGGCCGGTAAAGCCCCGGTCGATGACCTTGCCGTCGCCCAGCTCGTCCGGTGTGCCGCTGCCGTTCAGGTTGCGGCGCTTGCCCCAGGCGTCGTAGGCGAGCTTGTCCTTCAAACTGCCGTCGGCGCCGGTGATGGCCACCAGGCTGCCCAGCCGGTCGCTGTGCGTCCAGCTCTGCTCGGCCGGGTTGCCAAAGGTGTTGACTTCCACCCCCAGGCCCAGGGGCCAGTAGGTCTTGAGCCGTTTGTACTGCAGGGTGTCGCCATTGGCAGTTTCCAGTTCCATGGCGCCGGCGTACCAGGTGGTGCCGGTATCGGCGCCGTCCTTGACCTGCTTGGTGCGCTGGTGGTCGGGGCCGTAGACAAAGGTGCTCTTGTTGCTGCCTTTGCTCAGACTGGCAGGCATGTCAAAGCTGGTCCACTCGAGGAGCTGGTTGTTCTGGCCGTTTACCTTGGTGACGCTCTTAAGGTTGCCGTTGTCGTCGTAATAGAAGGTGCCGTAGCTGCCGATGCTTTGAACGGCATGCGGCCGGACGGCGTTGGGGCCGGGGACGGGGTAGTTGTAGCTGCCCGTGCCGACGCCAGTCTTGCTGGTGAGGTTGCCGATGCTGTCGTAGTGGAAGACCTGCTGGGCTTGGCCGGCAACTTGGCTGAGTTTGAGGCGGTTCAGTTCGTCATAGTCAAAGACTTCGCTGAAGCCTTCGCTGCCGTCCCAGTACTGGCTGCGCTGGCTGACGTTGCCGAGCAGGTCGTAGTTGTAGCTTTCCTGCAGGCGCGTGACCGCGCCGGCCTGGAGGCTGCCGGTGTCCAGTCGGCCGGTGTAGTCGTTGTAGCGGCGGTTGAGCTGGAGGCCGTTGCCGAGCAGGGCTTGGATGACGCGGTTGGCGGCATCCTGCTGTTGGGCTTTCCACAGGACGGTGCTGTTGTTGCGACCGATCTGCTTGAGGTAGCCGTAGGCGTTGTAGCGGTGCTCAAAGGTGTTGCTGGTGTTGCCGTGCTGGTGCTGTTCCTGGGCAAGCCGGCCCCAGTTGTCGTAGCTGGGGGTGCTGATGAAGCTGCCGTTGTTGCCGTTGAACAGTTGGGTGGTGACGGCACCAGGACGGCCGAGGCTGTCGTAGCTGTGCGTGCGGACGTATTCACGTGGGCAGTTGGCGCTGAGGTCGCTGCCGCCCTGGCAGGTGTAGCTTTGGTGCAGTTGGCCGATGCCCATGGTGGCGCTGTCGTAGCGCCAGTGGCTGACGAGGTCAGGTTCGAGTCGGGCGATCTGGCGGCCGAGCGGGTCGAAGCGGTAGTTGGTGTAGTACTTCCACTGTTCGTCCACGGGCTTGCCGGCGGCGGCGAGCCGTTGCTTGGGGCTGATCTGTTGCCAGACTTGGCCCAGGGGGTCGGTCTTGTATTCGATACGGCCGAGGTCGGGGTCGCGCAGTGCGGTCTTGCGGCCCAGTCGGTCGTAGTCGATGCCGATGAGGTTGCCGGTGGGGTCGGTGGTCTGGGTGAGGTTGCCCCAGGCGTCGCGAGCGAACAGGGTGATACCTTGCTTGGCGTCGCGGGTCTCGATCAGTTGGCCCAGGGGGTTGCGGGTGTCTCGCTTTTCTCGCGTCAAGGCGTTGATCTGGGTGGTGACCAGGCCTTGGTAGACGGTACGGTTGTGGACGCTGTTGCCTTTTTCGTCCTGGGTGTCGATCTGGGTGACGCGGTCGAGGTCGTCGTAGTGCTGCTTGGCGGCACGGACGGCGCCGACGCCGATGGCGACGGTGCTGGCCTGGCTGAGGCTGCTGCCGACGAAGCGGGCTTGGTAGCTTTCGTCGAGGCGGCCGCGGCTGTCGTAGCGTTGGTCATTGGCGGCGAGCTGGCCGTCATAGCTCCAGCTGAGGCTGCGCTGGGTATGGCCGGCATGATCGCTGTAGACGAGCGTGGGGACGGCGATACGCTGGCCGGCCTTGAGGCGGTCACTGAAACTGACGATATCGCTGCCGCTGGGGCAGAGGCCGTTGCCGCATTGCTTTTGGTAAAGGCGGGTTTCGGTCTCGCCGGCGGTGCCGACCAGGGTGATTTCTTTCTGTTTGCGACCGAAGGCGTCAACCACCCAGCTGGTGGTGAGGCCGTTGGGGCCGGTGAGGCGGGTCTGTACGCCATTGCGGGGGTCGTGGCTGCGGATCTCGGTATGGCCGAGGGCGTTCTTGACGGTCTGGGGGAAACGGCCCTTGGCGTCGTAGCTGATGTCTTCGACGGTGCGGGTTTCGTTCAGGCCGGTGGCGGGGTTGCGCCAGCTTTGTTGCTTAAGTTCGACCAGGCCGTACTTGTTGCTACGGCGATCAAAGGTGGTCACCAGCTTGTAGCTGGTGTCGTCAGGTTCGATGGTCTCGCTCTTGAGCAGGCCGTTGGCGTGGTAGTCGTACTGAACCTTGCGCGGCTGTGCGGTGGCAGTGGGGCTGGTTTGGTTGACGGTGACGGTCTCCACCAGGCTTTGCAGCCAGGGGGCGTCGTTGGCCGTGGCGGCCTTGTAGCTGCTATCGGTCTTGGTTTTCCATACCCCGCTGGTGCTGTCGGCTTGGGCACACGCGATATCCACCGCCGTCTTGGTGGCGGCTGTCAGTTTGAGGGTGCGTTTGACGTTGCCCCAGGTGGTCACACCGGGTGTCAGGCCGTAGTCGGTGCACTCAAGCTCGGTGCCGATGGAGCTGCCGTCCAGGTCGCGCTTTTCGGTCAGTTGGCGGCTGCTATGGACGAACCAGGTCGAAGCACCATTGGGGAAGGTATTGGCGTGCACCTTGGCATCAGCAACGGTGTCGTTCAGGACGCTGCCATTTGCGGCAATAACACGGGCGCGTTCGGTCTGGCCGTTGATTTGCCAAGCAACGCCATCCTGACGGCTAACCGTTAGCATACGCGTGCCCGTTGCCTGAACCATGGCCTCCACTACGCGGTATCCCTGCCGGCCTTTGCCCTGCAAATGCACCGCTGCTCCCGCATAGCGGTAGCTGGTTACCTTGTCGGCCGCTCTGCCATTGCCCTGGCTATGGCGCGACACAACGGATTCACTGCCACCCGGCAGCCGCCGTAGAGGGTAAACCAGGGTATCGTTGACACTGCTGTCCAGTGCCGATGGATTAGCCATGTAGACGCTGTTATCGCTCGTGGAGGCATACTCGATCCGATCGATAAGGCCAAAGCCATTCACGACGCTGACGAGCTTGTCCAGGGCTTGGCCAGGTTTGGCTTGGCGAACAGGCGTATAGATTTCCCAATTGTCGTTGCGGCGGTAAACCGTATAGTCCTGCTGGCCATCACCATTGAAGTCACCGCCATGCACCATGCGCTCGACGTTAAAATCCGTCGAGACACTTCCGGGTGCGTGGATCGTGTATTGCCAACCCCAAGGCGCACACCGTACATTTTGCATGGCCGTACCCAAACGGCACAGCACGTACCCACCTGCGTGTTGATTGCCTTGTGGGTCTATCGTCTCGCCAAAGGCACCACCACGCAGCACATCCACCTGACCATCATTGTCCAAATCTGCCACTGCCCTGACGAGAAAGTCGAGGGACGCCAACTCACCGTTGTCCAGGCGATAGCGATAACCAGAATCAGCAAGTTGTAGGCAGTCACCATCGCCATTACCCTTGGAGTAGCAGCCATAGGATGCTTTCCAGCTACCTGGACTTGCCGCGGAATGAAACTTGTGAACCCCAAGTACCATGTCGCTATAGCCGTCCCCATTGAGGTCGCCACTGAGTGACGCGCCCTCTATCGGAGTCAGCGTCGACGTGCTGGCTGTCTCGGCAACAGTCGGGAAGCTGAACCACTGACCTTCTTGCCAACGGAAACCCAGTTCTGAACTAACGGTCGGCGTAATCGCCTGCGAGAACGCACACTCCCAGGATCCTAGTTCAGACGGTGTTTCACCGGTACTGCGGCACTTGTTGAGGAAGAGATCATCACCACGTCCATCGCCATCGAAATCAGCGTTGGCATGGCCTGCCGCCGGGCCAAGAGTCGTCGGTAGACGTAGCCTTCTCTCGGGGGCCAAGGCAATGTCAATACAGTTAAAGCCGGTCCCAGTAGAGAGGCACATGTCCTGCCTACCGAGTGAGCTTGGACCACTCATACCACTACCGACAGAGAGATAGAGGTCATCACGGCCATCTGCATCCAAATCCTTGATGATGCGATAGCCTGCCGTCTGCCCTGCAGGGAAATTGGCAGCCACGCAATCGAACGGATTACTGCCCGTACCCTGACGTTCGCGCATGCGGGAGTAACAAATACGCCAGTTCGTGACCTCAAAATTGCCGGGCATTTGTGTACCCACCAGTAGATCGGTCTGGCCATCACCATCAAAGTCGCCGGTTTCCTTGATTGCCAGGTTGCTACCCAGCCCATTGAAGGGTTGGCTGGCCGCGAATGCACTGCCCGTCGAAATAAACAGCTTCTGGGTGTTGCCGTTCAGTACGAAGCGATCAATCAGATCAAACTTGCCATCGCCGTTAAAGTCGCCGCTGGCGTAGTACTCCACTGGCGTATTGCCATACAGGCGATCGCCGCCGGCTTCGAGGTTAGGTCCCTTCCAGATGCCCAGACTCACGAATTCCTGCTTAGCCGCCGGATCGGGCTTGGCCCACTCGAAGGTAGTCTTGGGCAGACACTTACCCCCTACCCCACCTTCACATGCCGTCACCGACTGCAGCATGCTGCGGCCGCTGGTCGGGCTCAATTCGTAGCCCAGGCTATAGCTCAGTACGGCCGTGCCGTTATTGCCATTAGCATCGGTGTCGGTATAGGTGCGAATCTTTTCCAACCGCTTGCGGCGGTCGATCCGGCTACCCATCAGATAGGCCACCTCGGCATCCGGCCTGTCAGCCGTGCCATAGTCGAATTCGATCTTGCCGTAGTGTGCCTGATTGGCGGCCGTATTGGCGCCCCAGCGAATACTGGCGGGCTGGTGCTCGCCAGTCTTGCCGACGCCGCTACCCGTATTGTCCAGGTAGTCGTAGTCAATGGCATTGCCATCGCGATCCTGGTTGCGGCGCAAAGCCCAACCATGAACCAGGTTGTTGTCGGTATTGACGGTGCTCTTGAGGCGGCTGTTGTCGCTGTCACCGTAATATTGGGTCTGGCCAGATTTGGACTCAACCGTGAAACCGCCCCCCGTACGTTTGATGCGCGTGAAACTCTCCATCTCGGTACGGTACTCGGCATTGTCTGCCCAGTAGTTGGTGTCGCTCAGCGGCAGATTGACCAGCACAAGGCGCTGACCATCCAGGCACAGGCGGTCTGCCTGGGTAAAGCGGACGGTATCGGTACGGCCATCCTGTACGATGGTTTTACCGCAGCGCTGAATCTTGGAAAGACCATTCAAGCTCCAGCCCATCCCAGCGATGCCATTCCCGCTATTGCTGTTGTAACCAAGGCTGATACTCGGCGCCATCCCCGCCGTCCCCGGCGGCACCGCAATCGGCAGGCTATACGTCGCCGCCCCATTGCTCACCCCCAGCTCACCCGGCAGGCTGCCCGCATCCGGCAAGGCCACCAGCCCTGCCACGGCGTCACCCACACCTGCTGCAATATTGTCCGACAGCTCCAATGCGCCGCCCCGCGACACCACCGTGATGGCCGGTCCTGGCGTGCTCGAGGTGCCCACCACGGTCGTGCCGGCCATGCCAATGTAGGCCTTGGCAACAATCTGGTGGCTGCCCAGGGGGGCGCTGGTCCAGTTCAGGGTAGCGATGCGCGAGCCGTCAACACTGTTCGACAGGCTGGTGGTCGTGCCCAGCAGGGTGGTGCCAGCACTGCCGCCGAAGAAGTTCACCTTCCCTATGGAAGCGGCACCCGAGCCGAGCTTGGCTTGCAGCGAGATCGTCGTGCCCTGGGTATATTGGCTGCCCGAGAGGGGGTTGACCACGCTGATGTTGACGTTGCTGCCGCCTGCATCCACATACACTTTGCGCGGGGCGGCGTGGATGGGCAGACCTTGGTCTTTGATACGGACGGTGGCGGTCAGCTGGTAGGGCTCGGGCCGGGCCAGGGCGCCGGTCTTGCGGGCGACATAGGTGTCGGCTTCGGTGTCGAGCAGGCCATCGAGGATCTGACCATCGACGCTGAACTCAACCTTGTCGATGACGGTGCCGGCGTCCTTGCCGGTGATACGGGCGCGCAGGAACAGGTCGGCGCCGAGGTTGCCGGCGCTGATGCGGGCGTTGTCTTCTGGGGTGGTAAAACCAATATTGAGGGTGCCGGGCAGGTAGCAGTGGCTGCCGGCACACGTCAGCGCCTTGGGGCTGCCACTGGCGCTGGGCAGGCCGTACACCAGCAAGGGGGCTTTGCCACTGTTGTTGGCGTCGGTGATATCGAGCTCGAAGCCGTGGCCTACGCCGCTGGTGCGGCAGACACTGCTGCGCTCGGGGCTGCTGAGGTTGGCGACCACGGTGCCGATGGCGGGGCTGTCGGCGCTCTGCTTGTGGGCGCGGATGCTGATGGGGTTGGGATTGCCTTGTTCACAGGCCCAGCCGCGCAGCAGGACTCTGCCGCCCTGCAGCTGCAGTCCGGTCACTTCGCCTTCGATAATGCTGTTGCCGACGGTGACGGTGGTTTCCGCTGTCTTCGTTTCGATGCCATGGTTGTCGATGGCTTTGACCTGAACACGATAGGTGCCAGCCGGCAAGTCCACATCGTGATCCCAGCCTATCGGGTTAAAGTTTTTACCATCCAGGATTTCCCGATCAAGCTTATAGCCGTCGCCACGGTCCATCCAGAATTCGAGCCGCGCCACATAGCCGTTGTCGTCTTGGGCAATGGCTTTGATGGTGACCTTGGCGGTGCCGTCACTGCCGATGACGGCAGGGTTGGGACTGACCTGATAAGTGCTGATGGTGGGCGCTGCGTTGACGACGCGGAAGGTGCTCTCCGTGCTGGTTTTCACGACACTGCCTGTGCCATTGGCACCGCTCATGGAGACCGCATAAATCTGGTAGACCTCCAGGCTGGGCAGGTTGAACTCAACCGGCTTGCTAAAGTCTGGGCCGCTGCCGTTAACGGTGGCGAGGGTCAGTTCGTTGCCGCTGGTGGGTTTGGCGCGAAAGACGACGGAGCCGATGCCGCTGCCCGTGGTTTTGGCGGTCAGTTGCAGTTGGTACGGTAGCTTGCTAATGCTCAAGCCACTGGTGGGGGCGGTGAGTGTGACACTGTCCGGCACGGCGCCCCGTACGGTGATGGCACTCGACTGTTCGCTGGCGCCCGCGACGATGACCTTGGCGCTGATCTGGTGGGTGCCGGCGGGGAAGTTGACCCAGTTGTATTCATAGGGGTCGCTGGTGTCGCTCCCGAGTAGGGTACTGCCCTGGTAGAACTCGACCCGCTGGATGGGCAGGCCGCCGCCGTTGGCGTTGGCCTTGAGCACGACGGTGCTGCCGGGGGCGTAGGTTTCGCCATGCAGGGGGGTGGTCAGGCTGATGCCTGGCTTCACGCTATTGATGATGAACGTAGTAACGTCATCGTCAACCAAGGTTTGGCCAACATAAGCCTTAGCGGTGATGGTGTGCGTACCGGCGGCGATATCGCTGAAGTCGACACTGTAGGGGCTGCTGTAGTCGCTGACTGGTTTGCCGGTGTCGAGTAGGAAGTCGACTCGGCTGATAGTGCCAGCCGTGCCGCCGTCGGCATCGGCGCCGACGATGATGCTGCCGGGGTAGTCGAAGCGGCCTGTGGGGGCGATGATCTTGACGAGGGCTTGGGTCCCTTGAGTCACCGTGGCGGTGACTTCGCTGGATTCCGTGGTCTCGCCCTGGTTATCCCTCGCGCGCAGTTTGAAGCGGTAGCTGCCCGCGCTGGCTGAGTAGGCGTAGCTGAAGCCGAGGCTGGTACTGCCTGTGCCGTAAACCGTGTGGGCCGGTGCGCTGCCGTAGCCGGCGCCATCCTTGGCGACGAGCAGCTCTATTCGCTCAATCCGGCCGTCTATGTCTTGGGCGGTGCCGTTGATGGTCAGTGTGGCGGATTTACCGGGCGTTACGGTGGGGGTGCTGGGGCTGACGGTGACGGTGTCAACGCTGGGCTTCAGGTTCTGTAGCAGCGTCCAGGTGGGGGCTGTCGTGGCTTTGCCGCCGTTTTCGTCGCTGACCTCTACATAGTAGCGGTAGTTGCCCATCGGCTGACCAGCGAGGTTAACGTCGCGGGTGTAGGTATTGCCGTTTTTGGTGCCACTGCCCAGGCTGGTGGTTTTGTCGGTGGTGTCGATCTGCCAGAAAGTGAGGGATTTGATGTTGTCGTCGCTGTCCGGGTCGCTGGCGGTGGCAGTGAGGCGCAGGGTGGTGGTCGGATGCTTGAAGTGGATGTCGTTCGTACTCAGACTAACGACAGGGTTTCTGTTGGGATTGACCGTCACCGTGACCTGGCTGGAGGTTTTAGTGCTGCCATCATGGCCGCGCGCAATGACGTAGGCACTGTAGGTGCCAGCTCCGACGCCGGAGAAATTAAGTTCGTAGGGGGCGACATCGTCGGTACTGGGGTTCGTGGCGCCGTTGACGTAGAAGTCCACCTGCTTGATGGTGGAGCTGCCACCCGGTTTAGCGGTCAGGAAGATATCGGCGGGCGCGGTGAGGCTGTTACCGGTGAGGCTGCTTAGCGTGACGGTGACGTCGGCCCAGGCGGTGCTGGTGATCGCGAGTACAGTAGCTGAAGCAATAGCCAGCCCTACACGCAGCGCGCGCAGGCCCTTAACGTATGCGTAAGACATACGTTCTCCCTTATTTTTGGTAGGTAGAGCCGGCCGATTTTATATTGCGGCGCGGCGAAAGGGCGGCACTCTACCCGAGGCGGGTGAGCGGTGGCAAGTCATTGTTATTGATAGATTTGCTGCAAAGCAGCAGGAATGAGGCGGGGGGCGGGTTTCGGGGAATATCGGCCTAGATAGGTACGGGCTACTTTCTTCCTCCCTACAACCCCGCCTTGATCTCGAACTCCACCGTCTCCAGCCGATCGCGCAGCAGCGACTGCTGATGCGTCAGGTGTACATGATGCAGCGCGGGTTGGGCTGACAAGGCCTCCAGGTAGCTGGCCAGCGCTTTGCGGTCGCGTGCTTCGCCGCTCAGTACTACACGGCGGTTTTGCTTGTCTGGCTGGAATTCCAACAGCTCCACATCGGCCTTGGCTGCACGCTCTATTGCCACCAGTAAGTCAGGCCATGGGAACTCGCGCTCAACCCGCAATGCCTCCCAGTGCTTGGCTTCTGCTGCGGCTGGCCGCGATACCTGGGTAGGCGCGACGGTTTGTGCAGCACGCAGCGTCTGGTTACGCAGCGCCAGCTTGTCTGCTGCCTGTCGTTGCGCCTGGGCTTGCCATCCCAGTATCCCCGCCCCAATCAGCAGGGCACAGGCCAATAGCCCTAGCTGGGCGCCATAACGGCTGCGTGGCTCAAGGTATCCAGAAGTCGATTTCATGATTCAACACCAAGCCGTTCTGGCAAAGGTTCGTACCTCGGCCGTCGGCCAACTAGCTGCAATATACCGAGCGGGGGCATCGGCCTCTGGGCCGAATGGCGACCAGGTATCCACCCGCGCAAACTCGCCGTGCTGAACGCTCAAACGCCGCAGCAGGCGGTTGCCCGCCTCTTGCTCGCTCCGCGTCACCGGTTCGACATCACGGGCTTGCAGCTTGCCCTGGGCATAGACCAGGGCCGTGATGCGTGTCGGCTCACGCAATAACAATAACGACAGGGCCTGCTTGGCCGGGAAGGCATGCAGCGAATAGGCCGCCGCTGACGCTGGCAACACGCCCTGTAGCCGTAGGTTGCGACGTTGCAGGCTGGCTAATACCTGCTCCAACCACGCAGCCGGCAAGGCATAAGCCAGGCCTTGGGCGCCATAACGCCGGAAATAGGTCGCCAAGGCCCAATCCGCCCCCACTTCGATACCCGCATTTTCAAAGCAGATGCGCGCATAAGCTTCGAGCTCTGCCGTTTCGGTCAACTCTGCCTGCCAAGGCAAGGCGATGCTGGCAGCGAGACTGTCTGATACAGTCAATGCCAAACGACTGCCAGGGTGTAGTGCCTTTGATGGCTTATCCAGCAAGGCATCCAAGGCAAGCAGGTAGTCATCCGGCTGCGGGCAGGCGATAGACGTTTCCGTGATGGCCTTGCCTTGCTGCAGCCAGCAATGCCCGGGGAATAAGCCTACATGCAAGCGATCAGGCCACAAAGGTGACACGATTAACCTCCTGCAAAGTGGTATGGCCATCACGCACCAGTTCCAGCGCAACATCACGCAGGAATCGGGTGCCTTCCTTGCGCGCCTGTTCCTTCAAGGCACGGATGGATGCACGGCCTATGATCATTTCACGTATCTCATCTGTCAGCCGCAGTACTTCCGCCACCGCACGCCGGCCCTTGTACCCGGTACCACGACAAACCGTACAGCCCTTCCCTGCCCTGAAGCGGTAGGTTTCAGGATCACGGATGCCCGAGTCCGACAAGAACAGCTCGTCCAACACCACATCCTCGGTGCAGTTCGGGCAGTTCTGTCGTACCAAGCGCTGGGCAATCACCCCTGTGAGGGAGGAGACAAAGTTGTAGGGATCGACCCCCATGTGCATGAAGCGGCCAATGACATCAAAGGTGTTGTTGGCGTGGACGGAGGTAAACACCAAATGCCCCGTCAGGGCGGATTGCACGGCAATCTGTGCGGTTTCCGGGTCGCGTATCTCGCCCACCAGTATCTTGTCCGGGTCATGTCGCAGGATCGAGCGCAGGCCGACGGCAAAGGTCAGGCCCTTCTTTTCATTCACCGGTATCTGCAGCACACCGGGTAGCTGATACTCCACCGGGTCTTCAATGGTGATGAACTTGTCCTCGCCATGGTTGATCTCGGTCATCGCGGCATACAGTGTGGTGGTCTTGCCGCTACCGGTGGGGCCGGTGACCAGCATCATGCCGTAGGGCTCTGATGCAAGACGGCGCAGCAGGCGTATGGTTTCCCCATCGAAGCCAAGCGAATCAAGAGTCAGGCGCTGCACTTGGTCGATCAGGGCCTGCTTGTCCAGGATACGCAGTACGGCATCCTCGCCATGGATACTGGGCATGATGGAAACGCGGATATCAATGTCGCGGCCCTTGGCCGCCACACGGAAGCGGCCATCCTGTGGGATGCGCTTCTCTGCAATATCCAACTCTGCCAAGACTTTGATACGGGCAATCGCCTGTTCTGCGAGGGCAGTGTTATTGACCGTTGCAATACGGTTCAATACGCCATCAATACGGAACTTGATCACTAGCCCCTGCGGCACAGACTCCAGGTGGATATCGCTGGCCTCAAAACGCAGCGCATCAAAAACGGTGGAATTGATCAACCTGACCGCAGGACTGGCCTCGCCCTGGATAGAGGTCAGTGTCAGGTCCGCGCTGTCGTCACGTGCCAACTCGATGGATTGATCGAGTCCGACTGCTTCGGCTACCGCACTGAAGGCCGATTCGTGCTTCTCCAGCTCACCACGTAAGGCATGTGGGTCAGCTAGATAAATCTCGTGCAAGGGCAGCCCCAGATTCGCCAGCCAGGCACCAATCTTACTATCGAGCGGTCGCCCCAATACGGCACAGAGCTGCCCATGCTGGTCTCTACCGACCACCAGCAAACGCTCCACCATGTCGGTGTAGGGCACCAGTTCGAAATCCGGCGCCACAGGCCAATCGGCCTGCACAGCCAAAGCCGGATAGCCCGCCAGTTCTGCTGCTACAAGCAGCAGATCGGCGCGCGGCAAATCGCGCTGTTCGGCCAACAGGCTGAGCCAGTCTGTCGTCATGCCGGCAGACTGCTGGGCCAGGTTCAGTTCTTGTAGCGTCAACATCACATAGGCCGTCGGTTACAGTGCATTTGCCAGATCAAATATCGGGGTGTAGAGCATCATGACGATGGCGCCGATGACAAGGCCGATACCCACCATCAGGATAGGCTCGACCAGTCTGCCTGCCATGTCTATCCAGCCGGCGACTTCCTGATCGTAGAAGTCGGCAATGCGCTCCATCATTTCATCCAAATTGCCGGACGACTCACCAGCCAGCAGCAATCTATGCGCCACTTCAGTACTTAGTTTGTTCTCCAGCATAACCAGTGAAATCGACTTGCCTTCGCTGACACCCTGGGCAGCAATACGTAAGTCGCCTTGCATGGCGAGGGGTAAGGAGGCCTCTGTCATCTTCATGGCGGAGAGCACGCTCACCCCGCTACGCAGCAACATGCCCAAGGTACGATAGAGCCGCGCCAACTGCAGTATCCACACCTTCTCGCCCAGCCAAGGGGTGGACAACATCCTGCGGCCCAGCCAGCCTCGCAAACCGGGGTGGACGACCAACACCACTAACGCGACAAACAGGCCCAACACGCCCAGCCAGGCCAGCGCCGTGTGCTCCCGCACAAAGCTGCCCCATACCTGCACGAATCCGGCGGTCGCATTCTTCCTGGCGGCCACATCGTCAAATACCGCGCTGAAGCGCGGCACCACATACAGCATCAGAAACGCGATCACCAGAAAACCCACGCTCACCAGGATGCCGGGGTAAATGGCTGCTGAGAGCAACTTGCCGCGTATCTCGTCCAACTGCTTCTGGTAGTGCATGAAACGTCGTATTGACGCCCTGACTGTGCCAGTCGTCTCGCTGGCACGCACCATGGCCACGTACAGCGGTGGAAAAACCGACGGCAAGCTGGCCATGGCTTCGGAAAGCTGCTTGCCTTGCTGCAAACCTTGCAACAGCGTGTCGTAAATGGCGCGGTGGCGCCCTGCCCTATCGTTGCGCCCCAGTATCTCGATGGCATCGACAATAGGCTGCCCAGCCTCCAGCAAGGAGTGCAATTGCTGGTTGAACACCGTCATATTGAAGGCACTGGGCCGTCGAGTCATGCCGGCGCTGATCGTATTCAATACCAGCAGGCGCTCACCGCTCGATTCAATGAATCGGCGTGCCTCTTCTTCGTTGGTGGCATCCAGCTCACGCACCACCACCGCCATGCTGGCATTCAACACCTTGGCCCGAAAACGCATCGCAGCGGGTCCTGGCTCAGTAGCTGGTCACATCGGCATTGTCATCGGTGCCACCCGCTACCCCATCCTTGCCGTACGAGATGATCTCGAACTCACGGTCATTGGAACCGGGCGAGTTGTAGACATAGGCCTTGCCCCAGGGGTCAACCGGCACCGCCTTCTTCAGGTAAGGGCCACGCCATTTGGCAGCATCTGCCGGTTTGGCAAACAACGCGGCCAAGCCCTCCGCCGTGGTCGGGTAGTTACCGGTATCCACGCGGTACTGATCCAACGCCTTGTCAAAGGCATCGATCTGGGCCTTGACCAGTTGCTGCTCAGAGCGGCCAATCTGGCCAAAATACTTGGGGCCAACAAAACCGGCCAACAAGCCGATGATCAGCAGTACAACCAGCAACTCCAGCAAGGTAAAGCCCTGCTGGCGATATTGCGACTTACTCATGGTGCTTCTTCCTCTCCAGAGGTAAGGGTAATTCATCGGACTGCGTCATGCTCAGCCCGGGGTAGGTTCAAACACAAACTTCCAGTCCTGATAGCGCTTGGCGCCCTCCAGGGCCTGCAAGGCGTCAGGAAAGCCGCCAGTCTTGATCGGTTGCTCCGTCGATAGCGAATACACGCCCTTCACCAGGCCATCCGGCGTCTTGACCAGCCCCCAATCGGCACTCCCCGTCATGGGGTCACGATATAGCCGACGCAGCGGCCGGCGGGTACGGGTTGCGCGATTATCCAGCAGTAAGGCCTGCAAGTCCGGCGGGTACTGCTTGCTGGTCCCGGGCGAGAACTGGTAGTAATCCTTGATCGCCTGCTGGTAGGCCAGGCCGGCAAACAACAGCTCTGCCTCGCGCTCCCGCCTGCCTGCCGTCTTGCTGTGCTCCAGCGCCCGCAGGCTGACCACCAACAGTACTGCCACGGCAAACAAGGCAATCAGATAGCTGTATCCACGCTGCTGACGCATGGTGCTACCACTCGGAATACTTGGTGCCGCTCTTGCTATTGGGCGCTGTGCTACGTACATCGTAAACGCCCCCCAAGGTCGTATCCTCCGGTGCTACTGACTTCCAGCCAGCCGCACTCTCGGTGAACGGGTCGATGGGGATAGCCCGCAGGTAGCGCTCCTTCACCAGGTCATTCAGCTCCTTGGGATAAGTACCCTTGTCGGTGTAGTACTTATCTATGGCATCTCGCATCAGGTACAGGTTCTCTCGCAGTACCGCTTCCTTGGTCCGCTCCAGATTGTTGAAGTACTTGGGCGCGGCTAATGACAGCAAGGTGGCGATAATGGCCATCGCAACCAATAGCTCGATTATGGTGAAGCCTTGTTTACGCATGCTCACCACTCCTTGTAGGGCACGCCATTCAAGCCCTTTTTTTCTGATAGCGAGTACACATCGAAAACATCATCTCCACTGCGCGGTGCATCGGGGGGTGATTCAAAACTACGCAAGCCCCAGCTAGCCTCGTTCGATGCCTCGTCATCCGTAAAGAAGGGATCTCGCGGCAGACGGCGCAGGAAATAGAGCTTGGCGCCATCGGGGTTCTTCTTGTCATCCACACCATTGACGAGATCCAGCAAGGTCGGTGGATAACCCGATCCATCTAGGCCCACCTCGATACGCCCTGCTGTTGCCGCCGCCTTGTAGGCATCGATGGCCTGGCGTATATCACGCAGGGACCGCCGGAGTTCATGCTCTTTGCTGCGCTGTACGGTTTTTTCGGCCAGCGGCATGGCCACGGCAGCCATCAAGGCCAATATGGCCAGCGAAGCGAGCAGCTCAATAAAGCTGAAACCCGTCTGGCGCGCGCGTCGACGCAGCATAGCCATGCTCAGGGCGCAATGCTCAGTCGATGTACCAAGGGCAAGGCAGGACGACCCACATTGCCCCCGCTGGCGATGGGAGTCATGCCGATGACACTGATCTCGGCCTCCTGCACGGCCTGCAAAGGCTTGAGCAACACCATCAATAGCGCGCCCTCGCCCTTGGCACCCGCGGCTTCCGCGCTGGCGGTGCCGACGGATACGCGACCGCTAGCCTTGTCGATCAACTGGCTGAAATTGGATTTCCCAGCTTTGCTGAAGTATTCGCCCTCCTTGACCGACAGCACTTCAAACAGCGTCTTGTCGTAAGCCAGTTGCAGCGGCGCCGCACGTAGGGCCTCAGCGCTATCCAGGTGTAGAACCAGCGTTATCGTCTCACCCACCTTGGCCGCGGCGGGGCCTTTCCATTGCATCTTGACGCCCGGCACAACCGCCGGTGTGGGTTCCGCGCTCGCCGGTGCAGCGGGTGCGGCCGGGGCTACAGTCGTCTGTTTCACTTCGTCGGCAGGCTTGGCGGGCACAGCATTCGTCGGGGCGGTCTCCAGACTGCGCAGTTGCAAGGGCTTCAGCCGCAGATTGGCCTCCGTGCCCGACCAGAACGACTCTGCCGCGGGCTCCTTACGCTGGGCATTGCGTATCAGCCTAGGCGTAATCGAGAGAATAATTTCGGTCTTGTTACCGCTATCAGACTGCGACGAGAACAATCGCCCCAGCAGCGGTACATCCCCCAGCAGCGGGATACGGCTGGCCGACGATCGATCTTCATCACGTATCAGCCCTGCCAGCACCTGGGTTTCACCATCCTTCAGGCGCAGCACGCTATTGGCGGTACGCGTGCCTATCTCGTAGGCCAACGCCCCACGCGCTGTCTTGATCGAATTCACGACATTGCTGACTTCCAGGCCGACCTTGATGCCGATCTCGTCACGCATATGCACATCCGGCTCGACTTCCAGCTTCAGCCCCACATCCAGATACTGGACATTTTCGGATATGAAACCATCTGAGCTGGCTGTCGTCGTCACCACAGGTACCTTGGAGCCGATCATGATCTTGGCCTTTTCCCTATCCTTGACCCGGATGCGGGGATTGGCCAGCAGATTGGCATCGCCATCGTTCTTTTCAAAACGGGCCGTCACGCTGGGCAAGGTCACGCCCAGATTGCTGGAGTTCAGGTTTTTCAGCTCGCTCAACTTGTAGAGTATGGGCGACGATTCGGAGCCATCGCCGGTCGAGTTGCCGCTATTGGCAAAGGGCCTCACCGTCAGCGACTTGGGCAGGTCTATGCCCAGTTCCAGCATGCGCGTGCGGTTGACCTCCAGCACCTCGACCTCCAGCATCACCTCCGGCTCATCCAGGTCATGCAGGGCAATCAGCTTCTCGGCCAGTGCAATGGTATCGGGCGTTTCGCGCAACATCAGCATGTTGAGCTTGTCGTCCACAAACACTTCCTTGATCTTGAGCATGGACTTCAGCAAACCTGCGGTCTGCTTGGCCTCGGCGGTAGACAGATAGAACGCCCGCACCACCAGGTCCTGGTACTCCTTGGTCTTGGCCGAGGTATTGGGATAGACCAGCACGCTAGTGCTGTTTAATATCTTCTTGTCCAACTGGTTGGTGGTCAGGATCACATCAATGGCGTCCTCCAGCGTGGTCTGCTTGAGGAACACCGTGGTGCGCTGGTCACTTTTGACTTCTCGGTCAAAAATGAAATTGATCCCTGTCGTGCGGGACAAGGCCTCAAACACCATTTTCAGGCTGGCATCGCGAAACTCCAGATTGATGGGCTTCTTGTACAGGTTGCTCAAGCTGGGAGAGGTGATCAGATCCTTGGCCTGTGCCGCATCCAGCTCGCGCTTCAAAGCCAACGCCTCAACATGGCCTGGGTGATTCTCCAGCGCCCGGCTCAGCAATTGTGCCGCCTGGCTGCTGTCACCTTTCTTGAGCGCCTCGCGCGCCTGCAGTGCTTGCTCATCGGCTTGCTTGAGCCGCAGCAAGCTCTCCAGCCCAGCCTTGGCACGGGCATGGTCTCGTTCATACTTCAAGATCAGCCGATAGTGCTGGGCCGCATCGCCCAGGCGCCCCTCTGCTGTCGCCACTTCGGCCTGCGCCAGCAAGCGGCGCGTGGCCACTTCGCGGTTACGCAGCCAGTCCTTGCGATAGATCACATCCTCGGGGTCCAGTTCGGCGGCCTTGCCCAGCTCTATCACCGCCTCGTCGTACTGCCCCTTGTCCATCGCCTCCAGCCCAGAGCGATGATGGTAGTCCGCCGCGCAACCGCCCAGCAGCAGCAACACACCGGCAGCAGCGGCCGGTGCTGGGTTCCATTGCGTAGCCGTGGGCATAGCAATACGTACAGCGTTCAATAAATCAGATAACAGCATGGCAATCGATTATTCCGATGCAGGCAGGGCAAGCTGCTGCTTGTCGCCCGTCGGCAAGTATTCAAATTCGATACGCTGGGCATCCAGGCCCAGCACCTTATACGTCGCCCCCAGGGTTTCCCCGACGCGGGCAATCAGGGTTTGCTCGCCCTGGCTCAGATACACCACTTGCTCACCGCCATCATGCAAGCGGCCCATGAATTTGAACGGCAAGGGAGGCGGCCCCGCCGGCTCTACCGGCAAAGCCGGCGCCACCACGACGGGCGCGGGAGCCGCCATCGGTAACGGGGGTGCTTGCCAATTACGGGGCGCAAATGGGTTGGCTACCATGGCTGGCATCGCGACTTGGCTGGTTTGGCCGAGCGGAGCCCCCGGCGTGCGTGGTTGCCGCGTGGTCGGCTGGCGGCTCACAGGTGCCGCGACGACTTCTACCGTCGACGCCGGTGTCGCCACTTCCGCCACGGCAACATCGTCTACCGGGTAAACCATGGCAACCACGGTCCCTGCAAGCAATGTCAACCAAAGCGCCCAGCGTTTTTGCTCAGCCTTGATCACGGCGAACCTGACGGTAAAATGCCGATAGCGAGACATCGCAGCTCAGCTCCGCCACGCCGATATCCTCTCTGCTGCAATGGATACCATCCAGCGTCACATTAGCCATGCCGATGCGCAGACCCTCCACAAACCGCCGTATTGCGGGGTAATCCGCCGACACCGACAGGCTGGCGCGATAACGCAAATAAGGTAGCTTGCCTTTGTCGTCCAAGGTAAAGGTCACCTCATCCAACGGTAGCTTGGCCGCATCGGCGGCCTGCTGCAGATCGCCCATCAATTGCGCACTGTTGAATACCGGGAAAACCGGCACCGAATGACCAGACAAGGCGACCACAGGCGCTGCCTTGGGGGCGGTACTCAGCGCGCGACGCTCGTGCTCGACCTTGTCCAGCATGTGGCCGCTGCGAGCATAGAACGCGGCAGCACACCCCAGTCCGACCAATGCCAGCAGCAAGGCGGCAGTAGGCCAAGGCTGCAGACGTAGCTGGCGGCGCAGGTAAAAAAGCCACTGTGCAGGGAGGTTGGACGGGGTCAAGCCGATGGTCCGGAGGGAGAACAAAGGGCGGGATTATATACAGAAGAAACTCTAAGTGTCTATAAAATAAGGAGTTTTACAAGACAGAGAGGTCAAATTCCAACGTAACCAATGTGACATGCCCGGGGATTTACGGACCAGCTGAAACTTGAGAGACCGGCCTCATGCAACCGGATGACCCTGCTCATTTTGCTGCTCTCTCTGAGGAAGCTGCGAGCGTGCCGCTGCTGCAATTGACTGACGGTGTGGGATGGGGGACCGAAACGCGTCGGCTCTCTGACTTGGCGGTCGAAAGTCGGTGAAATGCCTTCATTTCACCGACTTTCAGGCCTTGCTTTGTCAGTTGCACTGGCGCCTTGAAACCACCATCCTTACTTCAGAAGGTCCTTCCATTCAGTATTGGTCGTATATCCAACCGTGCTGGTAACTGCCGCCCCCATGCCAAGCCCTAGTGCTGCGCTACCTGCAAGTCCACCTCGCTCTGAATAAGAAGCACTAAAACTTGTGCCTGCCACAGAAACTCCAGCCTCCGTAGTAATGCCATCGGTATCTCCGAAATCACCTTTAAGCGCGGCACTTACTTCCATCCCAACAACGCGGCCTGTCCCGAAGTAACGCTGGACGCCAGATGTAGATATTGAAATTTTCCCGACAAAACCAGGTCCATATCCAACAGCCACTTCTGCACTAACTCCTACTTTCTGAATACCGGCTGTAATTATTTCCTTGTAGTCTTCGCGAGTAAAATCTGCGCTCACACCGCCAATGCGCGAAGCAATAGCAATATGCTTCGTCATCTTTGTGCATGCCTCTGAAGTACATTGAGGAATCGATACCGAACTATACTGATTCAGCAACTTCTCCCCAGTAGACTCTTGTTTATAGGGAGACTTGCTTTGATCTATTGCTAACAGGTTTTCCTCTGTTAATGTACTTGCCGTATTGTTTGCCGATAGACTGGCGTTGTTAGCACGGCTCATTGTGGCGCTAGCAAAGATTTTGCCATTTTGCCCTATCGCCTTAACCGTTACAGTGCCATTGCCATTAACTTTGACCACTACCGCCTTGGCCCCTTTAATTGAGCACCCCTCACCTTCGCACGGCTTCTCTTGCTTCTTGGGCGCCGGTGTAATCTTTTGTTTCTCACTGCCTACACCCGCAAAACCAGTCGGATCCGTCAGATTTGTTGGATTGTTCCAGACGTAGCTATACCGGTTGTAGCTCTGGCTATGCTCCGGGTCCTGGATCAACGGGTCGGCGCTCATGAAGCGCGCGACCAGGGGCTCGTAGATACGGCCATTCATGTGCACCAAATCCAGCTCTTCCAACATCTCGTGGCCGGTGAAACCCTTGTTGTCCACCACACCTTCCAACGCGCTTTCCAATTCTTCTGGCGTATTACTGCCATCTAGGCTGCGGCGCTTGCCCCAGGCGTCGTAGGCGAACTTTTCAGTCAGTTTGCCTTGTGCATCCGTAATGGCGATAACAGAGCCGAGGCGGTCACGATGCGTCCAGTGCTGCTTTGTTTCGCCTTGGGCTTGATTGCCTTCGTATTGATCGACTTCCAAGCCGAGACTTGCTGGCCAGTAGGTCTTGACCTTAGTGGTGTTGCCGCGGGTTTCTACTTCCATTCCTTCGGCGTACCACACAACACTACCGTCGCTACGCTCCTGGCGTACTCGCTGATGTTCCGGACCATAGACAAATTTACTCCAGACGCTACCTTTGCTCAGTTGCTGAGGCATGTCGAAGCTCGTCCAGGTCAGAACACGACTACCCTGCCCGTTCGCTTTGGTGACACGATCGAGGTTACCGTTGTCGTCGTAACTAAAGCTGCCGTAGCCAGGAATACTCTGAACGGCGTGCGGGCGGGTGATCGCCTGCTGCGGATCGGTGGTCTTGCCTGGATAGACATAATCCCCGGTACCAACACCGGTCTTGTTCAACAGATTACCAACCGCGTTGTATTGGTAGGTCTGCTGAACTTTGCCGGCGACATGCGCACTGGTCAGGCGATTGAGATCGTCGTAGCCGAACAGCTCGCTGAAACCCGCGTGATCCAGCCACTGCTGGCTGCGTTGGCTCATATTGCCCAGTACATCGTACTGGTAGTCCTCGAACAGCAGCGTCTGGTTCTGGCTGTTCTTGAGCGTAGCATCATCCGGCAGACCAGTGTACCGGTTGTAAGTTTGCAGCTGAGTCAGAGCACCGCCCAAGCTGGCTTCAAGCACTCTGTTAACAGCGTCCTGTTTCTCGGCTTGCCACAGTACGGTATTGCCACGTTCAACCCTGGCCAGATAGCCGTAGGCGTTGTAGCGCTGATCATACTGCTTGGCAGATTGGCTACCGCGCTGCTGGCGACTGACAGCGGCACGGCCCCAGGCGTCATACTGGGTTTCGCGGCTATAACGGGTACTGCCCAACAGCGCTTCGGTTCGGTTGGGGCGGCCCAGATTGTCGTAACCATGACTACGGCTGTAGTCCTTTCCTTGCTCAGTGAAGGTATAGGCCTCGACCAACAGGCCGCAGCTCTTGCGAGCAGTACAGGCCAGGTTATCGCCACTACCAGCAGGAGTGCCTTCAGGCTGGTCGTAGATCCACCGACTGGTCAGATCGGGCTCCAAGCGCGCAGTCATACGCCCTAGGGTGTCGAACTGGAAGCGGGTGTAATGCAACGCCTGTTCGGCAACTGGCTTGCCAAGTGCAGCCTTGCGCTGCTTGGGGCTGATCTGTTGCAGCACTTGGCCGATTGGATCGACGTCGTAATGAACCCAGCCAAGATCAGGGTCATGCAGATCGGTTTTATGACCCAGGCGGTTGTAGGCGATCTTGACGACATTGCCGACCGGGTCAGTCACCATGTCGAGATTTCCAAAAGGATCGCGGCCATAGGCGGTGACACCCTGCTTGGCATCCGTTGACTGGACCAACTGACCCAGCACATTACGCTGAGCAATACGGGTATGTCCCTTTGCATTGGTGTCGGTGACGATCAGGCCTGCATAACTGGTGGTGGCGGTTTTCTCCCTGCCTTGCTCGTCCAGCGTAGTGACAACCTTGACTCGGTCCAGAGCGTCATAGGACTTCCGGCTGGCGAGAATGGCGCCAGTACCTACAAAATGGGGCTGGTCCACTTCCCATATGCGGCCTAGGGTGTCATAGCGGCTATCCGTATGAACAACGGTGCCATCAAAGCTCCAACCTTGCGTGCGCAAAACACGGCCCTCGTGGTCGCTAAAGGCCAATGTGGGTACACCAATACGGTCTGTTCCCTTGAAACTGTCGGTCCAGCTGACAAGCTTCGCCCCCAGGTCCGAAGGGCAACCTACCCCGCAGACCTTGCTATAGATGCGCGTCTCCGTACCGTCGGCTCGAATTTCCTTCTGTTTGCGACCGAGACCATCTACCTGCCAGGTGGTGGTGAGACCATTGGAGCCAGTCAGGCTGGTTAGAATGCCATTACGAGCATCCACAGCCCGGATTTCGGTGTGGCCCAGGGCGTTGCCCACTGATTCAGCGAAGCGGCCACGGTTATCGTAGCGGGTAGTTTCGGAAGCGCGGCTTTCTGCTGCTCCTGTCAACGGATTGGTCCAGCTCAAGGTCTTGATGTTGACCAAGCCGAAGGCATTACCGCTGCGGTCCAGCGTGGTCACCAGTTTCAGTTTGGCATCGTCTGGTTCTACCGTATCCGTTTTGAGCAAGCCGTAGCTGTCGTAGGTGAACGCCTTGCTGCGGGTCAACGACCTGCCATCGGGCAGCGTATTGGTGACAGCGGTGGTATCCATCAGGCCGAAGCGCCAAGGTGCGTCGCCAGCATTGGCCGACTTGTAGGTGTTAACTGTTAGCGTTGTATAAGCCTTGTTGTCCGCTGCCTTGATGACGGATTCTTGGCGCGTCGCATTACCCCAGTCATCGAACTGGAACGATTGGGTAGTACTACCAAGATCGCAGCCGTTAGGGTCGTCGCAGAGGTCTCGCTTGATCGTAACTGTGTTGTTCACATGCACGAACCAGGTGCTGTCTTGGTTGGCATGTTTGAGCTCCCTGACGGCAGGGTTACTGATCACGTGGGACAGCACCGTGCCATTACCAGCCGTCGTAACAGTCTGCTTAACCATACCCACTTTGGGCCAGGTCTGCTCATAGGTCGACTGGGTCGTGATATTACTTTGCAGATCCTTCACGCTCTGCTTGGCAAAGCCGAGATTCTTGCGGCCCACCGCATCGCGTAGAACCTGCTCGTAGCGGAATTGCGTGGTACGGGTGCCAGCGACACCGTTGTCGCGCTCAATGGTCTTAACCATGACGCCGGGTTGACCAATCTGCTGGGGGTAAGCTGGCCATACCTTACGGCGATTCTCATCCTCGACTAAGCGTTGGTAAGTCTCGGCGTCGTCGGCACGGGCGTAATTGATGCTGTCGGCCTGTCCTAGGCCGTTGGTAACACTAACGATGCGATCCAAGCCAGGCACAGTAGCAAGGGTGTAGACCTTGGACGTAGTGGGCCAAGTACCACCAGCACTAATGGCACGTAAAATAATGCTAGGTACAGCGCTTTCAGGATCGGCATAGAGGCTGGCTGGTTTATGACCAGGCAAACTCGGCACACCACCAGCTACGGGGCGGCAAGCCAGGGTGCGATCACTAAGACGGC
This sequence comes from Chitinimonas sp. JJ19, assembly GCF_036961565.1. Lineage (NCBI taxonomy): Bacteria > Pseudomonadati > Pseudomonadota > Betaproteobacteria > Neisseriales > Chitinibacteraceae > Chitinimonas > Chitinimonas sp. JJ19. The sequence goes on from NZ_JBAMDD010000004.1 coordinate 337,213, forward strand.
ACAGTCGCAGCTCCGATGTATCGTTCTGATTGTTCACAGCGAGGCGATGCGCAATCAGCAGCGATGCCTGTCCACTGCCTTCGAAGTCGCCAATGCTGCCTGCAATACTGGTATTGCCCCCTGCAGCACGGTTGCCGTGTCCCCAGCCCTCGCCTGCAGCAAAGCAATCGGCACTGGTTTCGGTATTGAGACAGACGTAAGTGGTCTTATCACCATCGTAGAACGCGAAATCCGCTAAGCCGTCACCAGACAAGTCGCCCACCGTACTGGAGCCGGTGTATTCACCCAGAGTATTCATCTCCTTGTGGCGATGCCCCATCAGAACCTGGCATTCCCAATTGGCCTTGTTCAGGCAAATACGGACATAGCCCAGATGTTCAGATGTCGCGCTGGTATGTCGATATGTAACTGAGAAAAGGTCCGAAATCTCACCACGACTAAAGCTGAGTGCGGCAAAGCTATCGTACCTACCCGTAGCCTCGACGCTCCCCAACGGCGAATCTGCCGGCAACGGCAGATCAACCACTTGCTTATGTGGCTGGCACCGCAGTTGCCCTGCCATCCATACGCAGGCTTGCGACAAGCCACCTGCGGGACTCACAACGAGGCTGGGTTTACCAAACGATAGTTGATCGAAGTGGCTGAGGCCTACCGCAGTTGTTTCCGCCAGCTGTAGGTGGGTTTGGATACGCTGGCATTCAAACACCACACCATCGGTTACATCATCCTTCGCCGTACAATACCCAATAATAGGCATTGCACGGGTAGGGCCGCCTGCAACCGCTGCCAAATACGGCGACATCAACCAAAGACCATCTCGCGCGTCACCGTTGATCGTGCCTACAGAAATACTCCCAATCGCCTCAGGTGTGGTGACACCAGCAAGGGGAAGCATGCCTTCGACTGTACGTCCATCCGACAGCAGCATTCGATACTTGCCGGTAAGGTATTTGGTCGTACTCATTTCTTCCGGCAAAACAGGATAGTTCGGATCACAGAATCCGGGCGTGCAGACCTCGTTGCTTTCAAACAGTATCTTATTGGGCTTAGTACCTCCCTCGAAATAACCTTGATCAGGCCCGTATAGTCCCCATAGTTTCAGGCCCTGTACCGGCGGTGTTACCAGCTCTGGAATCTCCTTCGCCAAGGTAAATCGCAGCTCGGCAGCGGGCTGACCCCATGTAAATGTCGTCTTGGGCAAGCAGACTGTGGCTTCAGTTGGAGTTCGGCCAGGCGCACATTGCTCCGCCGTCTTCAGCAGGCTGCGGCCGGTACTGGCACTTTGGCTATAATCAAGGGTGTAGATACTCGCGACAGTGCCACCGATGCCATTGGATTCGGTACCAATCGCCGTGGTAATGGTCTTGAGGCGTTGGGTCTGGTCGGATTTGCTGCCACCGAAATAACCGTTCTGCACATCGGGTCGTGCTTCATAGGCAAAGCGTACAGCCAGATCAGCACTCTCGCTCGTATTGGCGTTGCTGCCATAACGAATTTGCTTGGGGTGATGCTCACCACGAGTAGCATCAAGTTCGTATTCAAACACCAGACGGTTACCCATGGTGTCCTCGCGGCGATCCACTGCCCAACTGACCGCGGCACCGTCCTGTCGGCCTTGCGCGAGTACATAGCTGGCCGCCTGGCCGTTGAGACCATCCACACCGTAATAAAGTGTCTGCCCTGCCTTGGTTTCGACCTTGAAACCAAGGCGGCCATTGGCGCTGTAACGCGTGATGCGCTGAAAGCTTTCGATCTCGGTGCGGTATTCGGCATCAGTAGCCCAGTAGGCAGCATCCTTGGTGGCGGCGTCACTCTCGCGGGTGTCGCTGCCGTTTACACGAATCAGGCGCTGGCCGTCGAGGCACAGGCGGTCAGACGTACTGAAGGTGATGCGGCCTGCAACACCGTCTTGTGCAATGGTGGTTTCGCAGCGATGGATAGATGAGAAGCCGCTCAGGCTCCAACCCAGGCCGGCGATGCCGTTTGCACCGTTGCTGCTGTAATTCAGACTGAGTGTCGGGGCAACACCCGCGGTACCAGGCGGCACCGCAATGGGCAGATTGTAGATAACTGCGCCGTCATTGCTACCCAGCTCACCCGGCAGGGTACCGGCATCGGCGTTGTTCAGATACTTGTCCAGCTCGGCCCCGACAGCAGGCGCAATCGCTACCGGAGTCCCATCATTCGGGACAGTCCCCGGGACCATCACGGTGATCGCGGTGCCGTTGCTCGCCGTTACTTCAGCTCCATTGGTATAAGCCTTGGCGATAATCTTGTGGCTACCCAATGCGGCATCAGTCCAGTTCAGGCTGGCCAGCATGTTGCCGTTGGCGTCGACGGTAAAGCTGGTGACCTTGCCCAACTGCGTGCCGCTGTCGTTACCCCCAAAGAACCTCACCGTATCGATGGACGTACCTGCCCCTATCCGGGCTTGCAGGCTGATCGCCATGCCTTGGTTAAATTGCGCGCCGGCAGCAGGGCTGGTTAGGCTAATGCTGCTGCCGCCTTGGCCTGCATCTACATAAACCTTGCGAGCAGCTGCATTCACCACAACACCGTCCGACGTCACCTTGGCAGTGACGATATAGGCGTTGCTGCGTGCAGCAACGCCGGGCTTAGTGACTGCGTAGGCCGTCGAGTCGTTGCTCTCCTGCACACCCAGCAGCATTTCGCCTTCAAAGTCGAATTCGACCTTGTCGATGGCGGCTGTGGCGCCGCTGACCTTAGCACGGAAGAAGAGGCTGGCGCCGTTCGTACCTGCGTTCATGCGAGCGTTGTCGTTGGGGGTGGTAAAGCCCACCTCCAGCGCGCCGGGCAACTGGCAGGCGCCGGCGGTGCAGCTGAGCTTCGTGGGCTGGCGGCCTTCGGTGGTGGGCAGGCCATAGAGATACAGTGGGGCTTTGCCGCCAGTGTTGCCTGCGGTGATGTCCACTTCAAACTTGTGGGCGCTGGTGCCGCTCTGGCACTGGGCGTTGATGGCGCCGTTGTCGTTGTCCGCTTGATTGGCGGTGGCGCTGCCGATCAGTTCGCTGCCGGCTTGGCCGAGTTCGGCTTGCTTAGCGACATGCACGGCGACAGGAGTATCGGTGCCTGTGTCACAGGCCCAGCCACGCAGCAGGAGCTTGCCACCGTCGCGGTAGAGGCCGTCGACCTGGCCAGTGATGGGGCCGACAGGACGTTGCTGTACCTGGATGGTGGTGTTGGCGGATTGGGTGTGTGATTCGCCGTTGATGCGGTAATACAAGCGAGCACGCAGGTCGTAGCTGCCCAACGTGGTGGGAATCCAGCTATGACTGTAGATACCGTTGGCATCCGTCACGCCATCGGCAATGGCGGTGTACTGGTAGACGTTTTGCGCGTTTGGGGTGCCCAGCTCGAACACAAGCCGTTCCACTTGACCGGCGCCGTCAAGCAGCTTGGCCTTGAGAATAACGGCCTGGCCTTGGGTAAGCGGATTGAAGCCTTGTGCATTGGGCAGTGGTTGCAGCAGTTGAACGCCGAGGCCAGCCTTGACGCGGAAGAAGGTCTGGGCCTTGCTGAGCCAGGGGAAAGTGGTACCGTTATTGCCACGGGCGAGGAATTGAACGTAGTACGTGCCCAGTGGGGGTGCAGCCCAGGTATAGGTGTAGCGGCCGCCACCTTGGTGGGTTGCCTGGCCGACGACAGGGTTGCTGGCCCAGAAGTTGTTATCAACATCGTTGGTGCCGACGCTGACATCGACGTGAGTCATCTGTGCGAGATACCCGTCGATCTTGGCTTCGAAGGTAATGGCGGCGGGTGGGCCGAAGTATTCCTGACCCATTTGCGGGGCGACGAGCTGAATGGTGGGTACACCGGCGCCAGCGACGACCTTGACGGTCTTGATGGGGCTGCGGCCCAGGCCAGCGCCGCCATCGACTGCGACGGCTTGAAGGGTGTGTATGCCCAGCGGGATGGGCAGCGTGACGCTGTAGTCGGCGGTGGGGCTGTTGATATCCTTGGCGTTGACTTCGACGCCGTCCATCAGGATGGCGATACGGCCGATTTGGTTGAGGGTGCCGGTGACGATGCCGGCGTCGTTGGCTTTGACCTTGAAGAGGACGTTGACGGTTGCGCCGTTACCGGCACCGTAGACGGTCTGGCTGTTGAGGCTGTCGAGTTCGACAACGGGCAGCGGATTGCCGGTGAGGGTGATGGCGGCGCTGTCACCGATGCCGCCTTGGTTGTCTTGGGCGCGGGCGCTGAGTTTGTAGTGGCCGCCTTCGGCTGGGATCACCCAGTCGGCGCGCCATAGGTTACCGACCTTGGTGCCATCGACGGTAATGGCATTGCCACCAGCGACGGGCTGCAGGACGAAACTGACTAGGCTGACAGCACCGTCGGTATCGCTAGCGGTGGCTTCGAAGCGGACGTTGCGTGCAGCGCTATCTTCAAGCTGACGGAAGATATCAGTAGTGGGCTGGCTCAGTTGCACCGTGGGGAAGAGGTTGCCCTTGACGGTGATGGTCTGGCTGCCGCTCACATAAACACCATACATCAGGTCAGTGGCACGCACTTTGACCACATAGGTGCCGGGTAGCGGTGTCCAGGTGTAGTCGAGCCGCATATCGCGTTTCGCGGCACCATCGCTGGTAGCAATGACCGTGTCGTTGGCGAGAAACTCCAGCCTGGCGACTTGGCCGGGATTGAATTGCGCATCAGGCCCGGCCAGCGGGCTAGGATCGGTGGCTGTGGCGGTGAGGGTGATCGAGGCCTTGCCATTGGCACCGGTCTGTAATGTGCCGGATGGACTGGCGGTGAAGCTGGCGGTGGGGGCCAGGTTAAGGTAGATCCGTGCCTTGGCGGAGTCGGTATAGACGTTCCGGTCGTCGTAGACACGGGCGTAGACTTCGTAATGGCCGCCTGTGCCCATGGTGGATTTGGCCCAGTTGGCGGTGACGATCTTGCTGGTGCCGCTGACGTTTTGGGTGTTGATCGTCTTGGATTCACCCGTGACGCGGTTGACAGCGTAGAACTCAACCTTCTTGATCGCGACATCATCGGAGGCTTCGACTTCGATTTTTACGGCACTGAGGGCATCGAGCTGGATTAGATCGCCTTCCTTGGGGCTGAGCAGCTTGCTTTCGGGGGGCTGCGGACCATTGACCTTGACGGTTTGCGTGGCGATGCCTACGCCACCGAGAATATCTTTGGCACGTACTTCGATTGACCAGACGCCTGCAGCCAGTTGCAGGGGGGTGAACGTGGTGGTCATATTGTTCGACCCCGAGGCGGGGTTGGATTTAGCTTCTACCTGACTGCCATTGACGAACAACTCCATACGACCGACGTGGTTGTAGTAACCCAGCGTTACGCCCGAGTCGACAGCGGTGGCCTTGACGGTGACCGTGGCGGTCTTGCCTTCGGCAACGGTGTAGGTGGTGGGGTTGATCGTGAGCGTGACGGCGGGGGGTGGATTGCCGTAGATAGTGTGGATGGCGGACGAGGCGGAGAGGCCCTTGTCGTCCGTGACCACGGCTTGAACAGTAACGGCGCCGCCAGCATCGCGGAAGCTCCAGTTGGCTGTCCAGTTGTTGCCGGTTGCGGGCGCGGTCGCAGCGACTTCTTCAACCGCTGCGGATTGCCCTGGCTTGATGATGAATTTGACGCTACCGATCTTGCCCTCTGGATCGGTGGCACGCGCACTCAGCGCAACATTGCGGTTACCTGAGCTGTAGTTGTAGTAGGACGTATCTAGTGGGGAGACAAGGCCGACGGTAGGTGCCTGATTGGCCCATGCTGAGCTGTAAATCACCATCAATATGATGCCAGCAATGGATAAGCGCGCGCGCAGTGAGCGCACCAGATCAACGTATGCAGTGGGCATACGCCCTCCCCTAGTAAATCTTATGTAATTAGATCAGTACCGTAGCGCCCAAGCCAGCCGCCACGACGAAACAAAGCGCGCGAATTTATACGATTAGGGTATTTCAACGCAAGTGTTTGTTTGTCAATGCAAACAGGCTTTGTTGCACAACTCTCTGAGGCGATCATCCGACGGCACGCGAGTTCGGAACGAGGTGCTACGTGTGATGCGCCGACTGTGCCCAGCGATCTGGCAATGCTGGAACGGCTACCACCGGCGCAGCCTGATCAAAGCCAAGATGCGCCGCTTCAAGTTGCTGGGTGAACGGGTGAAAGCGCGAACGTTTGAGCGACAGGTGGCCGAACTGCAAGTCCGCCCCGCCTTGCTCAACCGGTTCACCCAGTTGGGTACACCGGTGACGGTGCGTATGGCGTAAATCCGCCAAGGGTTCAGGGAAGCCTGCTAGTCATCAGTACTTCCCTTTTCTTTCTTCAATAGCATCAATGACTCCGGGTCAATTAGCAGACCTACTCTGGCCGCTTTTGTAGCCTGCTCTTCTGCCTGACGGGAGAGTTGCCGGTAGTAGTTTGCCTCAGCTTCTGCGGGCGGGATCAAACGTAGATTGCGCTAGCTAAGTGTTAGAGCAAAAAACATGTGCTGCATATTGCCCACGACGCCATCAGCGTCGTGGGCAATATGCAGCAGCCAATACTATTCAAACCAAGCCGCATCCATCATCAAGCTCAAGTGTCAGTTGCTGAAAGACTACCCACACGCATGATTCACTTCATGCAAACAGGGCTCAGGCAGCCAAGTCCTCCAGCTTGCCCCCGCTTGCAAGATGCGCGACTACCCAAGCAGGCTTGCGACCCCTTCCCGTCCATTCCTGGCCAGGCCCTGAACGGTATTTGACAGCCACTGGCGCACGAGGCTGTTTGACAGCTTTGGCGCTGCCGATCAGATCGTGAAGATCAAATCCCCTGTCGACAGCGAGTTGCTTCAGTTCTTGCACCACTTTGCGGCGCTCTTCGGCTTGGCGGTGAGGAATCTCTGCGACGAGTTTCTTCTCCAACTCGACGAGCTCATTCAGTGTCAGTTTGCTCAAATCAGGATTGTTCACGTCAATTTTCATCAGCTTGTTCCTTACTTAGCGCCCCTCTCGGGAGCATAGTTCATTTGTCCGCCGGAATACTGGGCAAAAGCGTCAGCCATGGTCCCTGTCTCTGTACCCGTGACATATTTCGCCCAGTCTTCCATCATTTTCCGTCGCTGCTCTAGTAGATCAGTACGATGGTAGGCTGCTTCGACTTTATTTTTGACCGTATGTGCCAAGGCTCTTTCGGCCAGATCTCTGGAATACCCTTGCTCGCTACACCAATCACGGAAACTGGAGCGGAAGCCATGAGCCGTTGCGAACCGTTCAGGTATATCACTCTGCGCGTGAACCCTACGCAAGAGCGAAGTCAGGGCCATATCGGATAACGCCACGGCGTCTCGCGGCGAGGGGAAGACGAGTACTTCGTGTTGTCCTTGCTGTTGGCTCAGGATTTCCAAAGCACGCCGAGAAAGGGGTACGCGATGCAACTGCTTGGCCTTCATCCGTTCAGCAGGGATCATCCAGACTCCAGCCTTGAGGTCGAACTCTTGCCACACCGCTCCCCGTACCTCACCCGAGCGCGCAGCAGTGAGTATCAGAAACTCCAGCATGGGTCGTGTTACATCCCCTCGTATTGTCTGCCTGAGGTGCTGTTGCACAAATGCGGGGATGTCTCGCCAGGGCATAGCCGGTTGGTGCTCAACTTTACTGGGTTGCTGCGGCAGTAAATAGTCTACGACATCCACGGGGTTAGCCTTACAGTGTCCGCGCGCCCAACTCCAGGCCATCACGGCGTGCAGCCGTTGCTTCACCCTGCTGGCGGTCTCTTCGATAGACAGCCATATCGGGCGAAGCACGTCGGCAATATCAGCAGGGGTAATGCTGTCCACCGGCTTGTGGCCGATCTTGGGATAGGCATATTGCACCAAGGTCGATATCCACTGCTTGCCATGCTTGGAGCTCTTCCAACCAGGCAGCAATTCCTTGTGCAGAATGGTTGCCGCTTCTTCGAATGTCGGGATACGTGGCTTCTCGGCCAGCGCTTTCCTGGCCTCAAGCGGGTCGGTCCCTGCGGCAAGCTGCTCTCTCATCGCCCGCGCTAGTTTGCCCGCATCGGCAATGCCAACGTCCGGGTAACTGCCCAGGCCGGCGTTGCGCCGTTTGCCTGTTTGTGGGCTGACGAAGCGGAATACCCATTTGCCACATCCTCTAGTAGTAGAAGGATGAAGCGTTAGCCCCGTCACACCTCCGTGGGGCAAGGGTAGATCCTCCGGTTTCATGTTTCGAGCCTTGGCATCAGTCAGCACCGCCATGATCTATCCCCCCATAATTGGTATGCCAGTTGGTATGCCACAAAATCTTAGATTCCACTGAACGTGATTGTACCAACCTGAATCACAACACGATACAACATACTGAATTTATTGTACTTTATAGACATCCTTGGGCTTCATTGGACACTATTCAGGCGGTCACCGCTTCCGCCAGAATTTCGCAAGCCCTTGATCTAATTGTGACGGGAACCATAAAGTTGCCGCAACGGCAAGTATATGCTTCCACTTTGCCGTATTTTCTTACAAGCCCCGTAAGAAATGGCACTACAGTCGATCTTCCCGCCCGCCCCTCATCTGCTTCAGAGCCAGGCCGTTCAACGGTTTCAGCGGTTTACCCCCCTAAGCCTCACTCTGCCGCACGTATGCCATTGGACTGGCAGCTTTATGCTTCGTTTTTCGCAAAACGGCAGCTTTATGGTTCCCGCTTCTCACGTGTGGAACCATAAAGTTGCCGCTTTTCGTGCAGCATGGAACCATATGGGAAGCATAAAGTTGCCGCAGGTGCTCGACCCCAAATTGGCGCGTAGCATCGTACGGCCAG
>NZ_JBAMDD010000040.1:0-785 GCF_036961565.1 Chitinimonas sp. JJ19
TGAGCCAAGGAAGTGAACCAGTGCTCATTCAAACATTCGTCCCGAAACCGGCCATTGAACGACTCGATGTAGGCATTCTGATTCGGCTTGCCCGGCTCGATCTGCCGCAGCAGCACGCCACGCTGGTACGCCCAGCTCAGCATGGCGCGACCGCAGAATTCCTTACCATTGTCGGTACGGATGACCTTCGGCAAGCCACGCTCCAGTCCTAAGCGATCCAGCATTCGGGTCAGCGGATAGCCGCCGATGGTGCGCTCTGCCACGACGGCAATCGACTCATGGGTGGCATCGTCGACGATGGTCAGGCACTTGATCACCCGCCCCTCGGCCGTGCGGTCGAACACGAAATCCATCGACCAGACCTGGTTGGCTGCATCTGGCCTAGTTAGCGGCTGTCGGTCCGACAGCGGTACCTTCTTGCGCTTCCGTCGCCGCACCTGCAAGCCCGCCTGGGCATAGAGCCGGTCGACGCGCTTGTGGTTCACCCGCCAGCCGGACTGCCGAAGCTTCAAGTAGATCATGCCGGCGCCGTAGCGCCGATGTCGTTGCGCGAGCAGGATGATCTGCTCGCGCAAGGCGCTGTTGCGATCGCTCCTCGGTCGATAACGAAACGCGCTGGCGCTCATGTCCGCCACACGCAGCGCTTGACGCTCGCTCAGGCCATGCTCTGCGATATACCGCACCAGTTCACGCCGTGCCGGTGCGGTCACCACTTTTTTTGCAGAGCCTCTTTGATGACCTCGTTCTCAAGCAGCGAGTTGGCTAGCATCCGCTTGAGCCGCGCA
>NZ_JBAMDD010000041.1:0-603 GCF_036961565.1 Chitinimonas sp. JJ19
GCATTCGCCGCCACCGCCGCAAAGTCCACCTTACCCTTGCCCTGTACCGCTACGTGAACCAAGTTGGCCGACAAGGCGCCAGCGAAGTTCACATCAAACCCGCGACCTGCTGCCACCATGCCGGCTGCCCAATCGCTCTTGCCAATGGCACCGACCACGGGCGCAGCAATACCCGCTGCGGCAACGTTACGCCAGCTGAAACTACCCGCACCGACCGCAGACAGCAGCCCTTGGCTGAGGGCGGTGTTCGTCGCCGCCGCGATTGCCTGATAGGCCCAACTACTGGCATCGACACCCAAGAAGCTTGCCATATCGGCCCCGAAACCGAGCTCACCGACACCTGCCGTCACGCCCGCCGTCAGGGCGCTCTTGGCCACCGCCTTGAAATCAAACTCGTCAATGGCCCCAATCGCCAAGCCGACCGCCTGGCTTGCCACGCTACCTGCTGCCGCTGCCGCTGCTGCTCCGACATAAGGCGCAGCTGCGCCCATGAAGTTAAAGAACTGCGTCATCGGCACTTTGAGTATAACCGTCACAACAACAGCGATCACCATCATGATGATCATGCCTGCACCACCGCAGGCCGCTTTGGCGGGTGGTGGC
>NZ_JBAMDD010000042.1:0-408 GCF_036961565.1 Chitinimonas sp. JJ19
CATACGTCGACCACTGCCCTCCCGCCAAGCCTATCGGATCACTCTGGATATACCGGCCCGTCCTCGGATCATAATCCCGGAACCCGTTGTAGAACAGCCCGCTCTCCCCATCATGGTACTGACCCGCAAACCGCAGGTTCAGCTCCAGCGGCAGCCCCAGCTGCTCCGGGTCTTCCTGCGGTGCGGTGCTACCAAACGGTTCGCTGTGCCACAGCCACCTCGCTCGCCGCTGGCTGTCCGTCACCAGCCGGGGCGTGCCTAGGTGGTCGGGGTGGATGGCATACAGCTGACCTTCCCACACCAGTGCTACCGGTAGCTCGTCCAGGTAGAGGTATTCCTTCACCGTGCGCCCCTGCCCGTCGCTTTCGGCGATCAGGTGGCGGCTTTGGTCGTAGTGGTAATAGACGC